>JAFUSU010000024.1 GCA_017467515.1 Alphaproteobacteria bacterium
ACGAAGCGAATTTAGAAAACGAGTGACCGCAGCGCAGTTGGCGAGGAACGAGCTTACAAGCAAGAGCGAACTTTAGTTCGAACACCCACACAAAAAAAGCCCGCTAAGAAGCGGACTTTTTTTATTGGTAGGCGCGTGGGGGTTCGAACCCCAGACCCACTGATTAAGAGTGCATTTTTTACAATGTACATTATAATATATAAACGTATATTTACACCGTTAAAACCCTTTATTTCTCTTGACTTTATGTATTTTGATATGTATATGTGAAAATATTAAAATATATCATAATATATTAAAAAAGTGGGGCAATAGTGGGGCAAAATTATGGCAACATTCAAATCTAAATATACCGGCGTCAGATACCGAGAACACCCAACGCGTAAAAACGGCATACGCCGCGACCGTTATTTTTTCATACGCTACAAATTAAACGGAAAGACCAAAGAGGAGGCAATCGGCTGGGAAAGTGAACATCATAGCGAAAAAGAGGCTTTTGATATTTTATGCGAAATAAAAGCCAATATAAAAGCCGGCGCCGGATTTTTCAGCCTCAAAGAAAAATCAGAGCAAGCCGCTGCCGAGAAAGCTGCCGCCACCGCTGCGCTTATATCGCAAGAAAGAGATAACACTACTTATTGCCGTTTTTTTGAAGATGTGTATTGCAAAATCTTTGTTGATGATGAACAGCTTAAAAATAAAAAAAGTATGCACAAATATCATATCTTACCGGTTATCGGCGACATGACACTCAAAGAAATTAAACCGATTCATATTGAAACAATAAAATCAAACATGGCTGCCAAAGGACGTGCCGCCGCAAGCATAAACAAAGCGCTTGTCTATATCAGCCACGTTTTTAATACTGCCAAAAATAACGAATATTATACCGGCGACAATCCAATAAAGAAAGTCAAGAAATGTAAAGTTGATAATCGTAGAATCCGCTTTTTAACGCGTGAGGAGGCAAGCCTTTTGTTTAAGCACCTGCCTGCCGGCAATGTTTATGACATGGCGCTGCTCGCCCTTTGCTGCGGCTTGCGTGCCGGAGAAATTTTTAAGCTGCAAGCAATGGATATAAACTTTAACGTCCGCCGTGTTTATGTACGCGATCCTAAAGGCGTTATAAATCGCGCCATGCCAATGCCTCAAATTGTTTTTGATATGTTGCAACGCCGCTGCTTTGGTAAACGTCCGAGCGATTATTTGTTTATGAAAACGGACGGCAGTGAGAAAATTGTCGCCGTGTCCGATCAATACCAGCGCGTTGCCGATAAATTGTTCAATACAGATATTACTGATCCACGCAATAAGGTTGTTTTTCACACATTGCGCCATACTTTTGCCTCATGGTTGGCAATGGACGGCGTCGATATTAACACAATAAGCGAACTCATGGGACATGCCACACTCGAAATGACTAAGCGTTATATGCACCTTGCACCCAACAAACTCGACAGCGCAATAACCTGCTTAGAAAATCCGCTGCCGCTCTTAGAGGATAATACCGACGCCGCCGCACCTCACTCGGCAGCTAATGCCGAGCAATGACAATCTAACGACGCAGCAGACGCCGCAGCGCTAGAATGATTACGAGAAAAAGCAACGGCTTTGCTTTCACAAAAACAAACCCGAGAATAAAACTCAGATTTTTTACCTTTGTTAAACTCGCTTACAGGGCGATGATACCCCATAACACGCGTCCGAATTTCGCACGGTTGTCTTTCTTCGTCCTTAAGTTCAATTTCGTTACCTGTCATTGTCATATCCTTTGTTAAAGTTAATTGAGAGTTGTTTATGCCGGCGTTTCTTAAACTCGGCGCGCCTATCGCGCAGATAATTTTCAAGCCCCTCGTTTTGAATAACGCGCGGCGTGTATTCGGGAAAATTACGCTTTAATCGCTCAAATACTTCCGGCAATTTAAGATCATCATAATAGTCGATTTTCTCGCCGTTTTGCCCGATAATAAAGTGCGCCCATTCGCCGTCTACTTTCATCAAATAAGCATGCCGGATAAGCTTGAGTCGCTTTGCGTGCTTTGCGTCTTTTTTCTGTTCTTCGGCAGAATAGTCGCTGAAATTTAAATATTCTTCTTCCATTACCAGCACACCTCCACCCAATGCCGCTTGAACCGTTGTCTTTTTGCGATTTCATGTTTTGCCTGTTCAATTTTGAATTGGTAAATCTCGTTTTGATCACGTTGCCAATCGCAATAAGTCTGTCCGTCCAATGTCCGGCACAATTCAGGGATAACGCCGACGGCAGCAAGGTCGGGACGATAAATAAAGATATTTACTTTTCTTCGCATAGTTCCAACTCCTGCCGCAGTTTATCAATTCGCCCGATCCATTCCCAAGTATGCGGATAGGTTTCAGCCGGTAAATTTTGCAATTCACTAGCCACCGCCTCGCCGGCAACAGGATAAACAGGGCAAAAGTTATAATTTACCTGCACGCATTTCGTCGAGCAAGCTGTCGCGGCTTGCGTTAGGCTTAGAATAAATAACAGCTTTCTGATGTGCCACATGTTCAACCTCTTTTTGTTGTGCTTGAGTTTGTTCGATTTTTTCTTGCGCTTGTGAAAGCGAACATTCTGCCTTGACGCGTTTTTCGATTTGAAAGTTATACCAAACCAAAAAAGCGGCGATTGCTAACGCCACCGCCACAAAGCGCAAAATAATATCAAGTATTTTCGCCTTTGTCATGTCGTTCCCCTCTTAAAATATCCATTAAAGATTTGATCGTTTGCAAAGGTTTATCGGCGAGCAGTTTTAATAAGCCTGAAACTGTATCAAAAATTTCACGGCTAAAAGAGCAGCACCCCCCGATTATTGCAAAAGTCAGGTATTCGTTAAGATTGACGCCCATGCAGATACTACCGACAATCATACTTAGTGCGATTGAGGCGAAAACTTTTTTAATTTTATCGCGAGTTGATAGTTGTTCACGCGACCAAAAGACCGACAGCAGCCCAAAAATAGCGCCGACAAATCCAAATTCAATAATAAAATCCTTTACAGCTTTAAGCATACACCCCTCCGTTAATCTATATTATTAAAAAAGAGATGATGCCCGACCACCGCACAAGGTTTTTTCCCGACCGCCCAGCGCGGCATTGCGCAGGCTTTAGGGTTATAATAATGCGTTGCACCGTTGACAATATCCCAATCGTCGCGGCTACCGGTCAAAAAGTCCACCGCCAGCATAGCAATATTGTAGCATTCCACAAACTTTGCGTCTGCCGGTGTTACATTAAGGCATTTTTCGCGATTAGGATCGTTCTTATTCCAGCATGAGAATTGCCACGGTCTTAAACAGGTTGCGTCTATTGTCGGTGTTTTTACACCGTCAATAATTCGATAACCTGCCATTTTCCGCTTTTTTACTCTGTTGAGGATTACACAGGCGACAGCCATTTTGCCTTGCCTGTCTTCGCCGCGCGCCTCGCCGTACAACGTCCGCGCAAGCGTGTCTATATCTCTTTCTTTTGTCATTGTTATTCGCTTTTCCATAAAAAACGAACAACAATCAATTAAGCAGTTTAATAATAAGACAAATTACCGATAATTTCAAAATCGATTTTATCGGCTGTCAATAATTTCGTTATAATCCGACAAATCAATCAGGCGATTAACGCAAGACGCAAGTTCGGCGTCCGTTATATCGCCGGATTGATAAAGCCGGTTGACGCTTTCTTTTATTCCCTCAAGGTTTCCCCTGATAATCGAAAGCACTGCCTCGTCAAGATTAGTCTTCGGCATTTTCAAGCTGTTGCTTTAATTCTTTGATACGCAAACGTAATGCTTTAGCCTCTTGCTCCATGTCCTTGTATTGTTCATACACAGGCATAGACAGGCTGGGGTTGAGTTCTTTTAATTTCTCAGCGACCTCAAAAGCGACTTTGCGAGCCATATAATCATGCTGCTGCAAAACATTTTCGCAGATATTGATTTCGTTGATGATTTCATCTTTAGTCATATCGATATACTCCTTAAAATTCGGCGCATATTATATACTGTTCTGCGAGCATTGCGCCGTTTCATGCTCCCAGCCCAACTTTCAAAAGATTGCGTTATGTCAAAAATTGACATTTCGCCACGATTAAAAACAGCAATTTGCTTTTTTAATCTTCGCCGCTCAAGAATAATGCTTTTAGGACAAGGCTTTTTAATAATCTTACCCTTAACCAGATAAAACATTGTTTTAAGCCATTTAACACCATTCTTGAGTTTAATAATCATTGTCTTTTTCGGCGACAAAATAATCTTGAGCTTATCCGCCCACCACTTGAGGATAGACAGTGCTTTAACAATTGTCGCTTTGTCTTTGGCAATGATAAAGCTATCGTCCATATAACGACCATACACAACGTCTTTGCACCCCTCCGTTATCGCGTGATCAATTTCATTAGGATAAAAGATTGCATGCATTTGGCTTGTTTCCGAGCCAAGCCCTAAGCCTTTTGTGCCGTAAGCGTCAATAAAATTATCCGTCAGTTTAATAATCCGCTCGTCTTTAAGTTTTAGACGATAAAGGCGTTTAAGTTCTGCGTGATTGATATTTTCAAAATAACCCTTAAAATCAACCAGCAGTGCATAGCCCTCACAGCCATAACGTTTATAATGCCGGCGCAGCGCCGTAACCATACGATCAATCGCAAATTTGACACCTTTGCCTTTTTGGCTTGCCGAATTATCATAAATTAAAGACTTTGAGTATGCCGGATATAAAACGCGTTGACATAAGCATTTTTGCACAACGCGCTCATAAAATTTGACAGCCGAGATATGCCGGACTTTACCGCGCTCGCAAACCGTAAATCTTGAAAATCCTTTTCTCACATCTTTGCCGGCAAGCAAATCACGGTGCAGCTTTTCGGTATAAAGCAGTTGTTCAATACTCCACCGCTGCACTGTCCCTTTCCACATAACATGCTTTTTAGCGTCATTAGCTGCCTCAAACAAATTATTGCGGTCGCAAATAATATCAAAATTATCAAATTGCGATAAATAAGCCGCGCGCTTTTCCTCGCGTTTAGCTTTTCGTTTCTCAAATCTTGACTGTCTTCTTGTCATATTCAAATCCATTGATTAAGTCTTGCAAGGCGTTAGGCGGTTTTATACCTCATAATTGTATCGGCTTAAATTAAGCGTCCGCCACAATAGCTTAAAGTGCAACTCCATATTTCAGGGGCGTAACACCGATCATCGTCAAGACTCATATTTGCGTTAATTACGCTAGGTTTAACATTCCTTTCATTTTGATTGCATTGTGTTCAGCTTAAAAAAGCCTACTAAGACGAGCATAAAAGAAATCAGAGCGGCGCGCGATTGTTCGTGTTCGTCGTGTTGTTGCAGTTCGCATTACCGTTGCCGTTGACATTGCACGCATTCGTCGATCCGCCACCAGCGACAGACGAAAGCCAAAAGTTCGTACGCCACATAACAATATTAAACCTGTTCATGTTGCCCGACTAAATGCGTATTTTTAAGTGTTTTGCTTAAAAGTTCTATTTCGCCGAGCAGCAATTCCGTTATATTCCCAAGATTATTTGCATTAACCGTGTCGATAGTGCGAACCATGCACAGCAGGCGGTTTTGTAATTGATAACAGCCGATTATCGCCTTTTCGATATATTGACGGCGCGTGTTAAGCCTTTCCTCCGTATTAGGAAAAGTGCGGTAACTTCCGATCACATTATCCAAAATATCGCTAACCGTTTTCATAGCACCGTGAGCGAGCATATAGCGCCATTTTTTCGGCACATATTTTTCGCTCATCATATACTTAATAACAGCAACCTGCAAATCTTGCGCTGTTACAACATATTGGGTTGCTGTTTCTTTTCTGTTTCTTTTATAAACCGTTGTCATATAAATACTTTCTTGAGAATTGAATTAAGGCGCAAGGGACAAAGCCCTCGCGCCGTTTTCAAAAGTTCGCTTACGCTATGCGATATGAAAGCAGAGCGGCGCGCGATTGTACGTGTTCGTCGTGCTGTTGCAGTGCGCATAACCGTGGCCGGAGACACTGCACGCAAACGTCGATCCGCCACCAGCGACAGACGAAAGCCAAAAGGACGTACGCCCGAACAGCAAACGACCTGCCGCTGTCTTGAAAATATCCCATTGGCAATAAGGACCGTAACCCTCCCACTCGCATTGTGCTAATGCGGAGTTTTGTGAGTGGACAACATCGCCGTAAGCCTCTACCTCAGACGGTGCAAATAATGTACCTCTGCCTAACCATTCGCAACCGGTGTGATTGGTTAGTGTTGCGTCTGCGCTATATCTTTTTGGCATGTAAACACGTTGCTCAACCATAATACTTTTTAAGGCTGTCGAAAACGTGTTGAGATAACAACCGCCTGTACCGTCAAAACCAACATCGCCGATATTATTAGTTGTTGCATTATTGACGCCGTTTAATACTGCATTGAGCTTTGAGGCAAGAAACGGATTGTTGCTATAACTAGAGCCGTTATTATTATTGCTCGGGTTAAACAAAACGTTTGCAGTCGATAAGCCGGCGAATATTGTTAAATGGTGCGGCATATAAGGGCTTGAATCGCCGGTGTTGTAATACATATCAATACCGGCAATCACGCATTTACGTTGCTGTCCACCGGCAACAGAAGTGCCGTCAACCGTTTGTGCAACGGTTGTGTCAAAGAAGTAGTCAAACGGATAAATTCCCTCAAAATTACCAGCTTGACAACGCGCATGTAACCAAGCAGCAACACTGCCGGCGGTTGCAATTTCGTCAGCAAATTTTTCTTCTAAGTTTGTGCCGCGATAAGTTCCGCGTGCCAATTCTTCGGCAATTCTCGCCTCAGATTGGACACCGAGTAATCTTTTCCAAGATGTAGAGCCGTCGCCGACCTTAAAATCTTTATTGGTTAAATCGACACCAATCTCGCCGCTTGCCAATACAGGGTTTGCTGAATTCCAGTTTGCCGCTGTATCTTGTCTTAATTGTATTTTTGTAGCCATATTTTAATATCCTTTTAATTAAAAGTTAAAAATTAAGCGGCTTGAGCGCCGCCTCCATGGATTGCAACCAACAAACTTGCTGCCTCTGTTGCAGAACCTTGTGCCGCGGTTGCTGATCCGGCTGCCGCGGTTGCTGATGTGGCTGCTGCTGTCGCAGATGTTGCTGATTGTGTTGCGGATTGCGCCGCTGCTGTTGCACTATTGGCTGCCTCTGTTGCACTGCCGGCTGCTGCTGTCGCAGATGTTGCCGCAGCGGTTGCGCTTGCCATAGCGTCGGCATAGTTAGAAATTCTAATCGTGCCGGCATCGCCGCCGTCCAAATTATCGTTTGCCGGCGTTGCAGCGTCGCCGCCGTCAATTTCCCAGCCAAACGAATCTGTACCTGCAAAACCGCCAAACGTCATAAAGCCGTCATTTTCCAACCAAGCTAAGATAAGTTGCATAACTGCAACATTTCCCGACAAGGTTTGAATAAATGGCAGATTATTTTTGACAATCTGAAAGTCTTGCGAATTGATTGTGTCAGCCTTATCGGCTGCCTCTTGCGCTGATATAACAGCGGTCGTTGCGCTGCCGGCTGCTGCTGTCGCTGATCCGGCTGCCGCGGTTGCCGATCCGGCTGCCGCTGTCGCAGATGTTGCCGCATTGCTTGCTGCTGTCGGCGCGGCTTGTATTGCCTCTAGGTTATCAGCCGCAGCATTAACCGCTGTAATGTTGTTAGCAACAGTGTTGACCTTGCTGATACTTTCGCCGACACCGGCGATAATTTCCAAATTATCAACGCAATCCTGTAAATTATCAGCAAACAAATTGCGGTAAACCGTGTCCGCTGCGCCACCGCTTATTGTTTCGGTTAGCGTACTGTCAGCGTAACCGCCGTGCAGTGTTTGCAGATAATCGTTATATTGAGAAACACCGCCGAAAATATAATATTCGTTATTTCCTTGCTCGATTGCTCTGCCGGTGTTACGGATTGCCTCGATATTGTTAGCATTAAGTCTGACAGCGTCGATACTTTCGCCCACCGCGTTGACATTAACAATATTATCCGCAACCTTTTTAATCCGGTTGTTATTCAATAAATTATTTGCGGCTGTCAGGGTGCGTGTTTCAGCGGCTTGCGCATTACTTGCCGAATTTGCAGCGTTGCTTGCATAAAATGCCGCATTTGTTTCGCAGTTTGCTGCCGTATTAGCACTGCTTGCCGCAGATGTTGCGCTGCCGGCTGCTGATGTTGCTGATCCGGCTGCCGCGGTTGCTGATCCGGCTGCCGCGGTTGCTGATGTTGCCGCATTGCTTGCTGCTGTCGGCGCGGCTTGTATTGCCTCTAGGTTATCAGCCGCAGCATTAACCGCTGCGATGTTGTTAGCAACGGTGTTAACCTTGCTGATATTATTGCCGGTGTTATTAACATTACTGATTGCACCGGCGACGGCATTTATATTGCTTGCATTATTTTTAACTGCCGTAACATTGGCGGCAATTTCTGCAACCGCTGTAATATTCGCAGCTATATGAGCTAATGTATTTATATTGCTTGCATTATTTTTAACTGCCGTAACATTGGCGGCAATTTCTGCAACCGCTGTAATACTATCAACAATAACGGCGAGCGCGCTGATACTTGCGGCAATACCAGCCGTTGTATCTATATTGTTTTTGTTGGCATTAACGGCATTGATATTGGTTAAATCCTCAACAACCGCGTCAATATTATCGATTGAGCTATAAATTCGCTCGACCTGATTAACTAATATATCAGGGTTTGACACTGAGCTGACGCCGACTTTAACGCAACGGTCAAGAATTTCCTTTTGCTGTTTCAAAATTGCTGTCAGTTTGTCGCAGGCTTTCTCTATGCTTTCGCTCGGTAATCTTCCAAACTCTCGCCAGTCTATCGGTTGCTCGATTGGAATATTATAAACAATCGTCAATCGCTTGCCGACAGCCGGCGCTTGCAGCATTGTCAATGTTCCGTTTGCCTGATCTGCCGCCGTCATTGTAAAATCGGTATCTTCAACCAACGTAACAACGTTACCGCCGTCAAGGTCAGACAGCTCGACTAATATTTGTTTTTTATCGTCAAGCTCATTCTTAAAATATCTGAATGGAACAGGAAAATTAACTGTTGCACCGTCGCCCTCATACGTTGCCCTGATCGGCATACTTGCAGGTATGGTCATTTATTTTTCCTTTCATTAAAAAAGGACGGCACTTTTGCAATCGTACCGTCCTGTTGAATCAACAAACACAATAATACAAGGAGAAATAGCTATTCGTCTTTATCCCGCAAAGCATAAGGCGACCAGCCAAGCCATAATAACAACTCTTTTTTATACTCGTCGTTTTCGGCATAATCTCCGGCATTTTCGAACAAATCGAGCGCATACTTAACCGGCACACCGTTCAATTCTCCGACCGGCTTGCCAAACTCTTTAAGAACGCTGTAAACGTCTTCAAACTCATATTCTTCGTCAGCGAGTTTCATAAACGCATTTATCAAATCTTCAATACTACCATATCCTTGCAGCACATCTTTAATCATCATGTGCTTAGACTTTGCTTGTCCGGCGGCAGCGTCCCAGATATTTGATAAAATATTTGCAACAATGAAAAATCCGTTCACTGATCCAAGCACACCGGCTTTAAGCTGCGCCTTTTTATCCCACTCAAAACCGTCTGCCGCATATTGGAACAAACACGGCAGCAAAACATGGAAAATAAACAAGGTTTTCAATCCTTGTTTAACGCTCATTCTGCCGGTTGCCATACCGCGCACGGCGTTAATTTCCTTACGCAGATATTGGTTTTGTGAACTCATAAACATCGTAAACGCGCGCAAAAACGGGTTGCTTTGCCAATAGCTTTGCTGGCTTATGCGTCCTGATTGCTGCGTTTCGTCCGTTACGCGCTCAAAGGTTTCTAAGGCTTTCGCTTTAGCCTCTTTTTCGCTCATACCGGCTTTAAGATTTTTCTTTAATTCTGCTTTATACAAAGCCCAGCCGCCGGCATAAATTGCGCCTCTATCGCCCAATCTGATGTTTAACATCATTAAATCGCTCAATTTAATGCCTTTTTTGCCTTTCAAAACATCGAGTTTTGAGAGTTCGGCAAAGTCGCGGATAATATCCACGCCGCGCGTTTTCATTAAGGTTGTATTGCCAAGCGTATTGATTGCCTCACGCATGTGGAGGAAAAAGTCACTAATACCGAGTGAAAAATCCGCAACGCTCATGTATTCCAAATAAGCAGGGAAAGATGTGAGCTGCTTAATCATAAGGCTCGGCTTAACCGATAACACTGATTTTGCAAAATTTGAGCGGACTTTATCATAAACGTACCACCTGCCGTCCGGCACTTTACTGCCTGCCATGTTGGTAATCTCGGTTTTGATACGATTATTTGTTGAGCTGCCAAATTGGTTTTCAATAATTTTCTTGACCTCCGTATCGCCGAAAATCGAATTTATATCAACCAATTTATCAGACCATGCCAGCCAGTGATTTGTTTGCGCAACATATTTATTCCACGTTGCAAAAGCGCCTTTAATATCGACCGCGCCGGCTTTTGCCGTTCTGTTCTTCGTGAATCCGGCGGCAGCAAAAGCCATGCTGCCGTCTTCAACGTTAATGCCCGAGCGGATCATTGAGCGCGGCGAATAGTAAGGATTGTGCGGCATAGATACGCCGTATTTTTCCTCATAAAAATTATTGATTTTAGCATAATTATCATTATAAAAATCAAATAAAGCTTGTGCAACCGCTCGATCCTGCGCGTTTAATTCCATACCAACGGCGCGCAAAAAATCCTCATTATAAGCGTTGATTTTATCGTCAAGCATAATTTTACGCGTTTCCTCGTCTTTTGCTTTCATATAAATATCCAAGAGCTGATCTTTAGTAAAAGTCTTACTGCCGGCGTTCCATTCAACTTTGACTTTTTTCTTAATTTCATTGTTGATGTACTTGCTCGCGGCGATAATATCGTTGCCGCTGCCTTTAAGAGCGTCAGCCATATACTTTGATATTTTTTCGCCATCATCGGCAATACCGCGAGCCTCAGCTTGTTCTTGCTCAAACACGTCCATAATTTTGCTTAGCTTACTTTTGTTTGTGGTTGAACTCTTATCATTCATAGAGAGCAAATCCATTAAGCCGCCCCAACTGTATTGACTTTGTCCGAGCCGGTGCAAAAACTTCTTAACCTCGCTGTTTTCTTTATGATAATCAATATCGCCGTTGTCGGTTAAAACATCTTTGACCTCTTGCAACATTTTATTACGGCGTGCTTTTTTGAGTTCGCCGGTAACATTTGCCGTTAAGCGTCCGACGTTGTAACTATCAGACAAATCGCCATAAAGTTTGATAACACTTTTGAGATCAGACGATTTTGCCGGTATGGATAATATCCGATTTTCGAGCGCTAATAAATTCATAAGGCTTGCGCGGTCGGTTTCATTAACCGGCATACCTAAAATCTTATTGCGTTCAATTTCCGGTATTTCCTTGCTTTGCAAAATAGCCGTTATAATGCCTTTGTTTGTTGCCAGTGCTTTTTTGGCATCTTCTTTAGAGAGCAGCATGTCAGCACGAACAGCATCAAAAAAGTCATTGGTTTGCTTGTTTGTGAATCGCCCGATGGTTCTACCGTTTTGTTCACGCGGTGCACTCCATTCGAGCAGCCTGTTTATTTTTTCAATAACATCACGTTTGTTAATATTACCGCGCTGCAATGCCTCACGATATTTAAGTGTATCAAACGGATTAAGTGCCTCGTGATGTTCTTTTCCTGCGGCGTCAAGAGTTTTTAACTCTTTATACACATCTTTACGCTTAAGCTCACCGGTTTTTAGACGTTCAAGAATACTGTCTAAATCTGCGCGGCTGATTTTGCCGGCTTTAAGCAGCGTCAGCGCATAATTAACCGTGTCAGCGGAAATATTACCGCTTTCGGCTGCCTCAGCCATTTTAAGACTACTCATTTGCATTGTAAAATCGAGCGATTTGCCGCCGAGCATATCGTCAAATGTCTTGCGCATTTCGTCCGATAACTTAACGCCTTGCAGCCGGCGAACTTCAACCCACATACTGCGCAGCCATTTCTTAAAGCGAGCAAATACTTTGCCGAGTAATTGGTTAGGCGCGCGCCCCTCGAGTAAATAAACCTCAAAACTGTTTGCAAAATACTCATGCTGTTCGGTTGTTAAATTGCCGTCCTCACTGCCGAGATAGGCATAAATCGCCTCAAGCTGTTGCACGGTTGCCTCGTCGTCCGAAAACTTACGCATATCGTCCAAGAAGAAATGCCCGAGTTCATGTATAACGGTTGACGCGTCAGCGTGTTCAAACAGATAAATTAAGCCGTTTTTATACGCACCACGCGGATTATTGCCGCTTTGTTCCTGATAAAACTTTTGAATAACCTTAACGTCTGCCGGATTGAAGATAACAAAACACCGTCCGTCCTGTCTGCCGTCGTAAGTAATACCTTTAACGCCAAACTCGGCTAACAGTTTAGAAACAAGCGGTTTTATTTCCTTGCTAGAATAAACAAGGCTGCGGTCTTTACTTTTTGCGACCATAGGGATAAGCGCCTCATATATCTCTTTACCGTCCACTGATTTGTTTTGAACGCGATCCTTACAGCTTTGTTTTTCTTCTTCTGTAAGATTAAGAGAATCAATAGCACTTAAAATGCCTTGTTTAACTAAATCACTTTGTTCATCAAAAGATTTTTGTTCGTCAAGCAAATAAGGATTTTCCGGTAAATCCACCTCGTGGACTTGTCCCCATTGTTTTATAACAAAATCACTGTCGTTAAGCGTCTTTGCTTTTTCTCTTATAGTTTCAGCTTTTTCGTATGCTGCCTTAAATTGCTCAGCACTATATCTTTGATAATATTGTTTGCTGTCTGAAATATAATCATTTAAGGCTTTTATAAAATATTCTTTAGGATTCATATCTGGGTTTGTTTCGAGTAAAAGTAATGCTCCGTCATAATATCCGATAAAACCTGTTAATCCCTCTAAATAATCGCCTAAACTTTTTCCTTGTATCGTCAATGACGATTTTTGAGAACCAAGAAATGCCTCACGGTAACGCTCAGCTACATCTCTATTTAAGGCATAATACAAGCCCCAGCCGTGTGCTTGCGCCCCCTCGCCACTACCGATTGCCTCCAAACTCGGCGCGTCATAATCCACGCGCGAACCAGCAAAAGCAGATTGATATAAAGTATTATTGACATTATCGTCCGGTTGTGTTACATTATTTATAGCGGATAATGATTTTTCATTATCTCGTACGGCGGACAAGTCATAAATGATTTGTCCGTCTTTTATTGTATTATTAACCTGTTTCTTTTTCGGGCGATAATTAGTAACATAAAAGCTGCCGTCGCTCGCAACCTTTACAATCTGCAAATGCGGCTTAACCTTGCTGTTATCAATAAAAAATTTAATATAATGATTTTTCTTACCAACCTTAACAATCAAATTCGGACGCTCGATTGTTGCCACAACGTAATTCAAAAACGTTTTGCGCTGCGGCTCATTATCGTTGAGTAAATGCTCAAAATGTTCTTCTTTGATCTTTATATCTTCGATTGGCGACTTAACGCGTGCCGTTCCGTCTTCGCCGGCATTTAAGGCTTTTTTTATTTCTTCTTTTGTTGTGCCGGCAAAACGCTCAGGTGCGTTTTCTATTAAACCAGCTTGCTCGTGTATAGCAATAACGTTGTCATAAATCTTATCCGATCCGTCTTTAAGATAACGTTGCTTATTAGAGTTAGCCGCCTCTTGATAATTCCACCGAGAATCCTCGTCAATATATTGCTCACTGTACCTGTCGGCAGCCTCGTTATAGGCTTGCTCTGCCTCTGCTGCCGTCATATTGCTGTAATCAATACCGAGCATGTCAAATTGTTCACGCAGGCTGTCAACATAGTCAACAATCGTCATGTTTTCGCCCTCTTGATATTGATAATGCTTATTACCAAACAATTCGTCTTGTATAGCATCAAGCAAATCGTTAATTGAGGGGCGTTCTTCCGTATTCGGAAAATAACCGTTTTCCCATGCAGCAAGCGCCTCGTCGTCAAGGCTGTTACCGCCTTTGTTGTTGATAAGTCCGATATATTGCTTATCTGCGTCCATTGCTTTAAGCTCGCCGCCAACGTCTTTTAAGCCGCCGCGTCCTTTTAAGAAAGCGAGCAAACTTTTGCCTTTATCAAATCTCTTAACACCGCGCAAAAGTTTTGGATTAACTAACGCCTCGAACGGATTGATATTATCAGGATTTATCTTTTTTGAGTTCTTAACTTTGCTTAATGTATCTTTGCCGTTTAGTACGCCTGACACAGCAGCAACGCGTTTATTCAAAGCGCGAATCACATCGCTTGCCGTCTTACCCTCAAACCACCGTTTTGCCGTTTCCTCGTTAAAGTTTTCGGCTTTCAAATCGCCATAGCGTGCGCGTTCTTCAAAACCGCGGCGTATAGCTTTCTTTTCCGCCTCAGAGTATGCCTCGGGGACTAAACGCATGATATTATCGACATGTACCTGACTTTGAGCATAACGATTAACCGGCGGAACACCTTTTTCAAAATCAGCAAAGTTTTGTTGCGCAAATTGCAAGTTCCAACGTTTCATAACTTCCGCAGCCGTAACATTGCTGTTTTTCGCCACCGTTATTGCACGCGCTGCAAGTAGTCGAGCCTCGCCGTCAGCGGCTTGCGTTGACCGTCCTGCCATTTCCAAAGCATCACGATAAGCGGTATAAACTTCGTTAAATTGATTGCGCGCGTCAATCAGATTGAGTGTGCCGCGAATTGTCTTATCAATATCCTCGTCCGTCATCTCATATTTTTCTTTAAGCAGCTTGCGTGTTTCAGCCGTTAAACTTTCGGGCGTCAAACCCTCCGGCATAACATCGCTGTCGTTTTCACGGCGCAGCAGCTCATTGAGCTCGCTTTCATAGACCGGCGCAGATTGAAACAAAACTTCTTGCACGGCGTCCGCTGTTGTTTGCAGTTCATCGCTCGTTAGTTCCGGTGTCTGTTCTTTTAAGAAATTTTTGATTTTATCGTTGGTTTCTTTAACGCGATTATTATAAACGCTCGTCCCGACAACGCCCATACCTGCACCACTGACGCCACCAACGGCAAAAGACCAAAGGCTTTGACTTAATATTTCATCAAATCCGTAATTAGATACGTCTGTTGCGTTTTCAAACAACATACCGCCGGCTTGTTGTGCCAATTCCTCGCCGCCCTCAGACATAAAACCTTTAACCGTTGCCGCAAAAATGCTGTCCGTATGACGTGAGCCGATTTTCTTTAAGGCAGATTGTCCGAGCTTGCTTTTTGCCAGTTTAACTGCTGCCGATGAAATAACACCTTTGCCGAGTTCTTGAATAGGCTTGATCTTACCGACACTAAGCAGCAGCTTATCGCCGACAAATTCAATACCGCCCTCGATTGATCCGGCAATTGCGGCGTCAAAGCTTGCTGTTTCAGCATCTTGACCAGCGGCAAGTGCCTTATCAAAATATTCTGTATCGCGCATAGCAGCATAGACCGAGCTGATAATACCGGCGGCAACGGTCGGATTCTTTGTCGCCACCGCTGCTGCCGCAGTTTCCGCAACAGATACAGCCGCACCGCCGACACCGACCATAAACTCGTCAATACTGTCCATTTGTTCTGTCGGGCGCAGAATTTCCGCGCCCTTGCTAAAGAAAGATTTTGTGCGCTCACGCATTTTTTTGATTAACTCAATTTTTTCCTTTTGCCGGTCGATATATCCTTGTTTTTCTTCGTCCGTCAGTTCTTTATTACCAAAATGCGACCAATCGCCGGATTGCCAAGCCTCAAGCAGTTTTTGTCTTTTTTGATAGCTGTAACTCTTTTCGATAAATGTGTCTGCTAATTGCCCGACATGTTCAACAACACCACGGTTGACGTCATTAAAAACATCTTCAATCGCCTCGCCGGCGGCGTCCGTCATCATTTTTGCCTTGCCAAAAAAAGAGGCTTTACTCAGACCTTTGTGCTGCGTATCGATTGCAAATTGAGCATCGCGTCCGTCCATACCGAGCGGCACGTTATACATTTGCTGATTTTCGGCGTCCATAACTGATTGCGTCATTGGTTGGGTATTGTTTTCAATTTCCCATTGCGGCGCAACTGCGGCGCTATTGTTTTCAATTTCCCAAGCCATTACTTCAAACCTCCGTATTGTTTATAAACGTCGTGCGTTACTTCCTCGATTGTACCGTCTGCGCGGACAAGACCATATTTGCCGGTTGCAGCGTCGTACGCTGTTCCTTTATAGCGCGTATCAACCACCGGCGCGCCAAGATGAGAATTGCCAATATTATCGGTGTTACCGGTTAGCGTTCCGCCGTCAAGCACCTTGTTCGGCTGCTGATTTTCAGGCAAACCCGACAAAAAACTGAATTTATCTTGTGCCATTTGCCGCGTGGTTGCATTTTGAGCCTGTCGCAATATATCGCGCTTAATTGTCGTATTCTGCTCTGCGGCAATATCGGCAATGCTGCTATAAGGCGTATTCGGATCATTAACAACCATTTGCAAATTGCTGTAATAAAGCTGATAAGCCTTAACCTTGTTGCGCGCATTACTTGCCTCAATCCGTGCTTTTTCTGTTTTTGTTGCCCCTTTAGGCGCTTTAGCTATCATGCCGTTATCGCTTAAATAATCAATAACGCCTTTGGCACCGACATCTCCGGTAAACCAACCTTTTTCGTCAGCGCTCAATTTATCAACTTGCCGCCCCCATGCGTCATTTAGGGGCATCATAACAGAGCCGAGTATTTTATTCCCCTCAACAACGCTAAAGGCTTTTTGTTCCATAGCTTTATAAATCTTATTTTGGACGGCGGCATAATCCTGCGGCATTGCGTTTTTATTAGAAGTAACAGCCGCGATCGCGTCATAAACATCTTGTTGTATTACTGCCTTTTGTGTATCGCTTAATTTTGCACCGTCTTTGATATAGCCGTTTAATGATTTTATAAGTTTCTTATATTCCTTACTTGCACCGGCAGGCGTCCGGCGGTCAATCTCGGCAAGGCTCATATTTTCCGTCGCCGACCGTGTTAATAAATCGTATTCGTCGTGTAATTGATTAAACGTTTCGGCATTTTCGCGCTGCTGTTTTAATGTTTTGATACGCGCAACGGCAAAATCTTTAAGTTCTTTACGTTCAGCCTCATTGGTAACATTTGCCGTGATTAAATTAAGCGTGTCGCTGATTTGCTCGTCCGTCCAATCCTCAGGCGAACTATCCAAAAAATGATTGATATTAGCTTTAATTTTCTTTTTTTGGTAGTCTTCGAGGGCGATTTCATACTCATAACGGCTGATTGAACCGTCTTTAAGCATAGCGCCTAAATCGCTTTTAACTCTTGCGTCGATTGCAGCAGCGTATGCCGGATCAGCACCGGCAGATTGAGCGGCGGCGTTGTCGCGGTATCTTTGCGCACGCAGCCGATTTTCATGCTGCAAATCTTGTGTTTGCTTAAAGCGCAGATTGAGCAGGCTTTCCTTATCGTCCAAATCAGTTTGCCGTTGATATTCGCCAATAAAGCGGCTATCAATATCCTTGCCGTATTTTTCGTTAATCTTTTTCATCGCAGCGTTATAATAAGCCTCGCGATCACGCGGCTCAGCGATTGCATTAGCCTCACGCAAAGCATTTTTTTGCTCAAGCGAGCGATTGGTATAATCGTCTGTCATATCGCGTTTTGCTGCCTCATAATCCGCTTTAGCATAAACGTTTAATACTTGATTACCAAAATTAACAAGGTTTTGCGTCAGTGCGGCATCAGCATCGTATTGGTGGAGGTTTGGCTGATTAGGATTTTGCGCTGCCGGTTGAGCAACAACCTGTCTTGTAAAAGTGTTATTAAGTGCCATTGTAAACTCCTATCCGTTATAACTTGCATTTGTAAATCTGACATTACCGCCGGAGGCAGCCGTGTTTGTTACGTCCATATATTTTGAAGAGCTGCCGCTGAGTAAACCGCCGGCGTTTGCTGTTCCCAGTGCGCCGCTTGCGCCGCTGATAAACGCATTAAGCCATTTATTTTTTTTCAAATTCTTTGCCGTCAGCAATAATTGGTTTGCCTCCATACGGCTTTTAGTCGCCTCATACATTGTCGCTACATAGGCGGTATGGTTATTATAACGCATAACCATATCGTCCATGTCAGCCTCTTGCTGCGAGCGCATTTGTACCTCAAGCATTGTGCCGCCGGTCATACCGCTCATAGCGGTTGAGGCACGCAGCCGCGACATTTCCAAATCGCGCTGCTTTCGCGCAACATCTTCGTTGTAAGCGTCAGCAATAGCGCGTTGCTTAGCATTTTTCTCAAAAATATCGCCCTCAAGATATTTCATGACGGCGTTTTGTCTTAATTGCTTGATTTGTGATTTTGTCTGTTGCAGCGAACTGTAAAAATTCAAGCCAAAACTTGCCGCTGCCGCTAAAGCTGCACCGCTCATATAAGCCTCCTAAAGTTAATAAATTTCGTATTCGTAAACGATAGCCTGTAATGTAAACGGCAGAGGATAAGGTTGTACAAATATCAACTGCTCTGCCTCACGATAGCTGCCGTTAAATACCGACAATTCGGCATCGCCGCTATATAAAGGTATCGGATCATCGAGCGTATCGCCGCCGGAACGACTTAATAAATCTTTTAAGCTATCCATAGTTTCGCCGTATTGTCCGCCCATAGAATTATAAACCCTAAAGCCAATACGATTGATACGCTTAACGCGCGCCCTTGCACTCGTTTCGCCGTCGCTTTCCATTGGCAGAGGAACAAGGACACCCTTATAAGGCAAGCCAATCAACGCAATCTTTGAGTCCTGCTGCAAGGTAACTGTCCATTGTCCATTGACAAGCCTAACCTCTTGCTCAGGTTCAATACCGCCCTCAGACACAATACTTACTGTTCGACCGGCGAGATGATCCAAACCAACATTGATTGTTCTAAATGCCACGTCAGACGTATAAATATTTGACGCGTCCAAATAAATTGCCTCTTTTTGAACTTCGAGCAAAGCATTTTTGCAATATTGCCTATACGCTTGCTCAGTATTAAAATCAGCCAGCGTTTTTGAAAAATACCCCTGAAAAGGATTTTGCAAAAACTCAACGCTGTAATAATCACTCTCAACCTCGTTAATAATGACCTTGCGCTTAACACATAAAGCAAGATTTGTACTATCGCGTGAAATGCTGACAATCTCGCCGTCGGTTTTAATTCTAAACCAAGCCAAGCCCTCTTGATTCGGATTATATAAGCAGCAGCTCAAAGCGCCGTTTGCTTTTAAGCAATAAATAATATCAAACGGTTCGCGTATGCGCACAATATTTGTGATACCCTCAACGCAGATGTGTTTTGCGTATGTTTGCAGACTGTCGCTGTCATACTGATATGAATTTGCGTCATAGGTTAAAGTATTGATACTTTTGCCGGTTATATCCGCAAAGACAAAGCGCTGTCCAACTCTAACCGGTTGAATCCGGCTGCAAGCATCGCGCGTCTGCTCAAAGCTGCGGCAATTTGATACATAAAACAAATCATTTGTGTTACTTTCGCCGATTGCCACGGTGTCAACGTCTGTACCGATTAACAAATCTTTACCGCTTTCCGTCCATTGTGCTGCGCCGACAGTTATACCGCTCGAGATGTTAAAACTAAAACCTGTTTCGTAGGTAATTGCGCCAAAATCTTTTTCAGAAAAGTTTTCAAAATCGTCTGTCCAGCTAAACCAGCCGCGATTGCCTCGTAACATACAAAAGCGCTCACGATGAAAGCAGCCGCATGACGGATAACCGTATTCCTCACACCAACTGCCGAATTTCCATTTCCATGTTTTGCGATCAACACCAACGCAAGCCCACGGAAAAGCTTTTAATGTTTTCACAACGCAACTTGTGCCGTCGTTAGATATTGATTTAATTTCTCCGATACCATAACCGCAATCCTCATAAATCCAGTTTACTTTGCCGTCGGTTGCTGTTCCCTCGTAGTGCTTTGGCGTGGTGTGTCCGGTTGTTCCTTCGGCTGCCGCTTTATAAGTGCGATAATTTGATATAATTCTGTCGTTAGCAGAAACGGTGCGCCCCTCAGACCACTGTAAAATATTATTAAAGTTAATCGGCTCAACATAAAAAATGCCGCCGATATGCCCTTGCTTAAAAATTGCCTTGTCTGCTGTTATAACAACATCATTGCCGGTTTGTGCACTCACATAAACGCGGCTGTCATGATCGGTGTTAATATCTTCAAATCCGCCGTCTTCGCCGTAGTCGACTTCCTGCAATGAAAATCTGCCGTCTGCCAAACGCTCTAATCGTTGAACAGGATATTTTTGTGTTGTATTAAACAAATAAACAACGTCGGCAGATTGTGCTTTACTGAGTGCCGGCAAGCCGTTTGCGTCCCACAAATCAGCCAACAAATAAGGCGTTTCAACTTCGATCGGATTTTCGTTTACATCAACCAATAAATGCTGATTGCGATAAAAACGCGCATACCGGTTGCCAAATTCAACAGTATAGCAATCATTATCATTATAGGTAAAATCCAATAGTAAGACGCGAGAATTGTTTTTTGTTTGTGCGCTGTGGCTCATGCCGCCGCGATAATATGCCGCCCCTTGAATAGTCAACAGCATATTATCGCAAACTTTTAAGCCGCTATTGACTTTCTGAACATCATCACGCCCAAATAAATCGGGGGTAATTTCGCCACTGTTAAAAGCTCTTAAAACTTTTTTCTGTACCATACCAACCCCCTAAAAGCCAGTTTGCCGGCTATGTAACCAGTTTCCTGTCGGTTTTTTAATTGCCGGTAATTCGACAGCCTGAGCACGCAAAGCATCAGCCAACGCCTCACGTTTCATTTGCATTAGTCTTTGGATTGCCGTGTCGCTTTGTTTAATTCTTTCGGCGGTAACGATAGCCAGCTCGAGAGCGAACACTTTACAAAACAACGCGTCATAGCTGCTAGCGTCTTCATTCCTAAATTTGTATTCAATTTTAAGCGGCGGTTTAAATGTTGTATAAATTTTGTGTCCGCGGATTTTCCACAACGGATTGCGTTCTTCAACCAATTCCGTGCCGCTATAACCGACATAAATATCATTAAAAGAGATAAAACCGAGGCAATCACTCGGTACTTGATAAACATATTTGCGATCGCCAGTCCATACGGCTGATTCCTCGCCCAAATAGGCGGCGGTGTCTTCTTTTCTGCAACATTCCCATATATAACTGCGGATCAGTTCGTCGCGTGTCATATAATAGGCGGCGTTCATTTCCTCGGCTGCATTTGTGCTGTCGCTAACAGATATGACATGCTTTTCGCCCAAATATAATAAAGCCCGATTGATTATATCTAAATCTTCCGTACAAGTCGCCACCATTTAAAAATTCTCCATTCAAAAATAAAAGGCGGCTTTTATAAAACCGCCTTTCGTTTATCTTAGTTCTTATCAGCCTCGCTGTTATCAACATTGCTGTTATCGACCTCACTGTCAGAGCCGTCAGGATTTTCCGGCTGCTCATTATTGTCGTTTTGGTCGTCAGGCTTAAAATCAGGTTGTGCGTTTTCAGCCTCAACTTTTGCAATTTCTGCAAGCAAGTCTTGAGGTTTCTTCGTCCACCAGTTATTGATTTTAAGACTTTTAGCTTTAGCACGAATTTCTGTTTCATTCAAATTTTGTGTTTCTTCTTCGCCCTTGCTGATTTCCTTTTGAGCTGCGCCTTTTCCAGCCTCAGCGGCTTTCATAGGCTTACCGTCTTTGCGTTTAAAGTTCGGACTACAAAAATCGTCAGGCGCCTCAATTTCATCGCCTTTTTTGATGTACTTAAAATCTTTAAACGTGTCGTTGAGTGCAATAAAAGTCGTCATGATTACCCCCTTGCGTATGGGATAACTTTGATTTTGCCGCTGACGTTGCTGTCGTTGCAAGTAAATGCAATTTTAGCAAAGTCTTTGACATAAGACGGAAAACCGAGTTCACAAATAACTTCGCCCTCAGGTATAACGGTTGCGGCAGAGAAAGTGCGTGTTGTTGCCACACCGCTTGCGTTATATGTTCCGCTCAAGGTATCGGATTCACTTGCTGTCAAGGTAACGGTTTTGCCGCTTGCAATCGAGAATCCACCAGCGCCAGCGATACATTTAGCATACAAATTGCCGACGGTACCGCCAACTTTGACGCCGCGTGTTGCTGAAACACTTGCCGCAGCACTCGCCTCGTCAATAAAGTTTTCTCCATAAAAACCATATTTCATGTTAAATTCCTTTATAAATAAAGATTAAAAAGAAAGAGCCGCCTTTATCAGACGGCTCATTTAAGTTACGCCCAAGGCATGATAACTTTTTCTTCTGTGCCGCGCAGGTGCGTATTTGTACCGATAATTTTAATACCGTGCCAATCTTTAATATCGCTTGAGATTGTGGTGTCTTCATTATCAACGCGTAAGAAGTTAAGTTTCAAACGTCCCAATCGTGTTTGCATACCACGAGCCATAACGAGAACGGTATCGGCAGGATCAGCCTCCATTGCATCGAGCATATCGTCAATCATTGCCGGTGTAACGTTGTGGCTGTTATCCGGATCGATGTTGAAAATACCGCCTAAATGCTGCGGAACAGCTAACTGATAGCCAAAATAAGACTTCCAAACAGCCTCGTATCCGAGTTTGCCGGAGTTTGCGCCTGATGTAATTTTGTGCAAAGCGCCGTCATTCAGCCATTCCATTGTCATTAACTCGTCATTGTTTTCGCCAATCGGAGAAAGTAAACCGCAGTTTAACTCTTTGTTTTGGCGTAAAGCAAAGATTGACCAGTTTGTTGAGCCTGCACCTCCGGCATCAAACATGGTGCGTTTGCTTGCATCAGAGGCAATCAGTTTATTGTATTCAGCCATTTTTTTATACAAGATGTTATAAATAAAATGCTTTTCGGTTTGCTTACCGGCATCGTTTAAGACAATCGGTGTGCGCTTTTCGAAATATTTTTCAGCCGCTTTACCGCTGTCTTTAGTGTCGTTAGCAATCAACAAAGCACGTTCTGCTGATACACTCATCTCGCCGCCCAAAACGCCTAACGGTTCTTCTTTGACGATTGTAGAGATGTCCATTTCAACATTCGGAGCGTCCCACTCACGGAAAGCAGCACCTTTAACGCCGGCAACTTCCTCGTAACGGTTAAAAATACCGTGTGTTGCCACTGTCCAAGGCACGGTCTTCATAAAGTTTAAGTCTTTAATGAATTGATTGACTAAAGTCTGTTGTACCTTAGAGTAACTATTGGCAACCTGTTGTAAAGTGTCATTATATTCACTCATTTTTCCAAGTTTCCTTATAAAAAATGGAGGCGTTTGTGCCTCCGGTTAAACAATGCTTTATCTGCCGCGTTTCCGTGCGATAAAGCCCGAAACGTCCTCATCGTCAGTGCTGCTGCCGCCACTAACGCCGGAGTAATCCGTGTTAGTTTTACCAAGCAGCATTAACATACTGAGTGCCGCCTCCACTCCGATACACTCGGAGATTCCCCTCAAAGCGTCGTCGTTGATTTTCATTAACTCAGCGCCACGCTTAACCAAACTTTCATTTGCCTTAAAGTTCTCGCCCCACGCGCCGGTAACGCGCTGTAATTCGGCTGCATATTGTTCTTTTTCGGCTTTATCTTCCGCCTCAATCTGCGCCTGCAATTTCTCAGCAACGTTTTTGGCGGCAATCTTGTCTAATTGGCAAGAGTGCAGAAAGTTTGCTAAATTCTTTTGTTCGTCTGTTTCCATAGGCAAGCCGTAACCGCTTGCGTCGTCAGGATAACCGCACGCCTTACGGAAAGCTAAAACCGCCTCTGCGTCATTCTCGTCAGGATAAACCAAACCCCCAGCGTCTTTGTCGTCGGGGGTTTCGTTTTTCGGATTTTCAGGTGTTTGCGGTGTTTGCTGTTCCTTATTGTCTGTGTTTTCAGGCGTTGCAGGATTTTCTGCCGGATTGTCGTTTTCCGGCGTTTCGTTATCTAAATCAGCCATATATTAAGCTCCTATTTTATAGTGTTTTATGATTTGTTCGACCGGCGTGTTGATAAAATATTCAATTCTTTGCAACACTCTTGCGCAGCCGGTTTGGATTAAGACCTTGTTAATATCAAGGTCGGTTGTTTTGCCGCTTAAATCCGTCGGGATACTCAGCGCGCAAAACGTGCGCAAATCTTCAAGCACGATTTTGTTTTCTTCGGCAAATTTCACATATCCGTCTTTTAAGGCGGACACGGTTGCCTCTAATTCAATTTGTGCATTTTTTGGTAACTCAGGCATATTAAACTCCTATTTATGTTATATTTGCCAATCGATTGCTATATCCGGCACTGACGCCTGCTGCCACATCGGCAACACCGGTATTAACAGGCTGCATAGCTGCTGCCTCTTGTTCCAATTCTTGTGCTTTTTCTTTGGCGTCATTATAATCCGCCTCGCTCAGCAAATGATCTGCCGGCATGCCGTTAGCGCGTGCCATTGTCTGAACACATTGATACGGCTTAAAAGCAAGAGCAATATGCGGCTCAAAAGCAGACAAAGCCGTCGCCGCCTGCATTGTGGTTGCAATACCGTTGGCTTTGATAAGTTCTTGCGCTTTATGCTGCTCGCCCTCGTATTGAATAGAACAATAAGGATCGCCTTTTTCGCGTAACTCTTTTAAGGCGGTCGGCATGGTGCTAAAGTCGATTTTATTTTGACGTTCCAAAATATCGAGTTCACGCATAACCATTGGACTTAACAGCTCATTTTCAATCGGGAAAACATTGATTGACATTAACATCGCACGTTCCATTGCGCGCTGATTTATTTCTGTCGCCGTCATCTTGCCCTCTTGATAATACATCATATAGAGCGGCACGAGGTAAAAATCCTCAATTCCTTTGGTTATCAGTTCCTCCAAATCAACACCGAGGTTAACATTATCGCCGGTACGCAGCGGCTTTAATAACTCATTGCCGTCATTGTCTAAAGTTCCCGGCATGATAGCACCAGCAATTGGCATTAAACCGCCAAATGCTGCGTCAAGTCTTGCGAGCAACGGCGGATCAACAGCCTTTTCTGCACCCTCGATAACGGATTTGCGCATACGTTGCAGCATTTGAATATCCGGCATCGCCTGTAACGACGGAGAATTTGAATAAATATCATAATCAAGCGGACGGTAACGTGTCAGCATATACGGACAACTAAAGAAATGCTGCGTTTCTAAAATAACCGGTTCTTTGGCGTCATTTAAAATCAAATATCCTTTATAGCGATATTTAATAATCTTTTTATTGCCGTCAGCCGTACTGATTGACATTGCATTTTCGTCGATTTCCTTGTTGCTCATTTTATAAACAACGTGCAACAAATTTAATTCGCGTAATTTATCTTTTTCGCAGCGCTTTTGCAATTCGTCAGGGATAACGCTTTTAGGATCAATTCCTTTATCGCGCAGATTTTCAAAAACCTCCCAAGCCGGCTTAACAATCTTACGAAAGCATTTTTTAATCGTAATACGGTCAGAATACAAAGAGGCATAAAAGTCCTTAAGATTAACCGCCTCGTAACTCATACCGTCGCCGTCGCGGTCTTCGTCCACAAACATTGCACCCAAACCGATGACGCCGTAACCGTCATAAATTTTGATAATCGAGCGGTTAAATCCTGCTTTCGGACGGTAACGCAAATCATAAATTGTATCGGTAACGCCCTCGAGCCAGCTTGTAATATCCTGCTGCGATTGTAAGCTGCGCAAAGGCGCAACCAATCTATGCCAACGTTCATTCGGCGGCGTAACAGTTGATTGCATAGCCGCAACAAATTTTGGCAACGAGCGAGAGGCAACGGTTGAATAAAGTTCTTCGTTCCATATTTTCGTTGCTGAGTATTTGCGCGTAATAAAAGCATTTGCCGGATCAACCAACTCATAAAGACGCTGCCAAACCGCCTCAAGCGGCTTGCGCTTGTTTTCATAAGCTCGCTGTTCCTTTACAAATTCTCTTGCGATTTCTTTTTTGCTGTCTGTCATACTATCCTCCAAGTGTGTCGGAGGTAGAAAGCATATTGCCACCGCTATTGCGATTTTTGCGCCGGCGAGAGATATATGTGCCGACGCTATCCTCATCGTTTGTCGGTTTTTCAGAGGTTGAATCGACAGCCTCCGTCGTTCTGCCGCTATCGGTTATTTCCGAGGCTTTAGCAAGTGCTTTTTGCTCAGGTGTCGGCTCGTCATTTTGCTTTTGCTGTTTTTGCAACCAAGCCTTAAACAAGCTGCCTCGTTTGAACAGCTTGCTAAAACGCCGATGGAAAAATGTGTTCCTAAATAACTTCGGATCAGATTTTGCCTCACTCAACAAATCGATAATACTTTTGATAGCCATATTACCCCCCTAAAATGCTTGATGTTCCCAAAGTAGATGAGTTTTCACTCATCGGCGCACCGCGTTTTTTGCGGCGGTTGCGCAAGTCATTGATATACATGCCAACATCATTGCTTGCATTTGCCGGTATATTGGTTGTGTTATCAGCAACATATTTGTTTAAGTTTTCCGGTGTTTCTTCTTTGTTTTCCGCTGGTTTTTCAGAGGTTGAATTAACGGTATCGGTTGTTTTGCCGCTGTCCGTAATTGCCGAGGCATTAGCAACAGCTTTTTGTTCTTCCTCTTGTTTCTTTTTATCGTCAGATGAACTGCCGCCTTGCCCTGTTAAGGACGCCAGCCAGTTATTTGCCGCTTGCACGCCTTGAAATTTTGCGATTTTGATATATGCGGATTTAATACTCATTTTTCTTAAACTCCTAAAGCTGATATGCCGGATAATCTATTGCGATCAATCTCGGCGGTTGATGTTTTATTATTGGTTGACGCTCTTGAACGACGGCGTTGACGTTGGCGTGTATCAGCCACATAAGCTGCCAAGCTGTCTGCGTTTTCCGTTGTCTGCGTCATAGGGATTGCTGAATTGTCTTTTTTTGTGCCGAGCACAGCGTCAACCGCGTCCGAGGTATTGATATTAACAACACCGCTTTTGCGATTAGTTAAATCCACCGTGCCGGCGGTTGCCACATTGCCGGCATTTGCCGCCATGTTCGTAAATTTTTTAACCGCGCCCTTAAAGTCGCCGGTTGCCATTTTAGCCGTGCCGCTAACCGCATTTTCGATTGCTTTACCGCTTGACTTAAAAACATTAACCGCTGCCTTTGTAACGCTCTTAAAGGCTTTTTTAAGTGTTTTTCCCAAACTCATTTGCAAAATCCTTTCTACTTTTTATTGTAAAAAAAAGTTTGATATTGCTGCGTTTGGTTTGGAAAAACGCCGTTAATATCAAACAACCTAGCCAGCGCATCAATCATATCGTCATGATTAACCGCCGGATATTTCATGTATTCGTCGTCGATAAGCATTTGCACAAAGTCCTTTTGCTCGCCGTCGACGGTCAGCATTGGCAGCCTTGTCGGAAAAAAGATTTTTCCTTGCTCAAAAAGCGGCTGCAATCGCTCAATTCTTTGTTTCTTTGCCATTTGTCCGCCGAGCTTACAGATATTAAAGCGATAATGCCTTAAATCCATTTCGGCAGAAATATGCTCACTGTCTGCTTGCTGTCCGTAACTCTCATACCAAACGGCATTGGGCTTATATTCCTCAACGAGCTTAAACAGCCAATTGGTGCGCTCGGACAAATTTAATCTGTCGCGGACACCGTCAATCAAATAATAATTACCGTCCCGACCAAAGCCTAAGACGATCATGACGGTATAGTCGCTTTTTTTATTATTGGAGCTTGCCGGATCGACAACAATATAACGATTCATTGTTTCCCAGCCTTTGCCGTCATAATATTTCAGCCACTCCGGCGCAAAATATCGGTTATTGGCAACGCTCGGATCTAAGAGCATTTGCGTGCCAAAGGTTGCTGCGCCCATTTCGATACGTTTTGTCGCTAATTCTTCCGGCGGCAGAAAGACAGACGTTTCAAAGTCAGCCGGATCTGTCATTGCCGGATAGATACGCGGTTCAACGCTACCCTCTTTAATCAGCTCATTATATGTATCGTTATACGCATAGAATGTGCCAATCATAATGCGCTGAGCACCTTTGCTGCCGAGATTCAGACTCATACGAAAAGCAGCGGTCGTCTTTAAGATTTGTTCCGGCGTTGACACACTTTCTAACGTTACCAAATCGTCATAAATCAAAACGTCAAAGTGCATACCTGTCGGCTGTCCCTCAACTACACCGCAAGCCTCTACCGTCATCTCTTTGCGTGTTGTGGTGCGATTAACGCAAATCTTATCCTCCGTCCACTTAATGCTTTGTGTTTCCGGTTTTTCGTAAAATATATCCGGAAACAAACCTTTAAGCAGATCGTTGCTTTCAAAAGTATTTTTAATCTGTCGCACAAAACCTTTTGCAATCGGCAATTTATGCGAAAAAATCCCGATTGTTATTTCGGGATTATTGATAATTAAAAAAATCGTATGTGCGTACGTTATAATCGTACTCTTAAAATGTCCGCGCGCCCACAAATCTAAGTGTCCGTACGGATCATCTTGAAATTCGCGGCAGCGGTCAAGCACCCACTGATTATTGGCAAACCAAACGCCTAAAACGTAAACAAGCAGAAAAAACAAGTCATTTTTTGCCAGTGTCCGCCACGCTTGCACTTTCTCCTTTTCCGAGAGCGACGCTAAGTATTTTAGCAATTCCTGATATTGCCATATCGTTCGGGGCAATGTTAATTGTTCCGTCATGCGTATTTTCCACCTTACCACTCATATTAACGTCGACCTTATCGCCGTATTTTTTAGGACACATGCGCCCCATTACCCAGCGGCGCGTATCTATTTGCAGCTTTGCTTTCATGACGCCAGCCTTACTGTCAACGTCAGCGGTGTCCGCTATCGTGATTATTTCATCAAACATTTTATCCGCGCGCGCCTCGCACGCGTCCGCGTACTGTTCGCGAAATTCATCTTCATTCAACCATTGGCATACATTTGTCATCGGCAGCCCATGAATCCTGCAAACTTCGCGCAAGCTCAATCCCTCACGGATTGCATTAAAAATCTTTTCGGCGGTTTCTTTTGTTTTCCAATCTGCTGCCGGACGACCGACTTTTTTATTTTCGGCTTTGGCTGCGCTTTTCTTTTTAACTGCCTTTTTTGCTTTGTTTTTCTTTTCTTGCGCCATTGTTTCAACTCTTATAAACAGCTTGCAGCACGCCGCTGGTTGAGGACGACGTGCCGCACGGAGCTTAATTGATTATTGTTCAGGGTTACCAAAACAAAAAAGCCAACCGTTTCGGCTGGCTTTGAAGAACAGGGACTAATACCTATTCTACAAAAATTTATATCAAAATCCGCGAAAAATGTAAAATGCTAAGATGTAAAATAATGTAAAATCTTGTAAAATAGCTTAAATACATTTTGCTAACTCGTTGATTTTGTTTAGTTTTATATTTGTTTTATTATCCTTTTTTTATAACATAGACAAAATATATTAGTCGCGAACGGTTGACAAAATCCGCAACAAACCGTTGTGTGCATAAAGCCGCAGCATTTGGCGTGTCTTATTATGCTTACGCTCGATCAACTTCCACGGCAGCGGTTTATCTTTGAGCCGCGCGCTCAAAATATCATACTCGAGGCGCGTTAGTATTGGAATCCAGTTTGCATCAATATACCAAAAGTCAGCAATATCAACCTGCGTCGGCGTAAATTTGCTTTCACTTTCGACAATCTCATCGTCATTGGGTTGCGTAACAGCAAAATAATACAAACGATTTTTAGCTAATTCTGGACGTTTCGGATAAGGCAAAGCCGCCAATGTTTCAAAATAGCGGTACAGTTCAACCTTTACGTCCTCAAGTTCCTTAATTTTTCTAATCATGCAAACCCTCCGCAAGCACTTTTGTTGAAATATCGGCAGATAAGACAAGCCGCCCCATATCCTTGCCGAGCCAGCGCCGTGAGGCGTTAGCCGTAAGGCGCAATAAGCAAGGTTTACCTTGCGCACCAATTTGCGCTGGGGAAAGCGCAAATTTACCGAAATGTTTGCTTGTCCGCAGGCTTTGCGTCGGTAAGCCGTCAGGCTTGTCAGCAAAGGCGCGGATATAAGGCAAACATTTATCCACAAAACGCGTGGATTTATCCACAAGTTTTGCAACCTTTTCCTTTTTCCCTAACAACCTTTTAACCTTTTCCCTAAATCTCATAACCTTTAACCTAAAACCAAAATCCTTAACCCTTAAAACCCACAAACCTAAAAATATATTTTTATTATTTTCTTTTTGGTTCTTTTTCTTTTCTTTTTTTGCCGTTCAAACCCACTGGGTTACGCTTTTACTTTTTGTGCAAAATTTGCCTCATTTTTGCTGTTTTTCGGCTTTTTGCACCCCACTGGGTTTATTTGGGTTTGTTTGGGTTTCAAAAATAACCCAAAACACCCCACTGGGTTATTTTGGGCTTATTCATTATTATTTTTTTTACGTCCTTTGCTTTTTTTACCGTTTTCCTGATTGCGTTTTTTAATCGCCTCATAACGGCGCGTGTTGGCGTCCATCGTTTGCTTAAAGCTAATAAATAATATTCTTGCTGCCGGCGATAAGGCGGACGTGTCAACGTTGCCATTCATATTATAGTCGTGCATAGCTAAAAATGCCTCTTTGAATAACGCAGCGTCTTCGTTTCGCAATGCCTCAATACTTGCCGCCGGTACAACCCAGCCTTTTTTCTTTTCTGTTTCCTCAACCATTTTTTTTGCTCCGTATAATTATAAATTAAAGCTGCCTTGCGCGGCGTTGCTTTTGCCGTGCTTAACATTAAACTCTGCGAGCCGCGTGCGGATTATCTCCACATAACGCGGCTCACGCTCAATTACAATAAAACGTCTGCCGAGGTTGCGCGCCGCGACGGCGGTTGTGCCGCTACCGGCAAACGGATCAAGAATTAAATCATTTTTATTGGTAAAATAGCGGATAAAAGGATATATCGCCTTAAGCGGCTTTTGTGTCGGGTGTTCCGTGCGTTCATTACCATTACAGACCGGTAGAAAAATATAATCCGGCTGCTGTCCGTTTTCGTAATTAAAAGTCAAAGCGCCGTCGGGTTTTTGCAGCATAACTGCAACCTCCCAGCCGTTCATAAACTTAACTTTACGCGCTTGCGGTACAGGATTTTGTTTTATAAAAGCAAAATAGCCTTTACACTTAAATCCGTATTGTACCTGTAAATAATGAGAGAGAAAATTTACCCGATCTCGATCAAAGAAACAAACAAGCATACCCCCCCCCTCGAAGTTTAGGCACACACAAATCAACCCACCGCTTTGTAAACGTCATAAAATCGTCAAAACCGTCAAATCTATCCCACGCCCCAAAATCGTGCGAGATAGCTTTAGCTTTACCGAACTTCTGACGACCACCCGAGCGCGTTATTTTAGTGTCGTTAGCAATACCATACGGCGGATCGGTCAAAATCATATCGACCGCGCCATTTGGTACTTGTGCCAATAACTCAAAACAATCGCCCTGTAAAACCGTCATAAATGCCATATCCTCAAAACAGGTGCGGTGGTGTTACCCACCGCCCTTGATTGTCTTATCTGCCTTGCGGCAAATCGCCGTAATATACCGGCAATGAAATATCTTTTTTGATTGTATCAAGTTCCTCATCGATTGCTTTTTCGATAGCTTTATCGAGGTCAATAACCTCATACCACCACCGGATAACACCCTCTTTTAAGCGATAACGCAAACGACAGGGCAATTGGTACATCTTGCCGCCTTTAAGGACAGGGATCACAATTAAAAACATATTCGGGACTTTAACCTTATTGCCTGACATATCAGTATGTTCACTCGAAAAATCAACCACTGCCTCGCCGGTATTTATATCGTGCTTGATTGTCGCACGCTCGTCATTGTGGATAGATATACCCCTCGATAATTCGACCATTCTATTAACGCCGGCATAATGTCCGCCAATCCGCAACCGGATATTTTTCAAAGCGTCTGTTTCGCCGTCATTGGCAGGAGGCTCAGACAAATCCAAAACGTTCTTTTCAATAAAGTAAGCAAATTCAATTTGCGGCATTGGACTTGCATTATGCTTTTGCCACTCTTGCAATTCATCACTGAACGGAAAAGCATAAGACGCTTTATGCTGTTCAAAACTTGTCTTTTCTTTTGTTGCACAATCAAAAATACAAGTGATTTTTTGCTCGCTTTGATTGTAGAACAAAGCCGAGTTTTCCGTCTTATAGCGATTCACAAATTCGATAAAACTATTGCAATTATGCAAAGACGTGCTGCCTTTTAAGACCTCCGGTGCTGTTTGTTCTTTTTCAATGAACTGCTTAGCGTGCGCAACACTCATGCCCTCCGGTGCAATAATTAAGCCCTTTGTCCCTTCGACCTGCAAGACGCGCGGCTCAAAGTATTTTTCAATAATTTCCCTGACTGCGGTAACAGTATTTTCGTTATTATCCATTTATATCTTTCCTTTCTTCATCATAGTTGACGACCTCACGTTTACCCTGAACAACATCAAACGGTAAGCGCGGCTGTTTCGGATTTTCGCGGCAAACACCTTTGCCGTCTTCCGATAGCCAAAAGATTGAGCGGTTGCGCGGTTTTTCCGGCAAGGTGCTTTTTGTTCTGGCATTTATTTCGATATTATCGCCCTCATAGACGATTGACAGCTCCACCGCAATTTTTGCGCCGGCAGATTTTATGCCGTCAATATCGCAGCGTTCTTTGAGAGCCTTAAGGGCAGTTTCCAGCTTTTGCGATAAATCTGCATTAAGCTGTCCGTTTTCTAACTCCGCAATAACGCGGCTAAAATCTTTAATACTATTTACACTCATTTATCATGTTCTCCGTTATATCGTGAATGATTTGTGTGTTTAGACGTGCTGCGCCGGCGTTTAACAATCCGATCAGCTCATTGCTGTTTCCGCCGCACGCCAACGCGGCAGAAACGTCATCATTGTCGACTTTTGTGCCGGCAGCCATAACAACAAAAGCTTTAACATCGCCATTAAAACCGGCGGCAATCTTTTCGACCGCCTCACGCATGGCAGGTAAGGCATTTTTAGGCTGATCCTTAGTACGATTATTTTTTTGCATTTTTTTCTTCCTCTTTTTTCTGCTTGAACAGACGGACGCGGTTATAAACCGATTGCACAAGATTTTGGACAATCAAAGCGTCATCGTATTCAAAATTGATTTGTTGGTTATGCCATTCGCCTGTTTGCTTGTCTTTATAGCCACGTTGCAAACAAACCGAATAAACGTCCGTATAATTGCCGTCGCCCTTAAAATCGACCGCCCGAGCAAAAACCGAGGCGGAAAAATTTTTATCGCGGACTGTTATGATTGGTTTAATGTCTGCCATGTCGACCACCGCAATTTGCAGCAACGATATATAAAAAGACTACCGCCGCAACTATTAAACCAAACCACAAAGGCGAAAGCACATACAGCCAGCGCCATGTTATAACGCCACAAAGTTTGAGCGTTATAAAGACGACAAGCAAAGCCTCTAAGAAATTCATTTTCATTATTTCCCCCTGCTAAAACGTTTGATAAACTCTTTAACAAGCGCAATAAGTCTTTTATTGCCCTTAAAGCCTTTAGTCGCCGTCTTAACACAACTGCGACCGCCGGCGTTAATTTCCATGAGTATTTTCTTCATTATTAAGCTCCTTTCTGTTTGCAGAATTGATGTTATAAAAACTGTTAGCGTCAACCGCGCCCCCAGTGTATTCGTAAATTTTTTGCATATTTTCTCTTGACGGTATGCGCGCGCCGTTAGCCCAGCGCAAAGCTACTGTATGCTTTACATCGCAAAAACGTGCCATATCAGCAACCGTCTTATCATTGTTATCTAACCAATCTTGAAGTTTTGTCATTTAAGCATACCTCCTGAAACAAAATAAACATATTTGGTTTATTAAGTCAATATAAAAAATAAACATATTTGGTTTATGTTGATAACCACCTCCGAATAATGTTGAAATAAATAAACCTTTTTGGTATAATTATTTTAAATTCAATGAGGTATTGCCATGAGTGATAAGATTATAAAAAACAATATTCGTAAGCTGCGCAAGGTTGCCGGTCTAACGCAAGAGCAGTTAGCTGAAAAAATAGGTATAAGTCAGGTACATTTAGGACGGCTTGAAAATAACGCGCGTTCAATGGATTTAGAACAGGTCGAGAGTATTGCGGCGGCGCTCGGCGTTAAGCCTATTGATATTTTGCCGCCCTCTTGGCAAGAGGAACAAATTACGCCGGAAGAAAGAGAGATTTTGCGTATGATCCGAAAATCAACCGCACCGCAAAGCGTGGATAATAACAACATTTCAACACCGGCGGATAATGCAAAATTGCCGGCGCAATCGAGCCAACCACCGCAAAAATCTAATGAAAGATAATTAAATGAAAAAGCCGTTTGATATAAAAATTGCCGCCGCGGCTTTCCTGTTTTTATTATTAGCAGTGTTTCACTACAAAGAAACTTGTTACAGTTATGACGATTTTTGCATTGAATTACCTTATGGCTTTTATATAGTTTTACATTTTGTTGTTTGTTCGTATTTCTTATGCAAAGCGTACTATTATAAACCGATGAGGCGCGATCATTTAAGTTTTAAATTTATAATATCTTTATTATTTGTTTTTCTTTATAACCCGCTTGTGCGTGTTAAAATGGATTTAGGATTATGGCTTTGCACCAACATTATAACAATGATTTTTATTATCTTTTTTGAAATACCAACTTTTATTTATCTCCGGCACAGACGAGCACGTTACAATGAGATTATAGTAAAACGCTATCAACGTGTGCAATTCAAAGTAAAAGAAAAACTTGTTAAAGAAACGCATAAAAACAATCCCCCGATTATGGGTATGCTCATCGACCTTGAGCAGAATTATAAGGATATGTACAAGCAGACAATAGAAGAGCTTTTTGCTAATATTGCCACCGATATACTTAAAAAAATTAAAAAATAGTTGTAAATTTATTTTAATTTATTGTCATATACACAATTTTTTTGCACCGCTTAAAGCCTTGTTTTAAGCGGTTTTACACACTCTGTGTATAAAATATAAACATATTTGGTTTATTTTTATCTTGACACTATAAACATATTTGGTTTATTTTTATCTCAGTTATAACAAAACGGAGATAAAAAATGTCAGATAGTTTACTTATCAAATATAAAAATCTTACACCAACCCCCAAACGCAGCGGCACAATCAGCCTAACCACAAGGCAAGTGTCTGCCGATTATCTCGATCGCATGCACGACCAGTTTGATCGTCTGCGCTTGTTCAAGCGTAAGCAAAAAATCAAAATGGCTGTCTTATGTGTTTGCGGTATCGCTGCCGCCGGTTTTGTCGGTTATGAAAAAGTCCAATACAACAAATCTTTTGATAATTGCGTACAAACCTTAAATCAGGTCAAAGCAAATGCGCAAATTCTCAATAAAAATATCACAGCATTGCGCCGTGAAATGCAAGGCTTTGAGGTTGTTGATTATGAATAACTGGCAACCTTACCCTCAAAATTCGCCACAACCAACACCGGAGGATCAGCTCAAAGATTACGTTGTGCTTATTCCTAACCCCAATCGCATAAACAAATCAGGCTTTAGCGACCACGCGCCGCGTTATCAGGTTTGTCTTGCGTTTTGGCTTGGCGATTCATTCGTTGACGAACAAATGCGTCCGCTCAACGTTCATTATTACGTTACTTTACCCTCACATTCATAGGAGAATAAACAAATGGTAGATTTAACCAAAATTCGCAAAGATTTAGAGGACACATTACCGCCAATCGTCCTGCGTGAAGATGTGCCTTTTTATAAAGCAAAGACCTTGCGCCAGTATGACAGCAACGGCACCGGCATACCAAACAAATTTAAGGTGCACAGCCGCAAAGTCGCTTACCCAAAAGAGGACGTCATCAACTGGATTATCAGTCACATGGAGGCAACCAATGCCGAAATTATCTGAACAAGCCAAAAAACAGCTTGAGGACTTAACAAAGCAATATCACAACCACACTTTGCCCGACGGCTGGTATTACTTTTTTCTCGGTGCGCACCATGTCGGCTATTTTACAAGCGAAAATACCGCAAAACAGCGATTTGAAAATAACACCGTTATTTATCTTAACGCCTCCCAAAGATTTGACACCGGCACACAGCTTTTTATCGGGACACTTGACTTGCTTACCGTTATCGCGCCGGTTCCAACATTCACACAACTTATAGAGGAGTACACTCACAATGCAGCTTAACGTAAAATATTTATTTCCTGAGATTAAACCGCTCATATCTCGCGACGGCGACAGCGGATATGACTTACGCGCCCACTTAAAAGAGCCGTTAACAATCGAGCCACACAAATGCGCTTGCGTTCCCACCGGTATTGCTGTTGAAATTGCAGACTTCGGCTGCAAAAAAAACAATCCGCTCAGTATTGAGTTACAAGTCCGTCCACGTTCCGGCTTAACCAAACGCGGCTTAATTGCTCAACTCGGCACAATCGACGCCTCTTATCGCGGCGAGATATGGGTAAACCTTGTTAATAACGGCGATGAGCTTGCTAAAGTAGAGCCGAATGATCGTATTGCACAGCTCGTTATTTGTCCGATCTATAAATTGCCGGTCGTTCCTGTTACCAAACTCAGCGACACAGAACGCGGTACAAACGGTTTTGGCTCAACAGGAGTAAAATAAAAATGAATATCAGTATTTATATAGCGATTATTGGCATTTCTATTATTTTCAGTTCATTGTTTCTGATCAAACTTTATGAAAATCATATCGACCACCGCCGCAACGAAATTGCCAATCGTAAATATCCGTATTTTGAACTCAAACCGGAAGATATAAGCACAACAGAATTGCCGTTTAAGAATAGCCACGAATTAGACGCTATCCGTTACGCCGTACAGCCGCACAATGTTATTGCGTTTCCGCATCATGATGAGCCCAAAACCGGCGTCTTTAATCTTGGTGCGGACGGACTAATGCACGACGTTACTGATATTCACGATTCAATCAATACATTGCTGCACAATGCTATCGATATTATGCAACAAAATAACGTCAGCGACTTCGAGGCAAGCCTCGACTGTTTCGATAAACATTATCACGCCAAATTAACCGAAATTCAGGAGGCGCGGTAATGTCATCACTTTCAGACCAATTAAAATGCGTCAAGCGTGAGATTGAAAAGCGCAAAAACTTTTATCCGCGCTGGGTTGCCGAGGGCAAGATGACACAGCTTGAGGCAAACACACAAATCGAAACCATGGAGGACGTTTATAACACCTTGCACGCGCTGCAAGAGTTCCACAAGTCCTTTATCTCTAAAAATGAAAATCTGTTTCGTTAGGAGGTTATGATGACAGAAAAAGAGAAAAGAGCCTTGCTCAATATCCTGTTTTATATATTCGGCTGCATGATATACCTTGCCGGCGCAAAGATACCCGACAACATTGTCAAAGACCTTAAAACTCTAGGCTACAAGGAGAATAAATAATGCTTACCGATTTTGAAACACAGCTTTTATTTAAACTGAATGACGCTAATAATGACGCTCATAATTTTTGGATTGAAAACAAAAAACTCAAGGAACAACTTGCTGAACACAAGGATATGTGCTGCTGCGCCACAAATGAAGTTATCACTCTCGAAAATACCGCCTTAAAAGAGGAAAACGAAAAACTTAAAAACACCTTAAGAGGCTGCAAATTCACATGCCTGCGAATACTTAACGGCGATGTTTTTGATAGAGATCGTGAAATCAAAGAGCAACTTGCTGCAATCCGATCTGTCTTAAACGAGCAAAGAATTGAAACCAAAGGAGAAGAAAATGCCAAAATTAAGACAGCATGATGTTAAAACATTTAAGGACTTACAAAAATTTGCAAAACCTTACGGCTACAAACTAAACGCACACGGAAAGCTCCGGCAGCAGCCTTGGCTTGGGTTAGCCTTTGATGAGGACGGGCGTGTTGTTTATCTCAAAAACGGTGCCGTTATCTGCGAAAGCGGTATGAGTTTTGAAAATTACGCTATACTGATTGAGATTATCGGCGATATAGAAAAAATCCGTTTCAACGACTTTGTTGACAATGATAATACTTTTATTCTCAACACACAAAAAGTTGATACGAAAAACAGCAATCAACCAACCACCGCAAAAAGATTGCGCATTACTTATAAGGAGGTTGAACTATGATATTTTGGGCGATATGGCGGCGGCTTTACGGCGAGGGGAAATTTAAGAAATATGTCAACAGAACTTTACAATCAATCATCGCGGTTGTCGTCTTAAGTTTACAATTAAGCTGGGGACAAGATATAAGCACGTTGCTTATATCTGTCCCTGTATCGGTTTGGGTTGTTATTGAGTATTGGAGCAGATCAATCGGCGAAATTATTGACGCCGGATTAAATCATCATCAAACAAAAGAAAGTTATAACCGCTGGTTTAGAGTGCCGCTCGATTGGATTTATAAAAAACTGCACAAAACGCCGTACGTCGGCTTTTATGATTTTTGGTACAGCCTTATAAGATACGCCATAGGCGCTGCGCCGCTGCTTTATTATTCATGGTTGGCAATTTTCTTAATGCCGTTTCAGTATTTTATATATTTAGGCTGCCACAAGTTATTTTATCGTTTCCCCGATTTATATGACAGTACCGTCCTAAAATATATAACATTGAACGAACCCAAAAACGTTGCCGAGATTATCCACGGCGCATTGTTCGGTTTAATCATAGGGTTAATATAGGGAGGTCAAGATGAGCAAAACAGACACAGAACAGCTTTTAATTTTATATGAAAGAGCAAAAAAAAGCCAAAAATATGAGGAAATACTGCGATCAATGGATTATATTTTCGGTAGAATACGAGCGTATATTTTAGAAAACATTAAATTTAGCGGCTCAGCAAAAGACAAGGATATTGATGAAAAGTACAAATTATGGCTGCGGCGCGCGATCTTTAAGCGCTTTACAATAGACGACTTAGGCGAAATAATGGATCTGTTAGATAAATCGCGGTTAATAAAAGATACAACAACTGATATATTTGAATAGGTTAAAAATGAAAACACTTAGGAAAATATTATGTTTGCTCGGCTTTCATACATACAAATATTATAACAGAGTACCGGAAGACGATGACGGCGATAATATGTTTTATTATCAATATCAGGCTTGTAAATATTGCGGAAAGGAAAGAAAATGAGTAAAACCTTAAAATTAGTTCTCACAGACCATTGGTTTGAGGAGATCAAAAGCGGACGCAAAACGCACGAATATCGCAAAGTAACACCCTTTTGGATAAAACGCTTTGAAAAAGCTTTCGGTTTTATGATGAATTATAAAGAGGATATAGTCGCTCATATAGAGAATCCACCATTTATGCCGCTGATAGAATTTCAAAAAGCCTATCGTAAAAATGCCGAAAAAATGCTCTTCCAATCAAAATCTTTAAGCATATACACCGGCACAAACACAGATCTTAAATGTGACTGGCTTGTCTATGATATTGAACTGGGAGAACGTGTAAAATGAGCTACACAACAGAAACGACAAAAGAAAAAATCGAAAGGATCAAAAAAGAACTTTTGGAACTTTACGAGGAGCTGGAAGAATTAAAGCAAAAACCATTCTCAAAATATTTAACGCAAAGAATTGAGGTAAAACGAAGTATCACATGGCGTGAAAAATATTTAATGGAGGTTAATGATGAACAAGCCTGTTATTTCTCAAGGTTTTGCTGACGACAGCAAACGTTTTTGTGTCATTTGCTTTCACAGAATCAGTATAAAATTGATTTAAGTTATTGAAATACAATAATATTTGTGTGTTATTGAATGTCATTTAAAATCGGTGGTTGTTTCCATTTTGGAAATAACCGCTTTTTTTGTGCGTCATAGATGACTTACAAATTTCTTTGCCGGTCATCAACCACAAAAAATGACCTACAAAATATATGACAATATATTTTAAAAGTGGGGCAATAGTGGGGCAAATGATTAAATTTTTAATCAAATAAAAATCGAGCAAAAATAAAAGCCTTGCAAAAACAAGGCTTTATATTGGTAGGCGCGTGGGGGTTCGAACCCCAGACCCACTGATTAAGAGTCAGTTGCTCTACCAACTGAGCTACGCACCCATTCTAATCAGATATGCGGAATATAAACCGACTGTTTTTTATTTGCAAGTATTTTTTTTAGTTCTTTTAAATTTTATCACAATGCATTGACTTTATTGTTGACTTTTATATTCATACTCTTATCTTGTTTTATGAAATTGATTAATTTTTTAAAGGACGTTTTCTATGAAAAAATTTTCTATTTTTCTGTTAGTTATTGCTATTATCGCTGCTCTTGTCTACTATTTCTTTCCTCTGGAAATGTTAGTCAAAAAAGCTGTTAATAAATACGGTAGTGAAGTGACCGGAACATCTGTTAATCTTTCCGGTTTTAATATTAATCTCAAAGATGGTGAAGCATCTGTTAAGCAAATTACTGTTGCCAATCCTCAAAATTACAAAACAAAATATGCCGTTGAACTTGGCAATATTGATGTAAAAGTTAATTTGAAGAGTGTAACAACAGATACAATTATTGTTGATAAAATTATTGTTAACAAACCTGTGATTTCTTATGAAATGAAGTCTTTGACTGAAAATAACATTTCAGAAATTATTGATAATGTTAATAAATATACATCTTCTTCAGCTACCGAACCGGCTCAAGAAGAAGCTAAAGCAGATAGTTCTTCAAAGAAAGTTATAATCAAGAAAGTTGTTATCAGTAATGGTGAAATTAATGGTGCAATGACGGCAGCTCCGGATGTCATTTCTGCTGCAATTCCGTTGCCAACACTTACTTTAAGTAACATTGGTGAGGAAACAAAAGGGGCGTCTGTTGCTGATTCTATTGCATTTATTATGAATAAATTGCTTTCATCAGTTTCAACAACGGTTATTAGCAGTAACTTGGCTAATTTGAAAGATGCTGCTAATGCTGCTGTCGATGGAGCTAAAGATGCCGCACAAGGTACTGTTGATGCCGCAAAAGACACGGCTTCCGGTGTTGTGGACGGTGTTAAAGATACCTTAAGTGGATTAAATCCATTTGGTAAATAATTTTCTATCGTTAAAAACACCTCACGGTTCTGTGACTGTGAGGTGTTTTTTTTATAAAGAAACGGGAAATTTTTATTTTGAAAGTTTGTTCAACCACGCATTAATTTTATTTGAAACCTGATCTTTATATGTTTCATCTACGTTATTAAAATTTTCACTTGGTAAAATTTGTGCATTTTTAGCGAGGTTGGAAAAATCTTCAAAAAAAGTTCCGACATTACTGCCTTGTGTGGAGAAAGGAGCAACGCGAATATTTTTAAAGTCAGTTTGTTCTAAATAAGAGTAAAGAGCAGGAGCCATTGTATACCACCAAACCGGCGCGCCGACAAATATGGTATCATAAGAGGTGACATCCGGCAAATTATCTTGATTGATGGCAGGATATTTTTTAGCGGATAACTCTTTTTTACTTTTAACGTAAACAGATGGTGAAGAGTACGTTTCCTTTGTTTGGATTTCATATAAGTCAGCATGAGTTTTATCTGCAATTTGTTTGGCAATATCTTTAGTGTGTCCCGTCCAAGAGTAGTAAACAACCAAAACTTTTCCTAAATCTGTATTTAAAGGGATTTCTTGATTATAACGGACCATTTCTGCTTTATTTTTTGAATTGACTCTGTGTAAATGATAAAGACTGCATCCACCGATAATCAGTGCCGCCAATAAAATGAAATACAAAACAATTTTTAACATATACTTTCTCCTTATATTTTTTGATTTAGTGATATTTCTTTTTTATATCAATGCAGATATTGTTTAATAATTTTTGTCGTCAAAAGTTGAGGCAGGATAATGGGGTGTTGGTTTTTTCCGTCATAATAAACGTATAAAGGAACACTATTGCGATTGTAAACAGCCAAAGCTTGTGTAACAGTCTCATCTTTGGTGGTCCAGTCGGCTTTGAGTAAATGTATTCTTTTTTCTTGAACAATTTTTTTAAAAGGACGAGAAGAAAGAGCCGTTTTTTCATTAACCAGACAGGTTAAACACCATTTGGCGGTAAAATCAATAAATACGGGCTCATTTCGCGCTTGTAAAGTTTGTAATTTTTCCTTTGAAAAAATTTGCCATTCTGTACCAGATGAAATCACATCATCAGATATTGTTGTATGCGTCTGATTATAGAATATCCAGCCCAGCCAAAGGCACGTCAGAAAAATTGGTAAAGCACAAATTTTTTTAACATCTTCCATCCATTTGCCGGGTTTGGGTAAAAGAGTACTTATTGCTTGCGGAAAAATCATCAATAAAGAAAAAGGTAAAGCATAACCGACAGCTAAAGCAATAAACACGGGAAAATAAATATAAAGCGGTTGGGTAAGGCTATAAGCAATAGCAGTGCCCATAAACGGAGCAGAACAGGGGCTGGCAATTAAAACAGCAACGAGTCCTGTCAGAAAAGCATTAAGAGAAGTGTTTTTGAGAGAGAATGTCCCCAATTTATTAAAAAATGAGAAATTAATTTGAATAATTCCCAAAAACATCAAACCGATGATAAAAAAGAGAATGAATAAGACAGCAATAAAAATGGGGGATTGAAGCTGAAAACCCCAACCGATAGCTTCACCTCCGAGCCTGAATATCCAAAGTAATCCGGCAATTAAAGCAAAAGAAAAAACAACGCCGCTGAAATAAAACATCGCTTCTTTGTATTTTTGCCCGATACGCTGAGAAGTATTCATAAGTTGAATAGCTTTAATAAATAAAATCGGAAAAATACAAGGCATCAGATTTAAAATTAAACCGCCGCAGAAAGCCATCAGCAGAACCATTAACACAGAAGGCATTTGTGAGGTCTGAAGCGAGAAATCGTTCTTTGTAAGACGAAATTGCCAAACACCTTGATCCGTCAATGCCAGCGCTTTGAATACAGAGGGAAGTATGATATTTTCTTTCAGAGGGATGATAATTTGCAAATTACCGTCTAACCGCAAAGAAAAACGGATAGGGTGCTGATGGTCAACAGTATCTCTGATAAAGGGAAGAAATTTTAAAGAAGCAAGCGGTTGTGTAAAATGAGGAATTTTAACATATAAGATATTTTGTTTAACCTTAAAATATCCCTTTTGATAGGAATGCGGAAAAGTTTTTTGGGCAGCCTTAAATTCCTTTTTCCAAGAAGGTGTCGGTTGAATTTTATCGGCAAAGGGAATAGCTTTACTTATAGTCATATTTTCAGCAACACATTCTTCTTTGCAAGCCAGCCAAGAAATATCGGCATTTAGAGAAATTGCTTCGAGCGATTCATTGGTTTGTTTGGGCAGAGAAAGTTCAAATAACCAATAGGCATCATTATCATAAGCATATTGTGTAATGAGATTCTGTATAAAAAAATGTTTAGGGGAACTTTGACGCTTTAACAGAACAGTTCCCAAGTCAGAAGATAATTCAGCAGTTGTGGGCAGTCCGACGTCGCCCGGGTTATTCCAATATATATGCCATCCGTTTTGCGGCGTAATTTTAATCATAATCCACAACTTTTCACCTAATACGGCGGTTTGTGAACTGGTTAACAATTCTGCTTGTGTTGCAGTATAGGCGCTTTCTTTAGAAAAAGCACTTCCGCAAAAGGAACATAAGCAAAAACAAATGTACCAAAAATACCGCATCAGCTGACTTTATTCTTTTGATTTTTTACCGCTAATGACCAAAACATAGTATGCTGAAATGATAACGCTAACGGCTTTTATAAAACAGAAAATACCTAAAATAACGGCTAAGGGCATAAATAACCGAGGAACAAGGCATAATACGGATAATGTAATAAATGTTTCAAAGCCTTGAGCAATACCGCCTAAATAAAAAGGAGATTCGTTAAAGTTCGGATGTGCCTTATTTTGACTTTTGTAAGCAACAATAGCATAGGCCAACAGAGCACAAGCCGAAGAAATAAAACCAAACATTAAAAATGTTGCAGCAACGGCATTTTGCTCGGGATTGGCTAAAGCAAAACCAAAGATAACACCAGCATAAAACATATAATCTAATGAAGCATCGAGAAAAATACCAAAATCAGTAGGTTTGTTTACCTTAGCGACAGCTCCGTCTAAAATATCGCAAAAGCGGTTTAATAAAATACAAACCAAAGCAGAACCGAAATGACCGATTGCTAAGAAATTAATAGCTAAAAGACCGATAATGAAACCAAAAACAGTAATGAAATTTGCACTGATATGACATTTAACAAATAATTTTGCAAATTTTTGCAGCCATTTATTGAAAACAACCGTACTTTTTTGGCATGAAGTGTTGCAAAAACTAAAAAAGCTGTTGATTTTTTTATTGGAAAATTTAGATTTAAACAGATTTGAGTTGATTTTAGAAGCAAATTTATCTAATTTAAGAGAAGATTTGATTTTATCTAATTGTAACATGGGTTTATCCTTTCTTGTTATATTAAAGATAATCTAAAACAATAATCATTTAAAGTAAACTCCATAACCAATTTTTAACAGGCGGAAAACAGTGAAATTAAAATTATTGAAAATTGTATTTCTTTTAGCACTCATTGCAGGAACATGTTTTTATTGTGCATATATGCGCTCGGCCTTTCAAATTATTACCGGTGAAACGATGAATACTTATTACCGTGTAACAATGCGTACCTCTCAGGAAGATACAATGCTCAGAAATGAAATACGGGAGGCTTTGCAGCAAATTAATAATGAAATGTCTGTTTTTGAAAATGTTTCAGATTTAAGCCAGTTTAATAAAAATACGGATTTGGGGTGGATAGATGTTCCTGAAGATTTAGCGGTTGTTTTAAAAGAAGCATACCAAATTTATCAGCAAACCAACGGCTATTTTGATCCGACTGTGGGCAGATTGGTTGATTTATGGGGGTTTGGTACTCATAAAATCCAAAGAATTCCCTCTCAGGATGAAATCAAAGAATCTCAAAATACCGTCGGCTTTAATAAAATAAGTTTCAGCCGTGATTTCAGAAAAGCCAAAAAGCCAAATTCTGATATTTATTTAAATTTATCATCAATAGCCAAAGGGTATGCTGTAGATAAAATAGCAGCTTTGTTAGATAAAAAAGGATATACGGATTATATCGTTGAAATAGGGGGTGAGGTTAAAGCCAAGGGGTCCAGAGCTAAAAAAAGCAAAGGTTGGAATTTAGGAATAGCTCGTCCGGAAGAAGGAAAAGTAACGGATTTTGAATATGTCGTTCGCCTGAAGGATATGGCGGTTGCCACTTCCGGAGATTATCGCAATAATTTTTATATGGAAAATAAACGTTATTCTCACACGATTAATCCTAAAACAGGTCTTCCTGTTGATCATAATTTAGCCGCAGTAACTGTTTTTGACAAAGAATGTATGCGTGCAGACGGTTTAGCAACCGGAATTATGGTTATGGGAGAAAATAAAGGACTCGAATTTGCTAACAATAATCGTATTCCTGCTGTTATGTTTGTTCGAAATGAAAATGAAGACGGATATCAAACACTGGTGTCAAATGAGGCAAAAAAACTGTTGAAAGATGACTTACAGAAAGCCTCTCAAAATAAGGAAGAACAAAAGGAAAAATAAAGTGACAATCGGCATTATCAAAAAAATAACCGATGATCAAATTTTTGTTGAAATAGAGTGTAAAGAGGCTTGTGAACAATGCTCACAAAAGAGTAATTGTTCCTTATCTCAGCTATCCCACAGAGTTGTGGAAGTCAGAAAAAATAATCGAAAATATCACATAAATGATAAAGTTGAACTTGAAATAAGTGAATTATCTATTTGTTATAGTATAATTTTTGCTTATGTCGTTCCGTTGCTTTGCGTACTGGGAATGCTGGTTGTCGGATGTTTAGCAGGGTGGTCTGAAAGTATTTGTGGTATATGTTCATTAAGTATACTTCCCGTATATTATCTTTTTTTGAAAAAACTAAAGAACTGGTTTAAAAAATCTATAACCATTAAAATCAAATAAAATTCTGTGGATTAATCAGGTAAAACAGAAAAAAAACTTGGTAAAATACCAAAGTATGATATGCTTGTGTATCTAAAGCGCAACAGAGGTATTATGGTATCAGCTATTTTATTTAATATTCTTATTTTGAGCGGACTGGCTGTTTTGGCGGCTATTGTTTTATATTGGGCTTCACAAAAATTTGCTGTTCAGGAGTCACCGTTAGTCGGGCAAATTTATGAAATCTTGCCTCACGCCAATTGCGGTGCTTGCGGACGAGCAGGGTGCCAAGATTTTGCAAGCATTTGTGCAAATGCTTCTGCAGAAGAATTTCAAAATTTGAATTGTCCTGTCGGTGGCCGGAAAGTTATGGAAAAAATCGCAACATTAAAAGGTGTGCAAGCAGGGGAAGCGGAAAGAAAGTGTGCTGTTCTCCGTTGTAACGGAAGTTGTCAGAATGCTCCTGATAAAGTTGTGTATACCGGTATGAAAAGTTGCCGTGCCGCTCATAGCGTGATGTCTGGCCGTAGCGGTTGCCCAAACGGGTGTTTGAGAATGGGAGACTGTGTTCAGGTCTGTCAATATGGTGCTTTATCTCTTGACAAAGAAACCGGTTTACCGGTTGTTGATTATAAAAAATGCACCTCTTGCGGGGCCTGTGTTAAAAGATGTCCGCGCGGCTTATTTGAAATCAGACCAATTCAAGAAAATATGCAAGTTTATGTTGCTTGTCGGAATCAACAAAAAGGGGCTGTGGCCAGAAAAAATTGTAAAGTTGCTTGTATTGCCTGTGGTAAGTGCCGTCAAATAAACGACACCATCAGTATTGAAAATAATCTGTCTTATATTCCGCCTTCAATTTCAGCACCTGAAGAAGGAGAGAAACTTGCCGCCAGTTGTCCTGTTAAGGCCATTCATTTTCGCCAAAATATGATAGAGGGAGATTAAAATGAAAACGAAAACTTTTTCTATCGGCGGTATTCATATTTCAAAACATAAATCTTCGGCGCAGATACCGGTTGAAGAATTAGCTTTACCGGATATTGTTCACATTCCGGTTAAACAACACATCGGCACCCCGGCAAAAATTAAGGTAAAAATCGGAGATAAAGTTAAAGTAGGGACTTTGTTGGCGGAAGCTGACGGAATTATTTCAGCCAATGTCTTTTCTTCCATATCGGGTGAGGTAAAAAAAATTGAGGAAATAAATGACGGGAAAGGCTGGTTAGTCACGGTAATTACCATCGAGAGAGAAGGTGATGAATTTGAGCCTTATATGGACTTATCCGATGATTTAATGACAGATATTTCTGACGATAAAGAGGCGCTTCGTCAAGTTATACGCAGCGCCGGCATTGTCGGAATGGGGGGTGCCGGTTTTCCTACGGCTGTTAAAACATCAATTCCTGAAGGGAAAAAAGCTGATACCTTAATTATTAACGGAATTGAGTGCGAGCCTTATTTAACGGCCGATAGTCGGCTGATGGAAGAAAAAGCCGAACAGATTATTATAGGTGTTCGTATTCTCAATAAAATTTTAGGTATCCAAAATGCCATTATTGCGATTGATGAAAACAAGCCGCGAGCTATTGCAAAATTAACACAGATCACCAAACGTTATGTCGGTGTTAATGTTCGGGTTTGCAAAAGTATTTATCCGCAAGGCGGTGAAAAGCAACTGATTAATACAATTACAGAGCGAGAAGTTCCTTCCGGAATGTTGCCGATAGATGTCGGTTGCGTTGTGCAAAACGTAGCAACGGTTTATGCAATTTATGAAGCGGTGCAAAAACACATTCCCCTTTTTCGTCGTATTTTAACGGTTAGCGGGGATATGAATGATAATCCGCGTAATTATTTGGTCAGAGTAGGAACCCCGATTTCTTTTGTTTTGAAACAAAATAAGGTTGATATGGAAAAAGTCGGTAAAGTTATTATCGGTGGTCCGATGATGGGACAGACAATTGCAGCCTTAGATGCTCCGGTAACCAAAATGACATCAGGGATTATTCTTCTTTCAAAAGAAACGTCAGATAAACCGGAAAGTACGTCTTGTATTCGCTGCGGTAAATGTGTTGACGCATGTCCGATGGGGTTAATGCCGTTGAATATCAGACAAGCAGTTAATGAAAATAATAAAGAAGAATTACGTCTGCTCCACGTTCAAGACTGTGTACAGTGCGGAAGCTGTTCTTTTGTTTGTCCGGCAAAAATTCCGCTTCTTGATTTTTGTAAAATCGGAAAATTTGAACTAAGCAGAAAATAAAAGGGAAGAAGATGTATAAAATTTCAACAACGCCACATATAAATTCAAAACAAACAACGCAAAAAATTATGCGTGATGTGATTGTGGCTTTATCTCCGGCTATTTTTTCCGCTCTGGTCATATTTGGATATCGCGCATTAATCGTTCTGATAACCTCAATCACGTCTTGTGTATTTTTTGAATATGTTATCGGTAAAAAATTAAAATTAGGAAATACGACCAATGATTTGTCAGCCGTAATAACAGGTATCTTATTAGCGTTGAATTTACCGGCAACTATGCCGATATGGATGATTATCATCGGTTCATTTATGGCCATAGGTGTTGCAAAGATGGCTTTTGGAGGTATCGGAAAAAACATTTTCAATCCGGCCTTAGTCGGACGTGTTTTCTTATTTATATCTTTTCCTGTACAAATGACATATTGGATTAAACCGCATAGCTTTGATTTTTTTAATATTGATGCAGGAACAGCAGCAACACCTTTAAAAACAATGAAAAATTTAGATATAGGCGAGAGCTTATCTTCTTTGACAAGTTATTGGGACTTATTTATCGGTAACATCGGCGGCAGTATGGGAGAGACATCAGCTCTGGCAATTTTAATAGGGTTTGTGTGGCTGTTAAAGCAACATATTATTCGTTGGCATATTCCGGTTTATTTTGTTGGTAGTTTTGCTATATGTATGATGATAACGCATTGGATAACCGGTAATTCTCAATATGATGTTTTGGCACATATTTTATCTGGCGGTTTGATGTTAGGTGCGGTTTTTATGGCAACGGATTATACAACATCTCCGATGACGAAAAAAGGTAAAATTGTTTTTGCCGTAGGTTGTGGTGTTTTAACATATATTATCAGAGTTTTCGGTTCCTATCCGGAAGGTGTTTCCTTTGCTATTCTGATAATGAATGCGTGGGTTCCGTTAATTGATAAATATTGTCCGCAATATGTTTACGGAACAGGGAGAAAATAAATGGCTCGGAAAAACAAAGAAATGACTCGTTTGATAAAAGTTATTTTAACGGTTGCCGTTGTATCCGGTTTGGTGTTGAGCTTTATCCATTTATTAACGGAAAAACCTATTCAGGAAGCGCAGAATAAACTCATTTCCGAAAGTATGAAAGAGGTAGTTGCGGCAGAATTTAATAATGAACCGTTTAAGGAAAAAATTATTGTTAAACGAGGCAAAGCAAAATACACCATTTATCCGGCACGTCAAGACGGATATGTTACGTCATTGATTATGAAAACACACAGCAATAAAGGCTACGGAGGTCGGTTAGATGTTTTGGTCGGCTTTTCATTAGACGGGGCGGTCGGTAATTATAAGGTTATTAAACATCAAGAAACACCGGGATTGGGATCGAAAGTAAATGATGAAAGTTTCAAGAAAAACATTATCGGTAAAAAACCTAATGAAGAAAGTTTTAAAGTCAGACAAGACGGTGGAGAAATTGATGCTATTACAGGGGCAACAATCACCTCGCGTGCTTTGATTGATGCGATTCAACGGGCTTATCAGGGTTACCTTAAATTTAATGCGGGAAATGACAATGAATAAAACAAGTTGGCAAAATTTAACCAGAGGTATTATCAGAGAAAACCCGGTGTTGGTTATGATGCTTGGTATGTGTCCGACATTAGGTGTCACGACATCGGCAACCAATGGTTTGGGAATGGGGATTGCGACATTATTGGTTTTATGTATTTCTAACGTATTAATTTCAGCGGTCAAAAATTTTATTCCCGATACGGTGAGGATTCCGTGTTATATTGTTATTATTGCTTCTTGTGTAACTGTGATAGAAATGTTAATGGAGGCCTATCTTCCGCTTTTATACGGTGCTCTCGGCATTTACATTCCGTTGATTGTTGTAAATTGTATTATTTTGGGCCGAGCAGAGGCATTTGCTGCTCATAATAATATGATACAATCTTTGTTAGATGCAATAGGAATGGGCACAGGATTTACGTTGAGCTTAGCCGTTCTAGGTCTGATTCGAGAACTGTTAGGATCTTACTCAATATTCGGATATGCCTTAACTGGTGCGGATGTTGAGCCGATATTGATGTTTATTATGCCTCCCGGAGCGTTTTTAACCTTAGCCGGATTAATGTTAATTTTCAATAAGATGAAAGGGCAAAAATAATGACATACTTGATGATTTTTATTTCTGCCATCTTTGTAAATAATATTGTTTTATCTCAATTCTTGGGCATCTGTCCGTTTTTAGGTGTTTCAAAAAAAATAACAACCGCCTTGGGAATGGGTTGCGCTGTTATGTTTGTGATGACCTTGGCAACCATTGTGACGCATTTGGTTTATTACCAATTACTACTACCTCTCAATCTGGTTTATATGCAAACGGTTGTTTTTATTTTGGTTATTGCCGCTTTAGTACAAATGGTTGAAATTATGCTTAAAAAGACGGCACCAGCTTTATATCAGGCTTTAGGTATCTTTTTACCGCTGATTACAACGAACTGTGCGGTGCTGGGGGTGGCTATTCTTTCCATCCAAAAAAGCTATGGTTTATTTTCTTCCGTTTGTTTCAGTTTAGCCAATGCCATGGGGTTTACCTTAGCAATTGTATTATTTGCCAGTATCAGAGAAAGATTGGATCGAGCAGAGGTGCCGGAAGCCTTAAAAGGAGCTCCGATTGCTTTAATTACGGCGGGTTTACTTTCTATGGCTTTTATGGGCTTTTCCGGTGTCGGAATGTGATAGAAACCTGATGAGCCACTAAATACACCTGTCTTTATAAAAAAACGATAAAAAAAGGCGGAGATATAAACTCTCCACCGTTTTTTTAAAAATCATCGGAATGTTCATAGTTAAATGAATATTCTGTTCCGTCTTGGGTAATAAATACCCAATTTTGCGTTTCTAGGCGCTTACCATCAGTGCCAGCTTTGTAACAAATTTTGTTTTCTGCCTCTGCCTGCAACCACTCCTCTCCTGTCCAAACATAGATGTTTGGAGCTTCGTTTGGTATTGTAACGCTAACCGTTTCAAAGTCGTCTCCGGATTTCTTTAGCACGTTAAAGGTAATACTATCGGGTTCTTCGCCTTCAGAATATGAAAAGGCTTCAATTGCGATATCTTTCGTCGTGCAATTATAATATATAATATTCTTGACGAGGGTTGGAGAGATGTCGTCACATTCTTCATTAGTCACCTCCCAAGGAAGATAGGGGGGATCATCGGAAGTTACCTCCGGAGTAATCATCTCTGAAGTGGCTGAAACGCTGTCAACACGGCTAGTCCTGCCGGCAAAAAAAGAAATAGATACTAAAACCGCAGTAACCACTGCGTATAAAAGTTTTTTCTTCATAATAAATTTTTTTAATAGTACTTAAATAATAAATATTTGTCAGTAATATATCATTTTTTTTGTCTAAGTCAACACCATTATATAAAAAAAAGAGGGGATAAACCCTCTTTCAAAATAGCAATCAAATGCTAGATAGCTTGGCGAACGGCATTGATGGCCTTATCTATATTTTCTCCGTTCGGACCGCCGGCTTGTGCCATATCAGGACGACCTCCACCGCCCTGACCGCCAAGTTCAGCAGAAGCTAATTTAACCAAATCAACGGCAGAATATTTAGCGGTTAAATCCTTTGTTACGCCGACAACAACAGAAGCTTTTCCGTCGTCGTTGTCGGTTGCCAATACGACAATACCGGAACCTAAGACCGAGGTAATTTCATCAATAAATGATTTAAGTTCTTTCGGGTGAACATTAGGAATGGCACGACCGATGAACTTAATACCATTAACAACTTCGGCTTTATCTTGATTGTCAGATGTTTTATGAGCAACAAAGTTTTTCTTTACCTCTAAAAGCTGCGTCTCAAGTTTTTTCTTTTCTTCCAACAATTGTTTGATACGGTTTTCCAAATCATTCGGATTAGTTTTCAAAAGAGCACTTGCTGAATGTAATTTATCTTCAATATCCTGAACAAATTTTTCGGCACCACAGCCTGTGACACATTCAATACGGCGGATACCGGCAGCAACAGCAGATTCTGATACAATATTGAAATAACCGATTTCGCCGGTTGATTTAACGTGTGTTCCGCCGCAAAGTTCACGAGAGAATACTTGTTGATCATCGCCCATTGTCACAACGCGAACCGTTTCGCCGTATTTTTCACCAAAGAGAGCCGTAGCACCTTCTTTAATGGCCTCATCGGGTGTCATCAAAACGGTTGTAACCGGATAATCTTTACGAATAGCCTGATTGACAATATTTTCGACTTGTCTGAGTTGTTCAGCGGTAATTTGCTTTGGGTGAGAAATATCAAAACGCATTCTGTCTGGTCCGACTGATGATCCTTTTTGTGCAACATGGTCACCCAGAACATCACGCAGAGCACGATGAGCTAAGTGAGTAACGGAGTGATTTGCACAGATGGACTTGCGATTTTCTTCCATAACCATAAATGTCAGTGTATCACCGACTTTAACGGTTCCTTTAAGTAATTTACAGCAATGAACGGTTATCCCGTCGAGTTTCTTTTTAGTGTCAGTCACCTGAATGGTGGTTGCTTCGTTAATAATAACGCCGATATCACCGCACTGACCGCCCATTTCACCGTAGAATGGTGTTTGGTTAGCAACCAAATAGAATTCTCCGCCGACGTTGGAAACAGCATTAACCATTTGGTTGTTAGAAACCAAAGCCGTAATTTGTCCGCCGACATTCAAGGTATTGTATCCTAAAAATTCGGTAGATCCAACTTTTTCTTGAACTTCAAACCAAACTTTTTCTGTTCCGGCATCACCGCTACCGGCCCAATTTTTGCGGGCTTCGGCTTTTTGTTTTTCCATAGCGACATTAAATCCTTTAACATCAACCTCAATTTGTTTTGATTTAAGAGCATCTTGTGTTAAATCAAGCGGAAAACCATACGTATCATAAAGTTTAAAAGCCGTTTCACCGGAAAGAACGCGATTATTACCCAGATGAGAAATTTCTTCATCTAAAATCTTAAGGCCTTTATCCAATGTTTTGATAAATCTTGATTCTTCCGTTTTGATTGTTTCTGTAATTAAAGCTTGAGCACGGTATAATTCCGGATAAGCTTCACCCATTTCACGTTGTAATGACGGTACTAATTTGTAGAGCATCGGCTCTTTAACACCGAGTAACTGAATATGGCGCATAGCGCGACGCATAATACGGCGTAAAACATAGCCGCGTCCTTCATTGGACGGCATAACACCATCAGCAATTAAAAAGCAGGTTGAACGCAAGTGATCGGCAATAACATTGTGAGAAGATTGCAATGGTCCGGTCGGATCCGAGTTAGCCAAATCTGCAATGTCTTTAATCAGATTACGGAATAAATCTATTTCATAATTGGAGTGAACACCTTGCAAAATAGCGGACATACGCTCCAATCCCATACCGGTATCAATACATTTTTGTTTTAATTCAATACGCGTGCCGTCCGGTAAGTCTTCAAATTCATCAAAGACCAAATTCCAAATTTCAATCCAGCGGTCGCCATCTTCTTCAGGTGTACCGGGGAGCCCGCCCCAAACTTGTTCGCCGTGGTCATAAAAAATTTCGGAACAATAACCGCAAGGACCCGTATCGCCCATTTGCCAAAAGTTATCTTTAGTGGCAATTTTGATGATACGATCATCAGGTAAACCGGAAACTTTTTTCCAAATATTGCGAGCAACTTCATCGGTATGATAAACAGTAACCGCCAATTTATCTTTCGGAATGCAAAATTCTTTAGTGACCAGCTCCCAAGCATAGTTAATTGCTTCTTCTTTAAAATAATCACCAAAAGAAAAGTTACCGAGCATTTCAAAAAAAGTGTGATGACGCACATCATAACCGACACTGTCTAAGTCATTATGTTTTCCGCCGGCGCGAACTGATTTTTGGGAAGTCGTCGCTCGTTTGTAGTCACGTGTTTCATTGCCGGTAAAAATGTTTTTGAATTGAACCATACCTGAGTTGGTAAACATCAGGGTAGGATCATTATCAGGAACCAAGGATGAAGACGGAATAATCTTATGTCCGTTTTTTGCAAAGTAGTTTAAATACGTGCTACGAATATCTTTTAATGTGACTGTCATTTTTCTTCCCAAAAATATAAGTTAAATTGTTTAACCCGATATTTTTAGCGCATATTTTTAGACCTGTCCAGTCAAATTATAGAAATAATCTTAAAAAGTTGTAATGAGTGCGTTTCTGTAAAGAAAAGACCAATTCAGAAAAGATGCGAAGCAGATGTACAATAAATAAAAAATGTTAAGAAAACCTGCTGTTTTATCAATTTTCAGAAAGGCCAAAATCATTCGGAAAACCGTAATCACCAGCCATAAAATAACTAATCCGCCGATGAGAGGTAATTTTGCCTTAAAAAATAAGAAACACCATAAAACCTGTAATATCAGCTGTTGCCAATAAAAACGGTATGCAGAAGCTTTTTCGGTGCTGACGTGCGATAAAAGACGATAGAATGAAATCATCAGTAAAATATAAATAATACTCCAAGCAACTGAAAAAACATAGTTAGGCGGTGTAAGCGATGATTTTGCCATTTGTGCGTACCATCCGGCAACGCCTGTGCGTGTGATATAACTGCATAATCCCCCGACAATAATCACAGGAATAATAGCAAGTAAAATATTTTTAACTTTATCTGACATTTTTGTTCTCCTTTTCTGCTACAGAATATAATCATCGTAAAAATTATTTCAATTAATGACAAAATAAACAAAATTACACTTGAAATTTGACAAAAAATATGATATAACCGAATAAATTTTATGTTTGGAGGAAACATAATGGCAAAAAATCAAGCAAAATCAGGGACTTTTATCGAATTTATCGGTGGCGTGAATAAAGATAAAATAGGGGGAAATTGCTCTGTTATTGAACATACAAACAGCAAGGGGGAAACAACCAGAATAATGACGGATTTGGGGCGTATGTTTCCGCCTTATGCGACAGAATTTGAAATGGCTTTGCCGGATGTAAGAGAATATTTTGACCGTTTGGATCCTGATACGGACGATTTTACCAAAGCCTTAAAACCGGTTGATGCTTTATTTATTACGCATGCTCACGAAGACCATATCGGGGCCTTAATTGATTATACCAAAATGGGCTACCGCTTACCTCCGATTTACGGAAGCCGTTATACTTGTAATCGAATAGCGGTTGCTTTTGCCAATGAGGGAATGCCGTCACCTTTAATGAATCGTATTAAAAATCACACAGAAATTGACATTAATGATATCTCTGTTGAAGCTCAAAATTTTCCACACAGTATTATCGGAGAAATGGGATTCTATACCAGAATTCAAGAAAAAGGGAAAGACCCTATTGATATAGGAAATAACGGAGATTTTTTCATTGCGGAAGATATGCCTGTCGGTGAAAATTTTTCTAAAGAAGAATACACGGATTTGCTTACCAGACGAACACCAAAATATCTTTTAATTGATTCAACATCTGTTTCCGGCAGTAAAAGAAAGAGAATAGGCTTTGAGCAAGCCCTCAAAAACAGAATAGATGTTATTGAGCGCAATCCTGATCGCACAACGATTATTTCTCCGGTTATTTCAAATGCAAATCCGAGTATTGCTCTGGATTGTGATACGGCGCGTCATTTAGGGACCAAAATCTGTTTGGACGGTAAAGGCTTGACGCTGATGTATAAAGCAATGCAGATGAGTGGTTATAAAGATTTTGAGGATGTTATTTATAAGGGTAAATTAAGCAAATATATAAAAGATAAAAGCATCAAAACGAAATATATTGTTTGCACGGGAGCTTTTGCTCAAGGGTTGCGTGAATATAAGTTTAACCAATCTTATACACAGACAATTCAAATGTCATCGGCTGTCAAAATGGCTTTAGGTTTACATCCTGATGTTTCAATTGATAAAACGGTTCATTTGTTGTCAGCGCAAGGGATTATTGATGATATTAACGGGGATACAGGTCCTGAGATGTTGCAACTTTATGCCTCACAAGGAGCCAAAGTCACGATGACGCCGCGTGACAAAAAAGTTGCTGATTTTGAAGAAGTCATTATGCAGGATAGTTACCATATGTATGGTTATGAATTGCTCGATTATTTGAAGGTCGTTAAGGAAAAATCTCCGGATTGTATTATTATTCCGATTCACGGAAATCCTGAACAATGCCAAGCAGTGGCGTTGATTGCAAAACAAGCCGGATTGAAATCACATATCATAGAAAATACAGATTGTCTTAATTTGGAAACCGGACGAGAAATTCCTTCAAAAAAGAAAAAAGTATTTAATTGGATTGGAATCAAATCTCTGTTCCCTGATTTTCGGGATAAAGATTCAAATATTCCGCCGGAAGGAATGAAAGAATATTATCTGATTAATGCCGATTATGAATCTATGGAAAAGATAGGAGAGGCCAAAAATGTTCGTTCTTATTTACCTGAAGATAAAGGATATTATCATATTCCGGGCGGAAAATATTTAGATGAAGAAAATGAAGATTTCGTCATCAAAGAGAAAGTCGGCAAAAAAGGCGGCAAGAAAATTTCCCGTCAAGAAAAAGGCGACAGAAAGAGCAGGGCAGAGCGTGATGCAGAGAAAAGAGAGGAACTAAGACAACGTCGCGCTGCTAAAAAAGCGAAAGAACAAGTGCGGATAGCTAAAAAATTAGGAAAATCAATTATAGATTAATCATTTTCTCCCCTAAACTCTCTCATTGCAAAATGAGAGAGTTTTTTCTTGCAATTCATTGTAGTTGGAGTATAAACAGAAAAAATATTCTCCTCACGCTCGTCATTCTCGGGCTTGACAGAAGATTAAATATTCTCCTCACGCTCGTCATTCTCGGGCTTGACCCGAGAATCCATTAAACGTATAGGTAAATTAAGGTATTAATCAATGGTTATCAAAAGAAAAGACGGAATTAAAATATACAGTGTGGCTGATTTTGAAGGAATGAGAAAAGCCGGAAAATTGGCAGCCGAATGTTTAGACTATATTACGCCGTATGTCAAAGTCGGTGTTTCAACCGGTGAACTGGATGAATTATGCCACGAATTTATTGTTTCGCATAATGCAATCCCCTCTTGTTTAGGCTATCAGGGATATCCGAAAACAGTCTGTATTTCGATTAATCACGTCATTTGCCACGGTATTCCGAGTTTTGAGCGTAAATTAGCCAACGGCGATATGCTTAATATTGATGTTACCGTTACTTTAGACGGGTGGTTCGGTGATACCAGCCGTATGTATATTGCCGGCAAACCGTCAATTAAAGCCAAGAGATTATGCGATGTTACTTATGAATGTATGATGCGCGGTATTGATGTTGTTAAACCGGGGGCTCACTTTGGCGATATTGGTGCGGTTATTGCCGAATATGCACATAAATACGGCTATTCGGTGGTTGATATGTTTTGCGGACACGGTGTCGGAAAAGTTTTCCACGATGCGCCGAATGTTATGCATATTGCCAAAGCAGGGACCGGCCCGATTATGGAAGAGGGTATGATTTTTACAATTGAGCCGATGATTAACACCGGCGGACCTGATGCTTTAATTTTGCAAGACGGCTGGACAGCGGTCACCAGAGATAAATCATTATCTGCCCAATATGAACATTCTTTAGCTGTAACAAAGGATGGATTTGAAATTTTCACCCTATCCCCCAAAGGGTTGGACAAGTATCCTTATAAAGTAGAAGAATAGGTTTTAACAGAAAAGCTCATTTTTTTAACTAAATTTTATGTTTTCTTTCTTATATCCTTGTAATAAGGATATAAGAAATGAGAGAAAATTTTCTTGATTTTAAAGAGTATTATAAGCAAGCAATTGTTAAAGTACCGAATGATTCTTTTTTTAAGGGGTCGATAGATCATAAATTTCGGCATTCTGTGGCTGTATTATATGCGGGTGAACGAATTATAAAAGAAACACCGGAGCTGAAAAATACATCGGAAAGCTTTCGGAAATTGGCAAAAACGGCTCTTTTATTTCATGATGTCGGCCGATTTGAGGAGGCTGTAAAACGCCATAATACACCAAATTTAACGGCCAAGGCAGAGGTGCTGAATCAGTATGATCACGGCTTACTCGGGTATAATGCCTTAAAGGATAATCCCAAATATAATGACATAAGAATAGTGTTGGCGGTTCGTTATCACGGAAAAATGATGGATGAAGTTAGAAAATCGTCATTATGGCAAAAAACACAAGCTTGTCCGGAAGGAAAAGAGGCGCAAGAAATTTTATATTTGGTTAGAGATGCGGATAAATTGGCAAATTTGGAAAATATAAAAAAAGAAGATCATTTGCGAAAAGATTTATTTTATAAGCTTTTGAGCAAAGAAGCCTTACAGGCAGGGCTTTCCGAAAAGGTAAAAGAGCAATTTTTGTCAGGACAAACTGTTTTATCGCCTACGGTTTATTCGTTTGCGGACAGGGTTTTAATGATTCTCTCTTGGATTTTTGACCTGAATTATCAAAAGACGAAAGAAATATTTAAAGAAAACAAATATGATGAGTATCTTTTAGATTTATTGGCACAATATCATCAAAAACAGACAGATATAATGTCAATCAGAAAAAAAATGATTAAAAATCTGTTGAAAAATTAAATAAAATTTAAAATGTGGTTTAATTTATATAAACCGTTGAAAAAAATAGCTATTTTTAACTAATAGTTGTAAATCTTATGTCGTGCATTTTTTTATTAAATAATGCGTTTAATTCAGGAACTATTTAATTATATTGAATAAAATCAACAATTTATAAAATAAATACGACAAATTTTTTATCCTCCTTAAAAACTGATTAAAACATAGGAAAAATATAAATTAATGGTTGCTTTTTAAAATTTTTTACTATAAAAGAGTCGATATATTTTAGACGGTGGTATAAATTAGTAGTAAAAATGGAAAAAAAGCAAACATTAGCGGTACATTTACACTTATATTATTTAGAGATGTGGCCGGAAATAAAAAGATTATTGGCGAATATGGGGGATTATCCATATGATTTGTATGTGACGATGGTTGCCGAAAATTCGCAGATAGCCGAAGATATAAGGGAATTTCACCGAAATTCGACAATTTGGGTGGTTGAAAATCGCGGGTATGACATTGGTCCGTTTATTGACTTTTTGCATCACATAGATCTCAATCAATATGATTTGATTATGAAGCTTCATACCAAAAACAAAAACAGAGGAGTTGACACCCATATCAATCAGTACGTTTTCAACAGAAAGTTGTGGGTTGAAAATCTGACCAATTCTTTAATTGGGACACAAAAGCAGTTTAACGTAAATATATGTAATTTTAAAGAAAATCCTGAACTTGGAATGATTGGCTCAAGGTATTTAATTACCTCTGATGAAAAATGTTATAAAAATATACAATCAAAAGTTGAAAATATTTTAGAGGATTTCTGTTATCATTCTGTTCCGATAAAATTTGTGGCAGGAACAATGTTTATGTGCCGCAGTTCGCTTTTAAAACAACTGAAAGACCGTTACACAATCAAAGATTTTGAGCCGACGAATGGGAATATTAAAGACGGCACATTGGCGCATATTATAGAGCGTGTAATAGGGACGTTAGCTGTTGCCAACGGCTATCAAATCAGAGGGTTTGATCATAATTATCCGATGGAAATCAAGCTGTTTTGTGAAAAAGCACGACACTTTATTTATCAAAATAAAATCACCAAGCACCACAACAGATTGATAAAAGTTTTCAAACTGCCGATTTATCATCGGCGAATTTTATAGTTAAGGAAAGACTAATGCTAAGATATCATTTTTATAAAATATTAAGATTGTTTCATTTGATTTCAAAACAGAAATATAAAAAACGGACGTCAAAATATAGCGAGAAATATAAAGCGATAGCTCGTTCAAAACTTTTTGACGGTAAATGGTATCTTGAGCATAATCCCGACGTTAAAGCCAGCGGTATGGATCCGATAGTTCATTACATTAGCCATGGGTGGAAGGAAGATAGAGAATGTACGCCATATTTTGATGGTGATGAATATCTTAAAATGAATCCGGATGTTGCTCAAGCCGGTATGAACCCTTTGGTGCATTGGCTCTTACACGGGCAATATGAAAATCGCTATGCCAAGACCAAACCTGTTAAGACGCACTATTTTGCAGATTTTTGGGAGAAAATTCGAGCCATAGCGGTTTATCCGATAACGGTTTATGAAGAATGTCAACGCTTAGAACTTGAGCTGAAAAACCTGAAGTAAGGGCAAGTCATGCAAGCAAAAGTTTCCGTCATTATCCCGATATATAACAAAGGGGTTTACCTTCGGCAGTGTTTGGAAAGTTTAAAAGCACAAACACTGGCGGATATAGAGTTTATTTGTGTGAATGACGGTTCCTCGGACGGAAACGACAAGATTTTGGCAGAGTTGGCATCGGACACACGGTTTAAGGTTATTTATCAAGCGCATATCGGCACGGGCGCAGCAAGGAATAAGGGCATAGAGCTCGCGCAAGGAGAGTATATCGGTTTTGTTGACGCGGACGATTGGGTTGCAGAGGATTATTTTGCCAAACTTTATGCGCAAGCCCAAGCTGACAAAGCGGATATTTGTTGTGCTTTGCAACGCAAGGATATTTACGCGAATAAAACCGTAGAAACCACGACCCCGTGGCATGGGGACATAGCTTTGATGAAAAAGCAACTGATTTTAACGGCGGGGCATTTGTGGTCAAAGCTGTTTAAGAGAGCGTTTGTTGAACAACATCATCTGCGGAACGCGACGACCAGACGTACACAGGATATTGCGTTTAGTGTTCCGGCGATTTTGCAAGCTGAGCGCATCAGCGCGGTAAAAGATACTTTTTATTATTATCGAATAAGTGAAGATTCCGCCAGTCATCAGGCGATTGAAAGGCAAGATTGTTTTGAATTGGGTGAGATTTTTAAACTTATTTTAGCGCAAGAATATGCGGATAATGACGCAATAAAGCTTATTCGTGCGCGGTTGCAAGCGGATACGCAGTACTATTTGAACAGGACAACAAATTTCAAAAATAAAATTATTATTTTCAAGAGTTTAATTAAGAATGTTCCCTCTTTTAAATGGGCAGGAACATATCAGATGGCATATAAAACGGCAAAAATATTAAATTTATTGGGGCTATAGCGATGAAAAAGACGAAGAATAAACAAGGTAAAAAAGTTTCTCAAGAAATGAAAGCACAAAATACGAAATTAAAAAAGATTACCGTCAAAAATGCGGAAGGCGATCCGGATACAACGGCCGAAATTGTGATTCAAAACAAAATAGATTATACCCCGAAAGTCAGCGTGATTATTCCGGTTTATAACGTTGAGCAGTATTTAAGGGAATGTTTGGATAGTGTTATCAACCAAACCTTAAAAGAAATTGAAATTATCTGCGTTGACGACGGCTCAACCGACAGGTCTCTTGAAATTCTTAAAGAATATGCAAAGAAAGATAACAGAATAACGGTGATGAGACAGGAAAACAAAGGTTCCGGTCCTGCGCGCAATAATGGTATAATAAAGGCTAAGGGCGAATTTATTGCCTTTATGGATTCTGATGATATGTACCCAAATAAGAACACATTGGAACATATGTACACAACTGCGATTAAAAATAATGTTTTGATTTGCGGTGGAAGCCTGAATCAATTAAAAGACGAATTACTAATTACAGATTCTTCAAAATTTGAAGATGGTTATACTTTTGAAAAAAATGGAATTATTGAATATAAAGATTATCAATTTGATTATGGCTACTGGCGTTTTATTTATAACAGACAATTCTTAAAAGAAAATCAACTATATTTTCCTGATTATTTAAGAGGACAAGACCCTCCATTTTTCATAAAAACGATGGCAATGGCGAAAAAATTTTATGCACTAAAGGAAGCAACTTATGTGTACAGAGTTTCATACAAGCAAATATCATGGAATGAAAGAAAAGCTGTTGATTTATTTAAAGGTGTTGCTGATTGTTTAACATATAGTAAGCAGTATAAACTAAATAAACTTCATTCAAAAATAGTACAAAGACTGAACACCTGGACATTTAGAACTGCAACGGCAACGATGATTGACAACAAAAAAGTCAGACAACAAATTTTAAAAATACTAAATACAATCGACTATAATATATTAAAAAAAGAAAATATATCACTTGATTTAGATGATATATATAAGGCAATTATTCAAGCAAAAGACAATGATATAATAGTGTCAGTAATAGTTCCTTGCTATAACGTTGTAAAATATTTATCGCGGTGTTTGGATTCTATAATTAACCAGACATTTAAAAGTACGGAAATCATCTGCGTCAATGATGGCTCAACGGATAATACTTTAGAACTACTAAAAAATTATGCTCAAAAAGACAGTAGAATTAAAATAATAAACAAAATAAACGGTGGATTATCATCTGCGAGAAACGAAGGAGCTCTGGAATCTCACGGCTTTTTTATTAATTTTATAGACTCTGATGATTGGATTGAAGAAACAACGATTGAAAAAGCCATAGCTAAGATGACAGGTAATATTGATTTAGTTTGTTATGGAGCAGAACTTGTCAATGAAGGGTTAGATAAAAACAATCAAAATATAATCGTTGGAAACCAGTATCATAAAATAAAAATTATAGGCGAAAAAACGGCTTCGGTTGATAATATTTTAAATTCCACGTACACAGTATGGAACAAACTATTCAAGAAAGCTATATTGGACAAATATGCTATAAAGTTTGCAGTAGGTAGATTATTTGAAGATAATGATTTTTCAATTATGTACATGGTGCATTGTCGAAATATTTATTATTTGGGCGATTATCTCTATCATTATGTACAACGTCCTAATAGCATTATGGAAAAAGTAAGAGCAGGTTTGTGTGATAAAACTATAGATAATTTATATATTTTTGACAATTTATATAAGCATTTAGAAAAATACAATCTATTAGAAAAATATAAGAAAATTGTAGCTTCACGTTTTTCTATCCATTTAAGATCTGCGTACAAATTTGCTCCTGATCATTTAAAAAATGATATAAAACTGCAAGTTAAAAAATTATCAAAGCATTATCGAAAAGATTTATTTTGGGATAACATTATAGAAAAAATTGAAAATTCAAAATTTCATCAAATTCGCGAAATGAATACTATTATAGTTTCTCTTACTTCTTATCCTGCCCGCATTAACACGGTTAATCAGACTATAGAGACATTATTGAATCAATCTATGAAGGCTGATAGAGTAATTTTATGGCTTGCACCTGAGCAATTCCCAAACAAAGAAGCAGATTTACCACAAGGTTTGTTAGCTTTGAAAGATAAAGGACTGACTATTGATTGGTATCATGATATCAGATCTTATAAAAAGCTCATTCCAACCTTAAAAAAATATCCAGACAGTATTATTGTAACGGCTGACGATGACATACTATATCCAGTAAATTGGCTTGAAAATCTATACAGAGAGTATTGTAAAAAACCAAATACTATTTGGTGTCATCGAGCACATAATATCAAAATGAAAGAAAATACTATATTATCATATAAAAAGTGGAATTTTTGTATTAGTAAAAATAATTCAAGTTATTTAAATTTCTGTACTTCAGGTGGCGGTGTTTTATATCCTCCACATTGCTTTTATAAAGATATACTAGATGAAAATAAGTTTTTATCTTTAGCTCCTCAAGCTGATGATATATGGTTGTGGACAATGTTGGTAATGAATAACAAAAAAATAAACGTTGTTCAAAATAATATGAAGTCATTAAAAATTGTTGAAAATTCTCAAGAAACTGCTTTATGGTATACAAATGTACTTGATAATAAAAATGATGAGCAGTTAGCTAATGTCTTAAAAGCATATCCGAAAGTTTTGAAAAAATTAAAAAAGGAATATTATGGCTCTCTTCTCAAGCCCTATTTCTTTTTTCCTTATTACTTGCTACGGTTACCCCTAGTTAAGAAAAAATATTCAACGGCGCAAATTAAACAAGCTCAAAACAATTTAACTCCTGCACGAATTGATATCAAAAATTTCGGTGGAGCAGATAATAATCAAACTGTTGTTGCGCCGCAAGCAAACATTTCTCAACCGGCATGGTTTACAAATGCCCAAGGAAAAGGAACGGTTATTTCAAGTTCTGCGCAAAAGCAAAAAATAACAGTACAAGCAATTAAAAACGGTAACTTACGTTTTGAATTTCGCGGGGCTGATAAGTGCTATGCACAAGGTGTTCGTATTCCGGTCTGGATTGATTACAAATCTATCAAAATTGATGGCAAAGAAATATTGTCTGCTCCTGTTGCGACATGGCATGATAAACCTTATCGCTATGAAATGCCTGTTAAAGACGGTCAAACCATATCGGTAGAAGTTGAGCAACAGCCGCATCAATATTCTCAAGGAGAATTAAGAGATTTGATTATCAAGCTTAATCCGAATTCTGATTTTATCCGGAAGAATATTGATAAACTTGTGAAATCAATTGCACAGTCAGCAACACCTCAAAGAGGGTTAAAATATTTCCTCTACCATAAAGTTAAAACCGAGAAATATAAAAAGACATACATTTGCGGGATCCGCGTTTGGAAGAAAAAGATCGATATTTATACCTATCTTGATACGCGTCTGGCACAGATAGCACAAGCACAGCAGGGACAGTTGCAAGCCATTGCAAAACAAATTCAGCCTTTACAAACGAATCTGCAAAATCAACTAAATACCTCTGCAACTCAACTTAAGTCCGTTATTGAGGCGCAGAAGAAAGAATTTCAAGATAAAATCAATGCACAAACAGCGCAAATGAATAATCTTGAGTCTTTAGTTATTGGGCAATCTCATGTTATGCAGGCAAAAGTTGCAAATTTGGCGGATAGTTTAGTTGAAAATCTTGCTCAGAATGCGGAAACATATCAAAATATGCTCTCTACAACGCTTAAAGATTTGCAAACAACCTTAAAGCAAAGCGCAACACGCAATAAAAATGCTATTCTTGAATCATTAGAGAATAGCGCAGATAGCATAACAAACAAAATACAAAAACAAATCAAAGACCCATCAGCAGATTTGTTGAATATTAAAAATACGGTTTTTGAAGCGGTTAAAAATCAGAGTAACATTCAAGCACAATTTAGAGCTTATAACGATGGTGCAACCCAAGCTCATCTCGCAACACAAAATATTGTTCATGATGTTGTTAGTGGCGTAACAAGTATATTGCAAATCCAGGAAAAACAATCAAAGCAATTGGAAACATCCGAGAAAAATCAACGAGATGAAATCAGAAATTTAAGTTCTTGGATAGGTAATGAAAACAGTACTATTAAAGATATTTTACAACAGCAAAACGCCGCTTATGTTGAAAATGTGGCTAATCTGTCCGCTCAAGCTAAAGCCTTTAATGACGCTATATCGGCGCAAATAAATGAAACTCAAAAAAATTTAGCCAATTTTAGTTCTAAAAATCAGCAAAATTATCAGGAGCTTAATTATGCAGATTTATTGCACGATTGCACAAATCAGAGTACTTGGCTAAAAGATAAAGCATTCTCGCTGTTCGGTTGGGCTGCCAATTATAGCTTCATTTACACGCTTTATCGCATTTTAGATAAAATTAACCCAATCAATATTCTTGAAATGGGGTTGGGACAGACAACTAAAGTGACATCACAATATGTGGCAAATAAAAATCCTCAGGCTCAGCTGACTGTTTGTGAACATAATCAAGACTGGATTGATATCTATAAGCCTGATTTACCAGCTTCTAAAAACATCAAAATCAATCATTTTGAATTGGAAAAATTTGAGTATGACGGAAAACCAAATGATAAATATGCTAACCTTATAGAGTTTGTCGGGAAAAATAAGTTTGATTTAATTATTGTTGATGGTCCGGTTGGTGGCGGTAAAAATTTGCCGCGGTCGAATATTTTGGGTTTGATTGCTCATGATAATCTAGCACAAGATTTTATTATAGTCTTTGATGATGCTGAGCGAAAAGGAGAAAAAGAAACTATTGCAAAAGCTAAAGAACTTTTGAATGAGAAAAAAACAGAGTTTTTCTGCTTTGAACGTAACGGCATCAAACGCCAACATATTATAACGAGCAAATCACGTGACTTTGCCCAATATTTATAAAGGAGGCTTTATGAAAACATATTACATTGTATCCGGTGGATTTGACCCTATTCATGAAGGACATATTGAGATGATTAAAGAATCAGCTCAATACTCTGATGGTGTCATTGTTTTAGCCAATTCAGATGCTTGGTTATGCCGTAAAAAAGGAAAAAATTTTCATTCAATGAAGACACGTCGTGCAATTTTAGAAAATCTCAAAGGCGTAATAGATGTTTTAGAATTTAACGATTCAGATAATTCTGCCTCCGATGGTATTAGAAAAGCGCGTCAAAAATATCCAAATGAGCATCTTGTTTTTGCCAATGGCGGAGATAGAGGGAAAGACAACATTCCGGAAATACCAACCTGTAAAAAATGTCGTGTAGATTTAGCTTTTGGTGTTGGCGGCGAAAGTAAAGCTAATTCATCATCTTGGATCCTGAAACGCTGGAATGACCAAATATAAAAAAGCCCGCCGCAAGGGCAGGCTTTTTTATTGGTCGGGACTATAGGATTCGAACCTACGACATCTTGCTCCCAAAGCAAGCGCTCTACCAGGCTGAGCTAAGTCCCGTTATCAAACTTTTTGTAATCTAACAAAAAAAAATTATTTTGCAAGTGTTTTTTTATAAAATGTTTGGGTGTATGTGCATTAAAAACGTTGCGTTTAGGTGAGGCGTGTGATAGTCATATTTTAACTATATTTGAAAGGATAAAAAATGAAAGTTGCAATTATCGGAACAGGTTATGTCGGACTGCCAACCGGTGTCGGCTTGGCAGAATTAGGACACGATGTCGTCTGTATTGATAAAGATGAAAGCAAAATCAAAACATTGCAATCAGGTCGCGTGACCTTATATGAAGATGGCTTGGCTGAAATGTTGCAAAAAAACTTTCAAGCCGGCAAAATTAAATTTACAACATCAATGAAAGACAGTATTCCGTCTGCCGATGTCGTTTTGCTGGCAGTCGGAACACCACCTCATCCGGTAACCAAAGAAGCTGATTTGCAATATATTTTTGCTGCGGCTGAGGAATTAGCCCTCTATTTAAAAGACTATACGGTGGTCGCCGTCAAATCAACCGTTCCGGTCGGAACCGGCGATAAGGTCGAGGCTTTAATCAGAAAAGTTAATCCGCAGGCCGATGCCGATATTATTTCCGTTCCCGAGTTTTTGAGAGAAGGTTATGCCGTTAAAGACTTTTTTAATCCGGACCGAATTGTCATTGGTTCAAATTCCGAAAAAGCAAAAAAAGTAATGGCAAATTTATATAACTATTTTGCCGATAAAACAGAAATTTTATATGTTAATCGCCGTTCTTCGGAAACAATAAAATATGCTTCCAATGCCTTTTTAGCCGTTAAAATTCACTATATCAACGAAATGGCAAACTTTTGCGAACAAACCGGTGCAGATATTGCCGAAGTTGCCAAAGGAATGGGCTTGGATAAACGCATCGGTAACCGCTTTTTGAATGCCGGTCCCGGATACGGTGGCAGCTGTTTTCCTAAAGATACAATGGCTATGGCGTATATTGCCCGCCAATACGGAGTTAATATGAGCCTTATTGAAGATGTTATCAAAGAAAATGCCGCTCGCAAAAAACAAATGGCACACCGTGTCTTAGACGCGGTTAAAAATATTCCAAATGCCAAAATTGCCGTATGGGGGTTGGCTTTCAAAGAAGGAACAGATGACTGCCGCGAAAGTCCGGCTATGGAAATTATTGCCGAACTGATAAAAAATAAGGCGAATATTGTGGCTTATGATCCGCAAGCGATGACAAATGCACAAAAATTGGTCGGAAATCAAATCAAATATGCTCAGGATATGTTGACCGCGGCGCAAAATGCCGATGTTTTGGCGATTTTAACCGAGTGGCCTGAATTTAAGAACGCTGATTTAGATAAATTAGCTCAAACAATGGCTCATAAAAATATTGTTGATTGCCGTAATATGCTGAATAAGACAGAAGCAACAGCCAAAGGTTTTTCTTATTCTTGTATCGGCTATAACAGTGAAATTGCTCGTTCATTTCAAAATAAAGTCGCTTAAAAAGACATCTTTTGATTAAATAGCTAAACTTTTATTGAATAAGTTAAAATCTTATCAATTTTTTAAAAAATACAGGAGTAAACTCCCAAGTAAGTATTTATATGCCGTTCTGCCGTTAACCGGTTTGGTAAATACAAGCGTAACTTACTGCCGTAAATCAGAAATATGGCGCAGGGAGATTTGAACAGATGTACTTAGCTGATGAATTTTGCAATCCGTTTGACGGTAATCCTGAAAATTTCTGGATGAAATTGGAACACTGCGGTCGTTATTTATACGCTTATGATAATATTAAAAAGACGGATATTGTTGCAGATATATCTTGCGCAACAGGTTATGGCAGTTTTTTCTTGGCTCAAAAAGCAAAGTTAGTCATTGGCGGTGATAAGAAAGAAGTCTATTTAGATTATGTCAAGCATAATTACAGCGCGCCCAATATTTATTATATTCCGGTTGATTTGGAAAAAAATACCGAAACTTTAGCTAATCGCAACATTTCTAAGATTATTTGCTTGGAAACATTGGAACATACACGCTGTCCTTTGACTATTTTAAAACAATTCTATGATATTTTGCCGGAAAAAGGAGAACTTATTTTATCTTTTCCGAATGTAAAATATGAAAATTTTGATGAAAATGGAAAAAATCAAGATCCATATCATTTGTCCACCATAGATTTGAAGGAATTTCTGGAATATGCCGCTTCTTTGAATTTTAAGGCCAAAGCCGTACTCGGTCAACCGATGATGAATGATATCGTAACGGTTATCAGTGAGATTCAGCGTAAATATAAACTCAGCTTAGATGAATTATATCACTATGATATCGAAAGTATTATTTATTTTGCGAGAAGGTTCGCATATCCGGGAGATTTTGAGGTTAATCACAGTTATTCTTATACAATTCATCTTGTCAAGTAAGAAACAAGATATTGATATATTGAAAAAAATAAATAAAATAAGGGTATAAAAATATAAAAAAGGAATGCCAAATGAATTATAGAAGATTGATTTTATCGGGAATAGCTTTTACGTCCTTACCGTTTACCATTATGGCGGAAGATATCAAATCTCAAGTTTATACGGGTAATATGCTTCATTACCAAGCAGAAACAAAGCTGATGTTAGATAATAACAACCGGCCGATTACCGGTGTTGCTCAAAATTTCTATGCGAGCGGTAAGTTATCTGATGAAGCAATGTTTACAAACGGCAAACAAAATGATTTGGCCCGCAGTTATTATGAAAACGGTCAAATAAAAAAAGAGCGTACTTATGTTAATGGTGTATTGGAAGGACCATATAAAGATTATGATGAACAGGGAAATTTGCTGACCGAAGGAACCTTTAGAAATGCTCAATTAGAGGGTGTTATAAAAGATTATTATCCTCAGGAAAAACTGAAACGCGAGGCAACTTACCAAAATAATGTTTTGAATGGTCCGTATAAAGAATATTACGATAACGGTCGTTTGAAAATAGAAGCAATATTTGTAAACGGTAAGCAGGATAAAACCTTAAAATCATATTATAATAACGGCCAATTATACAAAGAACGTCATTATAAAAACGGAATTCTTGAAGGAAAACTCACCGAATATAGCGAGCAGGGCATCATTCAGCTGGAAGCCTTGTTTGTCAACGGAAAGTTGGAAGGGCTCGTCAAAGAATATGATGAAAATGGAAAAATAGAAGCTGTAACGCCTTATAAAGACGGCAAGGCCGAAGGTGTGGCTAAAGAATATTATCCGACAGGGCTTATCAAGTCAGAAACGCCTTATAAAGACGGTGAGATTGACGGATTTTACAAAGAATACGATGAGCAAGGCAATGTTAAAGACGAAGCTAAATTCCGAGAGGGTAAAAAAAGGATTCTTCCGAAAAGTTTGCTTAAATTACACCTGTAAGTATAAAAATATTTAATATGAAATGTTTTAGATTCCTGTTTTGCCTTAGTCAAAGTGGGGGAGAGTGTTGACATTCATATAAATTTACGCTAAAACTGACAGAGTTAAAAGCCAATGAGAATGTAAAATTCTTTATCAAGAACTTGGGAAAGAACCCTTACCTCTGTACTTGATTTTTTATAAGAGGACAGCCTATGAAAAAACTTTTGATTTGTATCGGCCTCGCATTAGCGCTATCAGCCTGTGGCAGTGACCATATTATTCGTTTTAATCTTGATCAACAACAAAATATAAAAACGACACCTTCTTATAAAGGAAAAAGCCATTTCTTCTTATGGGGAATGTGGCAAAAAACAGATTATAATCTGGAAAATGTGTGCTATAGACGAGGAATTAATGCCATAGAAACACATTGGACAGTGTACGATTCCTTAATGAATGGTTTTACAATGGGCATCTATGCACCGGAAAGCTTTTCCATTTATTGTAATTAATGCTTAATGGTTTATTTAAGAGCATAACAAGATATACCGTTATGCTCTTTTTTTGTTGTTTGAATTTTTGCTGTTATTTTTTAAGATTTTCAAGTCGGAACGAAATTCGACAATGAGTACGATTTGCCAAAACAGAAATATAATTGTTACAATATCATCACACAAACGGTCTTTGATAATATCAATAAGCGCAAAAATATAACCTTGCTCGGTTGTTACAAACAGCATAGCCGTTTCCCATGCAAACATTGAAAATCGTTTATTTATAATTGGAATTAAATGATTATTTTCATCATAAACAAGACAACGAACACGCTTTATTTTGTATGAAAAATATTTTAAAACAAACACAAAAATACAAATAAATATTTGTAAAAGAAGATTATACCATATACATATTTTCTCGCAAATATTATTGGGTGTACCTGAGAAATCGTAATCATATTGAATCATATCCGGAATAGAATCCCAATGGACATAGTATGTAACAATTTCTATAATGAGAACAGAAAAAGTTAAGAAAATAGATAAAAGAGTTCTAAACTTAATTCCTTGTAGAGAACGCCCGGATATGAACAGTTTTATAAATTGTAAAAAAGAGGACATAATTTCACCTGCAAAATAAGATTTAGGCACATAGTATTTCAGAAAAAATAAAAAAACAATCGCTTAATTATTTTATAGAAACAATCAATTTCCGAAGGCTTTTGTAAAGGCTGTGCGCCTCGCACTGGTCGGGACTATAGGATTGGCTCATAAATTCGCCGCTGCGTCGCATCTGCCTTACGGCACCGGCGTTCTTCCGCCCGCCTGATGTTCCTTGTCGAACCTCCTTCTTCGGAGCTTCGAACCCAGCTCCACAATCCAATAAAAAAAGGCACCACAAGGGTGTCTTTTTTTATTGGTCGGGCAAATAGGTATCAAATTAAGAAACGTATACCACTCAGAAACCCACGTAAATTTACAGCATAGAGCAAGATGTCAGTAGTTCTAATCCCATAGAGGGTACCAAATATTTAAATACCGACAGAGTGCTTTTTTAAGATTTTTTTATTTAATTACAACATGATACACCGACAGAGAGCTTTTGACTTGCTAAGCGTTTTTTTTGAAAATTTTTGACAAAACTTAAGATGTATGCTAACATATAATATATTATTAACCAACATTGTTATATCATGACAATATAATCTGTAATAATGGAGAATATGATGAGTACAGATACACCTACATATGCTGATATATTTGGAGAAAAATTACAAATCCGTGTAAATAATTATGGATGTGCCAGAGATGAAATAGTTATTTCTGAAAAATACACTCCTAATGGTGATAAAGTAGAAATAGAGCATTTTGATGGATTTTTATTAGGGTATAAGATATCTTTCAAAAATGGTGGAGAAGAATATTATAACGCAAAAAATGAAAAAAACAAAGAAATAACCAAAGAAGGAGTTGTACGAACATTTGTTAATAATAAGAAAACTAGCGAGGATTTTCCTGACGGAAGTTTCATAACTTATTTTGAAGATGAAACTATAAAAACGCAAAGAAATGCTGATGGTTCTTTTATTGAATATTATGAGCATGATAAAATTAAAGAAAAAGGGGATAAAAATACATTCTTTTCATATTCGCCAGAAGGAGAACTACAATATAAAATTGAAAATAGAAAAATGTGGATTAATCCTAATTATTTTTCTTTTATACACATTGGAATGAAAACAAAAGGTAATGAGGAACATTGGACGGAAGACTTTGAACTAAATCCTAAAAAGAAAACTATTATTTGTTATGGTGGAGATTCTACAGATACTGCACGTGGTGGAAATGGAAACATTAATGCATTTGTTTATTCTTTAGGTTTTACACAAGAACAAAAAAGTAATTTACAAATGTTAGCACATTATTGTCCTAAAAATAATGAATTATACAGACGTATCCGAAGATATAAAATCATTAATTATGAAGAACTGCGTAATAATGATTACCATAGGGAAGTAGCTAAAGTGTTTATGCCTTTCATTGCTAAAAAAACAGAACAGGGATGGAAAAAATTACCTCAAAATGAATTACTTGAAAATATGAGTAATATATTGAGTACAACTCATTGTTTTGGTACGAATGAAATGGTTGGAATATCACATGCTATTAACGAACAAATGCAAAAATTAGGATATAAACAAAGTTTAATTAATAAAGCACTAAAACAAAATTTATGTATTACAAATAATAGTAGGCGAGATTTTCGTGATAATATACAAATGACAATGATACATCGTTATTCTGTATGTGATGGTCCTGGCGATGAAATGTATGATAAAGATTATGTTAATGCGTACCAAACACAGTTAGATGAAAATGCTGAATATAGTAAAATAAAAGGTAATAAATCATCATTTATAAATTTAAATAAGCAAGAAGTATTAATGATATTTGATAAAGTATTATCATCTGAAAGTACTAAATACTCACATACCGAGCATAATCAGGCATTTTTTGAAAACAGTCAAAATAATCTTACGGATGTTGGATATAAGCAAATGAAATTAACACAATCTGTTGTTCAATGGTGGTATAATAATCATGATGAAATGCCTAATGCAGAAGATTTAATAATACAATGTGGTCAAAATGCAGGATTGGAAGTATGGACATCAAAATCTTTTGTTTCCGGTAAATTATTGCAAAAAGAACATAATAATCCGCTTAAAAATCCACATGTCTTAACTGTGGCTAAAAATCGTTTTAATAATCCTGATATTGAACCCGAACATACTGGTATATGGAAATTATTGCAAGATACAAAACAGCAAGGGTCTTAAATGGATGATTTTTTATAACTTAAGCCGAGTTTAATTACTCGGCTTTTTAATTTATAATTTTATTTAAAATCAATATATTAAATGCACATTCCGCAACGGAATATTAACCTCCCTTGATAGGATTAGAACTTCAAAGGCATGTGATTTATATAAAAACATAATTAAATCAATAAGTTAACAAGCAAGCTGCGAAATCAAAGCGACATCTTGCTCGAGGTATACTTTTGAGCGAAAAGTATACTTTTTTATGCTCAAAATTGCCCTGATTTAAGAAATTTAGCATCTTGGTATGGCAAAATAATGATGATTAACTGATTGAAAAATATAAATAAATTATTGCGAATAAAAAAATAACATAGAAAGTATATACTTTCTATGTTATGTGTTGGTCGGAACGAGAGGATTGGCTCATAAATTCGCCGCTGCGTCACATCTGCCTTACGGCACCGGCGTTCTTCCGCCCGCCTGATGTTCCTTGTCGAACCTCCTTCTTCGGAGCTTCGAACCCTTATTCCAAATCCAATAAAAAAAGGCACCACAAGGGTGTCTTTTTTTAAGGCTGTGCGCCTCGCACTGGTCGGAACGAGAGGATTGACGTTGTTTCACTCCGCCGCACTGGCGCTCATTCGCTAACGCTCACCGCCATACTCCCGTCTGGCTTTCGCTGGTAGTCGAACCTCCTCCCTCGGAGCTTCGAACCCAGCTCCACAATCCAATAAAAAAAGGCACCACAAGGGTGTCTTTTTTTATTGGTCGGAACGAGAGGATTCGAACCTCCGACTTCTTGCACCCCATGCAAGCGCTCTACCAGGCTGAACTACGTTCCGAAATATTCCTTAGTAATAAATCATTTTTGAAAAAATGCAAGTTAATTTCATAGACATTCATAAAAAAAATAGTATGATGTCACCAAAACAAAGAGAAAGTATAAAATAATGATAAAAACAAATGCCATGAGAATCTTGGAAAAGGCAAAAGTTCCGTTTAAGGTATATGAATACAATCCGAAAGAAGGTGTCGATGCTGTTTCTGTAGCAGGGTATCTGAATAAACCGGTAGAACAGGTTTTTAAAACGTTGGTGACGGAAGCACCAACTCAACAACATACTTTCGAACATTATGTATTTGTTATTCCTGCGCATAAGGAATTAGATGTAAAAAAAGCGGCGAAAGCTGCAGGCATTAAATCTTTAGAAATGATGCCGCTCAAAAAACTAACACCGCTGACAGGGTATATTCACGGCGGATGCTCACCCATCGGTATGAAAAAAGTTTTTCCAACCTATATAGATAAAACAGCTTTGTTATATGATACATTTTGTGTCAGCGGCGGCAAGGTAGGGGTAACTTTAGAACTAAAGGCTGAAGACATACAATCAGCCATTCCGGTTTCTTTTGCAAATTTAACGCTGTAGCTGATTCAATAACTCTAAAACTTTAGCTATAAATTGTTTTTCAAAGTTTAGCCCGAACGGTTTGCATCTGCATTCGTCTAAATGCCAGACATACGGTTGCGGCAAATTTTTAAAAGAAAAGAGTTCTATTTCAGATGAAAGAGGCTCTTTATTTAACATTCCAAAGGCATCAACAATTAAAAATTTAAACTTTCTGTCGCCTCGATAAGTCTTCAAAGAGTTATATAGATTATTATAAAGTTTATATGTTTCCTGAAAATTATTAGGCGCGTATTGAGGCTGAAAATAATTGATAAAAAGAGCGACTTTTTCATCAGAATGAAGAACAAATTGCATATTTTTTATTCTTTGAGAAAAACGCTCGATAATTTTATCTCTGTCATTTCTTGTTAAATCATGTTCGTGACAAAACTGACTCATACGATTATTGGTAACCCATATATTTAATTCATTATCAAAAGTCAGTGTCTTAAAATACCCTTTAAAATCGTTAGCAATTGATTTTGCAATAATTTCTAAATAATTATTGCTTAAATCGAATGGATAACCGACTTCTCCTTGGCTTTTGCGAGGTTTAATTCCCCATAAAGAGGGAACTGTTCTTGCAAAACAGTTACAACCTAAGGAGATAATTCTATATGAAAATAAATCTTTTCGGTATGTATCAGAAAAATGTTGTCTTGTCTTATAGTAAATATAATGTTCATAAAAAAATTCGGGGCGGGTAGGCATTAAGCCCAAAAAATATCTTAAATGACGTTTAATTTGTATACGTAAAATTTTAGGAAAAATAAAAAAGGTAAGAGCCTTAATAATATGTTTTTTTATAATAGGACTTAGCATTGATCACCTCAAAAATTATTTTTTGTAAAATAATATACCACCCCTATTATTTGTCAACACATAAAACGAGAGACCGCAGAGCAGTTAGCGAGGAACGAGCTTACAAACCAGAATAATCGCCCAAGCAATACAAAAAAACACCCTTGTGGGTGTTTTTGAAGTGGCGCGCTCCGGGCTGGAGGCCAATAAAATGTCCGGTGGACATTTTATTGACGACAGGCGAAGTTTTTTTGCTGAGTAAGGAAGCGGAAGTGACCGTGACGAATGCAAAAAAAACGAGAGACCGCAGAGCAGTTAGCGAGGACCGAGCTTACAAACCAGAATAATCGCCCAAGCAAT
>JAFUSU010000025.1 GCA_017467515.1 Alphaproteobacteria bacterium
AAAAATCTTGAAAAGAAAAACGTGATAGATGTTGTTTATAATAAGAAACCCGAAAAACTGCGACAGGAGTGTACATAAACGTACATGACTTAGCAATTTTTCGGGTTTCTGTATTAGAAACGCATCTTGCGCGTTTTTACTTCAAGATTTTAGATACAACACCTGCACCAACAGTATGTCCACCTTCACGAATTGCGAAACGTAATCCTTCGTTCATTGCAATCGGGTGAATCAATTTTGCTGTCATACGAATGTTATCGCCAGGCATTACCATCTCTGTTCCTTCAGGCAACTCAATCGCACCTGTTACATCCGTTGTACGGAAGTAGAATTGCGGACGATAGTTGCTGAAGAACGGCGTATGACGGCCACCTTCTTCTTTGGTTAAAATATAGCATTCGCATGTGAAGTCTGTGTGCGGTGTAATTGTTCCGGGAGCTGCCAAAACTTGTCCGCGTTCAACTTCTTCTCTCTTTGTACCACGAAGTAATACACCGATGTTATCGCCGGCTTCACCTTCATCCAACAATTTACGGAACATTTCGATACCTGTACATGTGGTCTTTTGTGTCGGTTTAATACCTACGATTTCAATTTCGTCACCTACGTGTAATACACCTCTTTCAACACGTCCGGTTACAACCGTACCACGTCCTGAAATTGAGAAAACGTCTTCAATCGGCATCAAGAACGGTTGATCCTTCGGACGTTCCGGTTGCGGAATATAGCTGTCTACTGCCTTCATCAATTCAATGATTGAATCGTGACCGATTGTCTTGTCGCCGTCTTCCAATACTGCCAAGGCTGATCCTTTAATAATTGGAATTTCATCTCCCGGAAAATCGTATGAACTTAACAAGTCACGAATTTCCATTTCTACCAATTCCAACAATTCCGGATCATCTACTTGGTCTACTTTGTTCATATAAACAACCAATGCCGGTACACCAACTTGACGAGCCAACAAAATGTGTTCACGTGTTTGCGGCATCGGACCATCTGCTGCTGATACTACCAAAATTGCGCCATCCATCTGAGCGGCACCTGTAATCATATTCTTTACATAGTCGGCGTGGCCCGGGCAATCTACGTGAGCATAGTGACGGTTCGGTGTTTCATATTCTACGTGTGAAGTAGAAATGGTGATACCACGAGCTTTTTCTTCAGGAGCTTTATCAATTTGATCATATGCTGTGAATGCTGCTCCGCCTTCTTCAGCCAATACTTTTGTAATAGCTGCCGTTAAGGTCGTTTTACCATGGTCTACGTGACCAATCGTTCCAATGTTACAGTGCGGCTTGGTCCGCTCAAATTTCTCTTTTGCCATTTTATTTTTTCTCCAAAATATTAAACAAACATAAATTATAATAGATTAATGCAGAACTCAGATAATGAGGATAATAAGAGTGAAACACGGAACGGAAAACCGGAGCGTACATATTAGTACGTGAGGATTTGAGTACCGGATTTCACTCTTAGAATTCCATTAGATGAGTTATGCGCTCTTGGCTTTTACTTTCTCAGCTATCTCTCTCGGTACTTCCTGATAGTGATCAAACACCATCGTGAATTGTGCACGGCCTTGAGATAAAGAACGTAAAGTATTTACATAACCAAACATATTAGCCAAAGGAACCATTGCATCGACAACACGAGCATTAGCTCTTTGATCCATACCGTTAACCATACCGCGGCGGGAGTTGAGGTCACCGATAATATCACCCATATATTCTTCAGGGGTAACAACTTCAACTTTCATAACCGGCTCTAACAATTTGGCATCTGCTTGACGCATACCTTCACGGAAAGCGGCACGGGCAGCAATTTCAAAGCACATAACGTTAGAGTCGACCTCGTGGTAAGCACCATCATAAAGGGTACATTTAACACCGGTTACCGGATATCCGGCAATAACACCGGCATCCATAGCCGTACGTAACCCTTTTTCAACACCAGGAATATATTCCTTAGGTACGTTACCGCCGACAACGGTATTTTCAAATTCAAACCCGGAGTAACCCTCCAATGGCTCAAATTTAATTTTAACTTTAGCGAATTGACCGGCACCACCGGATTGTTTCTTGTGAGTGTATTCAATATCGCAAGGTTTGGTAATTGTTTCACGATAAGCAACTTGTGGTTCACCGACATTGCAATCAACTTTAAATTCACGACGCAGACGGTCAACAATAATATCCAAGTGCAATTCACCCATACCTTTAATAATGGTTTGACCGCTGTCCGGATCAGAACTGACCTTGAAAGACGGATCTTCCATTGCCAAACGACCTAAAGCCAAGCCCATTTTTTCAACATCGGCTTTCGTTTTTGGTTCAACAGCCAACTCAATAACAGGATCTGGGAATTCCATATTTTCCAAAACAATTGGTTTGTTTGCATCACACAAAGTATCACCGGTTGTGGTATCTTTCAAACCGGCCAAGGCGATAATATCACCGGCATGAGCTTCTTTCAAATCCTCACGTTTGTTAGAATGCATCAATAACATACGACCAACGCGTTCTTTTTTATCTTTAACAGAGTTATAGATATAAGAACCGGCAGTCATTGTTCCGGAATAAATACGCGTAAATGTTAAGGAACCGACAAACGGGTCATTCATAATCTTGAATGCTAAAGCAGCCAAAGGCTCATTGTCATCAGGTTTTCTTTCTGCAACAGTATCAGAATTCGGCAACGTTCCCTTAATTGACGGAATATCAACCGGAGACGGTAAATAGTCGATAACAGCATCGAGCAAAGGTTGAACGCCTTTGTTCTTGAACGCAGTACCACACAAAACAGGAACGAAATCACTGTTCAAAACACCTTTACGAATACATTTTTTCAAAGTATCGACAGAAACTTCTTTACCTTCCAAGTAATCTTCCATAGCTTGTTCATCTTCTTCAACAGCCATTTCAACTAATTGGTGGTGATATTCTTCGGCTTTATCTTTCAAATCAGCCGGAATATCTTGAATTTCAATCGGAGAATCTGCTGTATCACCGGTGTAGATAATTGCATTCATATTAAGCAAATCGACAACACCTCTGAAATCAGCTTCAGCACCGATTGGTAATTGCAAAGCCATCGGACGTGCGCCCAAACGGTCAACAATCATATCCAAACAACGATAGAAGTTTGCACCGATTCGGTCCATCTTATTGCAGAAGCAAATACGAGGAACGCCATATTTATCAGCCTGACGCCATACTGTCTCAGATTGCGGTTCAACACCGGCAACAGAGTCAAATACGGTGATAGCACCATCCAATACGCGGAGAGAACGTTCAACTTCAACAGTAAAGTCAACGTGACCCGGCGTATCAATTAAGTTAATACGATGTCCTTTCCAGTAACAAGTTGTTGCAGCGGAAGTAATTGTAATGCCGCGCTCCTGCTCTTGTTCCATCCAGTCCATTGTGGCAGCACCATCATGAACCTCACCGATTTTGTGAGTTTGACCGGTATAGTAAAGGATACGTTCACTGGTTGTGGTTTTACCGGCATCAATATGCGCCATGATACCGATATTTCTATACAATTCAAGTTTATGTGTACGAGCCATTGTTTAATTCCTGTGCTTATCTTAGAACTTGTAATGTGAGAAAGCTTTGTTTGCTTCAGCCATTTTATGGGTATCTTCACGTTTTTTAACGGCAGAACCTTTGTTGGCATAAGCGTCTAACAGCTCATTAGCTAATCTTTCGGTCATTGTTGTCTCAGAACGTTTCTGAGCGGCAGCAATAATCCAACGGATTGCCAAAGCCTGACGACGGTCAGCTCTAACTTCACAAGGAACTTGATATGTTGCACCACCAACGCGGCGAGATTTAACCTCAACCACAGGCTTAACATTTTCAATAGCCTCATTGAATACGCTTAAAGCATCTTGTTTTGTTTTTGCGGATAAGATATCAAAAGCAGAATAAACGATTTTTTCGGCAACTGCTTTTTTACCATCTTCCATAACGTTGTTAATAAATTTTGCAACAACCTGATTGTTATATTTTGCATCAGGCAGTACGATTCTTTTTTCAGCACTATGACGACGTGACATTATCTTATCTCCTATTTAGGTCTCTTAGCGCCGTATAAAGAACGACGTTGACGACGTTTAGAAACACCTTGAGTATCCAAGGTACCGCGAATGATATGATAACGAACACCAGGCAAGTCTTTGACACGGCCTCCTCTAATCAGCACCACTGAGTGTTCTTGCAGGTTGTGACCTTCACCAGGGATATAGCTGATTACTTCAAAGCCGTTTGTCAAGCGAATACGAGCAACTTTACGCAAAGCGGAGTTCGGTTTCTTCGGGGTTGTTGTATAAACCCTTGTACAAACACCGCGTTTTTGCGGGCACGCTTTCAAAGCCGGAACTTTGTTTCTCTTCACTTTGGGTGTTCGTGATTTACGAATTAACTGATTAATTGTAGGCATCACTAATTTCCTTTTATTATTAAAACATTATTGTTATTTTCTCTTGCCTGAAAAGGGCGTAGAAAACCCACACCTTATTCAAAAGAGTCTGCGCATACTAGATTCATATTTCCAATAAGTCAACGCTTTTTTTGAGAAAAAAATAAAAGACCTAAAAAAATATTTGACACAACGCAACTTTTATGATACATTAAAAATGTAACTAAATTAGATATATATTATTCTACGAAATTATATTATGAGACACTCTATACAGAAAAGATAAGTAATGCCCCTTATTTTTATCTTGTATGAGATTCCCAATTATAGTATCCAGCAGTGAGTGCTCTCTCTTGCAAAGTAGATGCAGAAAGAAAAGGTAACTATGAAAAGGATATATGGAGTTTGTCAGCTTCACGAAGTCTAAATTTAGTTTTCTGCGGTCTGACGGCAGTGATAAAGGAGTGACGTCCCAGTCAGAATGAGTAAAACAAAAAAGGATGAAAACAGTAGTCTCTGGTCTATAGATAAACCGGTTGTTTTATTGGGTAAAAATCTTTTAGGGAAACCTAAACTTAAGAAACTTTGATGTAAAATGTTGTAGAAATGCGCAATCTACACAGCCCTGTTCGGGACATCAAAGTTTTTTATTTTAAATTACTGAAATTTTCTTACCACACCTACCTGGCAAAATTGACAATCATAAACAAAAAAAGAGGTGCTGATTTCTCAACACCTCTTTTTATCAAGAATTAAGGGCTTTTTCAATCTCTTCCAATTTGGTTGGAAATTTCGGATCTGCGAGAGCTTTGCGAAATTTACATTTGAAAATAAATTTCTTGTCATTTTGAACTCTTGTATCCTTAATGTTTTTATAATACCAAATCATCAAAGCCTCTGCATTAGGCAGTCTCCCGTTCCAATCCAGCCAAGCCGGATAATCATCGTGTTTCAGGTGCCATGCAACATCATCATCATTCTTCAGTGCCTGATAAATACTGCCGAGGTCAATATAACCGCCGACATACTCCCTACACCCACGGTAGAGAAGATTCATCGCTTCCGAAATGTTTCGACCGTTTTTCTCTTGAATGGCAAGCACACCGGAAAGTCTGAAAAAACCGCCCGTCCTCCCAAGCTCTGCCTCAAACCCGGATAGAGAAAGCCACAACTTTTCCTCATAAAAGGCATGAACAATTGCAAATCTCATGCTTTTATTGACTTGAGCGTACTTAACCAAGAAGTCTTTACATCCTTTTTGGCAAAGATAACGAGCACCCTCCGTATACCCTAATTCTACAATCTCAGCATACTTCTGATTTTCAAATAGAAAATCATACGCTGGAAAGTAGATATTAAGGGCATCAACAAGACCTTTACGATCTTCTGATAAGGTCCCTTTGAGAAAGAACGCTTGACGAGCGGAGTTGTCTGCAAGCAGTGGGAATACACACTCTATGCCTTTTCTGGAAAGATAATACTCTTCATTAAAGGCTGCGATAAATGACTCTTTATTGCCCTCCAGCAACTTTTTAAAAAGTTCAGGAGTCAATTCAAAATTTTTTTTCATAACACATAATTTTAGAATAATTTTTTATTACCATCTCTTATACTCTATTATTTTTTTAATTGCAACAATTTTGTCAAAATTTTTACAAAAAATTTACACTTCGCATAACCGACAAAAATTCCTTGCCAAGGCGGCAAGAAAAGTCTACTCTCCGAACATACAAATTATTTTTGAAGGACTTATAGAAAATGGAACATAACGATATTAAATCAGCAAATCAAACCATAGATAAAGAAATTGAAGCACTCAACATTATGCGTCAAACTCTTGATGAGGATTTGGTCAAAGCTTTGGATATTATGCAAAACGTTAAAGGCCGTGTTATCATTACCGGTATGGGAAAATCCGGTCACATTGCCAATAAAATTGCCGCCACACTTGCCTCAACCGGCACACCGTCTTTCTTTGTTCATCCGGCAGAGGCCAGCCACGGTGACTTAGGTATGCTGACAGAAGATGACTGCGTTGTTGCGATTTCCAACGGCGGAGAATCAAAGGAGTTATCTGATATCATTGTGTATTGCAAACGCTACGGTATTCCCCTCATTGCAATGACTAAAAATCCGGATAGCTCTTTAGGAAAAGCAGGAGATTACCTCTTGCGCCTGCCTAATTGCGGAGAAGCTTGTCCTCTTGGCCTTGCACCGACTTCGTCAACCACGGCGACTGCCGTTATGGGCGATATTTTAGCGGTATGCCTGTTAGAACGCAAAGGATTCTCTAAAACTGATTTCAAACAACGCCACCCCGGTGGAAAATTGGGTGCTTTTCTGCAAAAAGTTTCAGATTTAATGCATACGGGTGATGAAATGCCTCTTATTGCAGACACGGCTGATATGCAGGAGGCGCTGTTAGAAATGACGTCTAAGATGCTCGGATGCGTCGGTATCGTTGATAAAGACAATCATTTGTTGGGGATTATCACTGATGGTGACCTCCGCCGTTTTATGTCCGATAATATTTTACAAAAGAAAGCCGTTGATGTTATGACCAAAAACCCGAAAACGACAACCGCGGATAAATTGGTTGCAGAAGCTGTCAATATTATGAATACCAAGAAAATTACACAATTATTCGTTATTGATCAGGATAATCATCCGTTAGGGTTGATTCACCTGCACGACTGCTTGCATGCCGGAGTTGCCTAGGTGTTCGATTCCAAAAAAATTGATAGTTATTTTATCCCCCCGAAAAAGTCTGAAAAAAATAATCAGTCTGTAGGGAAAGTTCGTACCAAAACAGCCAAATACATCAAGCTGTTTTTGCCAGCTCTGGCCGCTTTACTGACAGGCTTACTGATTATTATTCCACATCTGAAAAAAGACTTGAGAGGCATTACGGATGATTTAATTACGCCTCGAAAAGGTGAATTGGAAAAATTTCATATGGAAAACAGCGTATTTTATATCACGGACTACAAAAATATTGTCAATAATTTCAATGCTGATTTTCTTGATGAAACGGAAGCAGGATCAAAGATTATCAAAATGATAAATCCGACGGGAACTTTACCTACCGAGCAAAAAGAAGAAGTTCATATTAAAGCGCCGCTCGGATTCTATAATCAAAATACCAAACTGCTTAAATTACAAGACGGTGTCAATCTGGATTATTCAGCCGGAATAACCGCAAATACGGCAGAAATGTTTTTTGATTTTAATTTGGGAAAAGCTTATGGCGTCCGACCCATCGTTACAAACTCCGAAACGGCAAAGATTACGGCACAAGGATTTGAGTATTACAAAGATAAAAATTTACTCATCTATACCGGTAAAAGTCATGCCACCATTCGAGATGAAAACATTGAAGGGGGATTATGATGAAAAAGCATATTTTCCTGCTTATGTTTTTTTTGAAAATGCTGCCGGCTAATGCACAGAATATTGAAATTGATGCCGATCAGAAACTGGAATGGTACCGTAACGAACAAAAAATGATTGCTATCGGGAATGCCGTTGCTCAAAAAAACGGAAATATTCTGAAAGGTGATACAATTACAGCCTTTTACGAACGCGTCCAACTTGAAGACGGCTCTCAAAAAACACAAATTCAAAAAATTCTTGCAAATGACAATGTTTCCCTTGAGATGAATAATTCAACAGGATACGGAACGCACTTTGAATACGATCTTCCCAAGAAAACAGCCGTGTTATACGGAAAACCGGCCAAATTGATTAACCAACAAGGTGAAATTACTGCCACACAGAATATCACCTACTACCTGAACGAAAATAAATCTATTGCTTTGGGAAAAGTCATTGCAAAAAATCCGGAATATACCGTTTACGCCAATAAAATGATAAGCTATTTTAAGGAAGTTGGCGGCAAAAAAGAATTAGAACATATTGAAATTTTTTCAGGCACGGATCCTGTAAAATTAGTAAACAATCAAGGAACCGTGGTTGGAAAACGAGGAACATATTTTCCTGTTGAAAATAAGCTCAGAATATATGATAATGTTGTCATTCATCAAGAAGATAATATCCTTAACGGCGATTATGCCGAAACGGATTTAAACACAGGGATAAGCCGTGTATTACCGGCAAAAAAACAGGGACGCGTTACAGGTGTCTTTCATAACAAAAAGAAAGAAGAAAAATGAGAAAAAATAACAACACATCCGTATCAACCTTAGAAGTTTTCAATATCGGTAAAAAATATAAGAACCGTCCTGTTTTACGCAATGTTTCTCTTAATGTAAAACGAGGTGAAGCTGTCGGCTTGTTAGGGCCGAACGGTGCCGGTAAAACAACTTGTTTTTATTGTGTTACCGGATTAATTACACCGGACTACGGTGATGTTCATATTGACGGACAGGACATTACAAATTTACCGATGTATCGTCGTGCCCGTATGGGGATCGGCTACCTGCCGCAAGAAGCATCTATTTTCCGTTCTCTTTCCGTTGAAGATAATATAAAAGCCATTTTAGAAGTTGTTATTGATGATGAAAGCAAACGTGAAAATATGTTGGAAGAACTTTTATCTGAGTTTTCCATCGCTCACTTGAGAAAATCTCCGGCAATTGCCTTATCGGGCGGTGAAAGAAGACGTTTGGAAATTGCACGTGCATTAGCCAGCCAACCAACCTTTATTTTGCTTGATGAACCTTTGGCCGGTATTGACCCTATTGCCGTCGGAGAAATCAGAAATTTAGTTTCTCAGCTTAAATTAAGAGGCTTGGGCGTTTTAATCACCGACCACAATGTTCGAGAAACTCTCGACATCACGGACAGAGCTTATATTTTACACGGCGGTTCGGTATTAATGGAGGGAACACCGGAAGAAATTGTCAACAATAAAGAAGTCCGCAAAGTATATCTTGGCGATAACTTCTCAATGTAACATCAGTTAACCATTATGGCTGTCTCTCCAAAGCTTGAAATAAAACAATCCCAATCGCTGTTGATGACGCCACAACTCCGGCAAGCAATCAACTTGCTGCAAATGAACAATCTGGAACTCGGCGAACTTGTTGCAAAAGAACTGGAATCAAATCCTCTCTTAGAAAAAGAAGAAGATAAGCTGAATGATTCGGATATTTCTGATCAAACAATTGATGACTATGATCAACATCCGGAAGATGAGGAACAATTTGCAGAAGACATCGATTATGAAAATGCATTTGATGATGCCGGAAGTGATCGGGAAGGATATGAACCGTCTTGGCTGGATTATAACGCATCACTGTCTCCCGATAATGATGATTTTGATTATTTGGAGCAACACGCACATGCGGAAGAATCCGCATACGACCTTTTAAACCGACAAATAGAACAATATTTCACAAAACCAAAAGATAGGTTAATCGCTTCGCGAATGACTGAATTTTTAGATGGCGCCGGTTATTTCACGGGAAACATACATCTGATTGCCGAACAACTCAAAATAGATGAAAAACATCTGACGACGATACTAAACACTTTGCAAACTTTCGAACCGGCAGGTGTTTTTGCAACATCGTTAAAAGAATGTTTAAGAATACAATTGGCAGATAAAAATCTCTTAGATGAAATGATGCTTACATTTTTAGATCATCTGGAATTATTAGCAAAAGGCGATCTGAAAAGCTTAAAAAAAATATGTCGGGCAAATGATGAAGATATAGCCACTATGATAACGGATATTAAATCTCTTAATCCCAAACCGTTAGCTCAATATCAATCAGACAACAACAGTTATATCATTCCCGATGTTTATGTCCATCGCTCAAAATACGGGGAATACACCGTAGAGCTTAATCAAGATACCTTACCGAGGGTTCTTATTAATCAAGAATACAAACGCCGGATAAATTTAACTGATTCGGATAAAAATACGCACAAATATTTAAAAGAACAGCTTAGCAACGCTCATTTTCTCGTAAAAGCCCTACACCAAAGAGCTGATACAATTTTAAGAATTTGCGAACAAATTATTCGCTACCAAAGGGATTTCTTTGAATATGGAATAAATCATTTAAAACCAATGTTACTGAGAGATATTGCCGAAGCCGTTGAAATGCACGAAAGCACGGTTAGCCGTGTTACTTCACATAAATATATGCGAGCACCTAACGGTATTTTCGAACTGAAATACTTTTTCAGTAATGCTTCCGGAATGTATAACGGGGATAACCAAACATCGACAACCAGTATTAAGTATAAAATAAAACAGCTTATAGAAAAAGAAGGCAATCACATTTTATCTGATGATGCAATTGTTGAATGCTTGGCCGCACAAAGTATTAAAATTGCACGACGCACAGTGGCAAAATATCGCGACGAAATGAAAATTCCAACCTCGGCGCAAAGAAAACGCCGGCTCCGGAAAGTAAAGCTTTAATTTTTATTGCTTGACTTTTAAACAAATCTGTTATTATTTACTTTACTGATTGAAATCCATATCTCAAAATGATAAATTGATATGGTAGAATTTTTATTAATTTAGATGAGGAAAAATTATGCAAATTACATTAACTGGCAAACAAGTAGATATTGGCGAAAAACTTCGTTCACATGTTGAAGAAGGCGTATTAGCTTCCGTTAACAAATATTTTCCGGCACCGATCAGCTGTACCGTTGCCTTTTCAAAAGAAGGGGATAATTTTAGCGCTGAAGTAACCGTTCACCCTGCTCGCAACATTGTCCTCAAAGGTTCTGGTATTGCCAGTGATCCTTATTCTGCTTTTGACGATGCTAACATTCACATTGCAACACGCCTGCGCCGTCATAAAACAAAATTAAATGATCACAAAGGTAAAACAGGTTTGGCTGAAGCAGAGATTGCCAATGAGTCTGTTTATTCTTTGCATATTAATGCCGATGAAATGGAAATTGATGAAAGCGCACCGTTGACAATTGCTGAAACAGAAGCAAACATTCCTGTATGTACGGTTAGTGAAGCTGTTATGCATATGGATTTAGTTAATGAATGTGCTTTAATGTTCCGTAATAGCGCAAACAATCACATCAGTATGGTTTATCGTCGTAAAGACGGTAATATCGGTTGGGTTGAACCTAAAAGCGCAAATTAACAAATTAAGGTCATCAAATGAAAATTTCGGACTTAATGCCTAACGATTCTATTTTACTGTCGGTAAAGGCTAAAAACAAACGCAACCTTTTACAAGAGCTTGCTGAATTTGCCGCATCTGTTACTAAAATCAGTGATCGAACAATTTTTGATACAATTCTGGAAAGAGAAAATCTTGGTTCGACAGGTTTTGGCGGCGGTGTAGCTCTCCCTCACGGAAGATTGGCAGAATTGGATAGAGTGTATGTATTTTGCGCTAAACTGTCCACACCGATAGATTTTGAATCCATAGACAATAAACCGGTGGATGTCGTCTTTTTATTGCTCTCTCCGGAGAGCAGTGGTGCTGATCACTTAACTGCATTAGCCCAAGTTTCTCGTATTTTGAAAAATAACGGTTTAATCAATAAAATTCGAGAAGCTCAGAGTACCGAAGAAATCCACGCTTTATTAAATAATTAAAAAAAAGCTCCTATTGAAGGAGCTTTTTTTTAATGAACACTATTTGGAAAGAAATCATTTTGTCTTGCAATTGCAAAAGCACATTCGCGATTGTCTGTTACAGCAAGCCTTGTTCCCTCCGAATCATATATTCCCCAAAAGAATTTTCCGTTTTGTTCATCTTCTTTTATAAAAACGGCAGACTGCGGAAAGCATAGGTCAATATCAAAGGACAAATCTTCTAAAGTTTCATTTTTCATATCATCTGTTTCTGCATTATGTTCCATCTTCTATTCTCTCTGTTTGTTTTCTATTTATTAATATAATAAGGGTATAATTATTAAATAAGAACTAACAACCGGAGTTACAATATGTTTTCCAGCCTTAACAAAAAAATTATTTTTGCCATTGTCATATTTTTTGTAGTGTGTTTCGGTATTTTTGGTTATACATTATACACGCTATACAATAGTCGTCTGCAAGAAGATCAAATGTATCTCCATATGAAAAATCAGCAATATAATGAACTTTTATATCATTTTAACCAAGTAAAATCAGAAAAAAGCCAAAACGTTGATACTAAAGATTTAAATCTTTCTGCCTATATACCCGCAACAATTAAAGGGAAAGACGCCAGCCGCTATAAGAATTTACAAACAAATTTATATATGGTGCTGGCTTGTCTTACTTTTTTTGCCATAATGATTATTTTAATGATTGTTTTCTTGCACAGTTTAATATTGCTCCCTATTCGCTATTTCGGTCAAATCAACCAAGCTGTTCAGCAAGGTATATACAAACAAAGACTTCAGTTACCGCCTCGCCTAATCCACGATGAATTAAATGATTTAGAACTGACTTACAATAAAATGCTGGATAGCATAGAAGCCCATATTAAAGAAACAAAGCAACAAAAAGAATTTTTACAAAACATTATTGATGGTATTCCTGATGCTATTCGTGTTCTTAATTTTTCAGGAGATATCCTCTTAACGAACAAAACATACCAAGATAATCTCGAGCAAATCAGCAATTCAGCCGAAAAGTGTGCTAAGTGTTATACTTCTTTACTACGCAGGAAAACGCCTTGCCCAAATTCTATGTCGCATTGTCCTTTACAGGAACTGAAAATGCAGGATAATTTAAAATTTATACAACAATTACCGTTTGGAAAAAAACAATACTTATCTGTCAATGCTTCAAAAATTAATACCCTTAATCAACCGTTAATTATTGAATCCTTCAGAGATTTAAGCAATGATATCCGCTTTTCTCACCAGCAAAAGATTTCTTCTCTTGGTTTTTTGACCACTGCACTGGCTCACGAAATCAAAAACAATTTAGGTTCTATGCGCCTGATTTTTGAAAATATCCTAAACAGCAAAATGAAAGCTGCCGACAAAAATAAATACAGCCAATTATTATACAATCAATTATTGGAATGCATTAAAATTCCTGAAAGACTTTTAAAAATTGCAAAAGCAGCCCCGACAACGACGCAAAAAATAAATTGCTTGGAAGCAATTGATGAAATCTGTGCCCTGCTTGATTATGAAGCAACACATAACGGCATTAAAATTCAAATCAACCATGAGGGCGAAATTCCTGTTTTAATCGGTAATGAAACAGATTTTAAAATGATTATCCTAAACTTAGCACAAAACGCTATCAAAGCGATGCCTAATGGGGGATTGTTAAGCTTTTTCTTAAGTACGACACCAAAATACATCAACATTCAAATTGATGATACCGGAAAAGGAATTGAACCGGAAAGTTTAGCGCATATTTTTGAGCCTTTCTTCAGCAGAATGTCTTCAGAAGAGCATACCGGTTTAGGACTGCCTATTGTAAAATCACTTCTCCATACTTTCGGCGGCGATATTAAAGCAACTTCAGAAGTCGGAAAAGGAACCTCTTTTAAGTTAAAAATTCCTTATAACACTAAGAAATAAATTGCAAAAATTAATTTTTTGATTTATATAGAAAAAAAATTATAAAAAATGATAAGGAATGTTTAATGAGTAAAGAAGAACTTCTGGAATTAACAGGAGAAGTAATTGAGAAATTACCTAATGCTATGTTCCGTGTTAAACTGGAGAATGGTGTTGAAATTTTAGCCCATACGGCCGGAAAAATGCGCAAATTTCGTATCCGCGTTATGGTTGGAGATAAGGTTGATATTGAAATGACACCTTACGACTTAACAAAAGGGCGAATTACTTTCCGTCATAAAGACTAAAAAAAGCTCTCTTCCGAGAGCTTTTTTTATAAATATTTTATAAGATAAAAACCAAGAAAAAGCAAAACAACAAAGGCTATTGATAAAATGCCTAAATTTTTTTCAATAAAAACCTTCATCGGTTCGCCAAATTTTTTCAGCAGAAAAGCAATAACAAAAAATCTACCGCCTCTGGCTAAAAGAGAAGCTAACCCAAATATCCATATATTAAGTCCCAAAACACCGCTTGTAATTGTAATAACTTTATAAGGGAAAGGTGTTAAACCTGCCATAAACACAATCCAAGCTCCCCATTGATGATAATAGCGGCTAAATTCTTGAAAAGCGTCTGTGTATCCGTAAAAAGCGATTAGGGGTTTTGCTATAACCTCATAACCAAACATCCCGATAGCATATCCGGCATAACCGCCCAAAACGCTTGCAAACATTGCCCATCCCGCAATTTTCCAAGCTTTGTTTGGCGTTGCCAAAATCATAGGAATAATCATAATATCCGGAGGAATAGGAAAAAACGAACTTTCCGCAAACGCAACAATAAACAGCCAAAACATCGCATTAGGACGAGCAGAAACTTCTATGACTTTGTTATATACCTGATGGATAAACTTATTTAAAGACATAATATTTCCTCATAAAGATTATTTCTGAGGTATACCATATTCTTTAAATAAGCCTAGCTAAATTTTTAACTTGCGTATAATTGTCCACAAAAAAAATTTTTTGGTGTTCAATTTTAGGTTCAACCTGTGTGCATTTATCATAAGGTAAATTAAGACAAATACAGCGAGGATTATTTTTAAGCAAATATTTTCGTGCCGCATTTGTATCACTAACCTCAAAGCAACTTAAATTCTGTCCTAAAATAGCTTCTCTGATTTTATCATCTTTATTGACGCAATCATCAATTAACAAAACATCATGTTTTTGCTCTCCCCGGCAATAGCTATCGATAATTTCATCAAGTCGGGCGAAAGAACAAGGCTTTTGCTCATAATGAGCAACACCCTGATAACATCTGTCAAAATTAGACCCTATCAGCAAAACAGGCTTGTGTTTATAATTACGATAATGTTGAAGATACTGCATAACCTTATCATTTTGCAATGCTGATGCATCAACATCAAAAATAATCAAATCAGGCTGAAGTTCCCGAGAATATTTAGCAAATTTATAAATATTAGATGTCGAAAAAACTAAATAATTACGATCCGATAAGTGAGCTGTTTGCTCATATAAAATATTCGGATCTTCACTAAAAACACATATTGTTCCGGATTTTTCCATATATTTTCTCCTCTGATTGAGAGAAAATATATAGCTGTTTCCGAAAATTACAGCATAGCTATCCGATTATAAAACCATTTACAACTTGCGTCTTTTTTTCATTGCTTCGACCGTATTTTTCAACAGCATAGCAATTGTCATCGGACCAACACCGCCCGGAACCGGAGTAAGAGCCGAGGCCACTTCCTTTACCTCATCAAAATCAACATCACCGACAAGTTTTCCATCAACTTTTGAAATGCCGACATCAATAACAACAGCTCCCTTTTTAACCCAATTCTTTTTAACGAGCTTTGGAGAACCGCAGGCAACCACTAAAATATCTGCCATTTTAGTAATAGTTGGCAAATCAACGGTTTTAGAATGTGTCATTGTTACCGTACAATCTTCATTAAGCAACATTGCAGCCATCGGCTTACCGACAATATCAGATCGTCCGATAACGACAGCGTGTTTTCCGGCTAAGCTCGGACAAACCATTTTAAGCAAACAGATCACACCTTCCGGTGTAGCAGATGACCACCGAGCAATATTTTTCCATAATTCACCAACCTTAACGGCCTTAAAAGCATCAACATCTTTTGATGAATATATTGTTTCCAGAATTTTCCGTGTATTGACGTGTTTCGGTAACGGTAATTGCACGATAATCCCATCAACTGCAGAGTTGCGATTTAATTTTTGAACAAGGCTGATGATTTCTTGCTCCGGCGTATGCTCAGCCAAATGATAAATTTTGCAATTTATCCCCGTTTCCAAAGCAGCTTTTTGCTTGTTTCTGACATAAACACCACTGGCCTCATTATCTCCTACCCAAACAACGGCCAAATAAGGACGTTTGCTATATGATTTCACTTCTTGAGCCAAATCATTTCTCAGTTGCTGAGCTATTTTTTTACCGTCAATGACTAAAGCCGTCATTTTATTGCCTCCGCTACCAATTGCTGTATCTTCGCCTCCAAAATTTTAACATCTCCGGATATTCTTATTTTTTTGTAACGATCCAATTCCCCGCTAATAATTTCAATCTGTGCCTTGGCTATACCAATCTTTTTTGCCAAAAACAAAATTAATTCTTTATTTGCCTTTCCCTTCTCGGGAACACTGACAACGCATAATTTCAGAAACTCTGTTCCATCTGCATCATTAAATAAACCGTTTACCCGACACGAAGACGAGTTAGGCATCAGCCTAACTCGTAACATTACTGCGGAATCTAAAATATCATATACCACGAATTAAACTGACAGCAAATCTTGTAAATTATGCAAAATTCGGCTGAAAAACATTAAAATCAACAGCAAAACAAACGGAGATATATCTAAACCGGATAATTTGGGAAGTTTGGCACTGATTTTATCATAAACTGGCTTTGTCAATTGCTCCAATATTTCCATTGTTTTTTTAGCATACTTATTTTCTGCTTCTAAAACTTTAAAATGAATTAACCAATGCAGAACAATTTCCACAACAACAACCTTAAAATAAATATCAGCCAAAAAAGCTAAAACAAAAATAAACGGCTCTAAAATAACACCCATAAACTGTCTCCTAAAAAAAGAATAATTACTTTATATATAAGACAGCTTATTCAACTTGGCAATATTTCTTTCTGATGATACACAATAAAATGTCATTATTCACCAAAATAATCATATTCTTTCATTTCCTTAAGGCGTTTAAATCTTTCAATATCAAAGGCTTGTCTATGATGAGAATACATAAATTCATTGGATTTTACCTTATCAAGATGATCAGCGTCCTGACTTTTACGTCCGGTAAGGCGGAGAATCACTTGACGAACATCATCTTTGCTTTCATTGGTATGACGCAGTTTATCCAACTGCTCAACATGATCAATTGTTCTAATGCGTAATTTTTGAATATCTCTCGTGCGCTGATCGTCTAAGAGCCGCGTATAGAAACTATACCCCGAATAAAATTCGACATCGTTGATATGGGCAGCATTAAAAGAACTCAGTTCCTTCTCAATCTCAGCATTATTATAATCACCGTTTTCATCAGCCTGACGCATTCTTCTCAAGGTTTGAATCAATGCCGTTATACGCGCTTTTTCTTGGGGCGTTAAAGGTTCTTTATCAGGTTTATTTTTTGTATTATTAATGAGAGCGCTTCTCAGTTGACGCAATCTTTTCAGTTTCATTGTCATTTCGCTGACTCGCTGAGCGGCCATAGGGTTATTACTTCTTTCATACAGACCTAAACAAATCAGAATTTCAGCTTCACGTTGCCATGAGTTGGCAATAAATTCCTTTTTTTCAGCTAAATCTTCGGGTGTAACACAACCATCCGTCATATGATCCATAATCTGTTGTGTTTCATCTATCCAACCGAAATATTCGTTAATGGAAGATGTTTCACATTTTATTTTTTCCAGAGATTCTGCAATACCAAACAGAAACACATCATAATTTCCGTTTTGAGCCACTTTTTCTCCTCGCAAAGCTTTATCCGTTAATTCAGCTACTTTACTTTTATCTGTAATACTTGTGCTCAATTCTACCCCTTTAGCAATAAGAGAACGAGGTTCCGGTTGTTTGGCTTGCACAACTCGTTGGTAAACATCATGATATGAATCGGCTGCAGAATACATATTTCGATTATTTTTAGCTAAAACATTTTCTTCCATATTAGTTCTCCGGATATATTTTACACTCTTTCAAAAATAATTTTACCTTGTCCATACCATATCAGATAATCAATAACCCAATTACTTATTTGCTCTATTTTTTCCAGTTCGACACCCATTGCCAACCCTAATTTACCGATAAAAATTGTTTCTTTATCAGATAAATCATCATCGGAATGTGCTAACAAACACATTTCCTTGATTAATTCCAAAGCAACTACACGATTGTTTAGTGATGAAGCTTTTTCAAATATAAAAGCATCCTCAGTAGGATTTTCAACGATTTGCTGAGCAACAGAAGGGGCAACTTGCATTTCATCAGCCATATCTAAGATAAACATTTTCTCACACTCATCAAAGTGACCGTCTATACTGGCCATTTTTACCAGAGCCTGCAGGAAAAATTCTTTTTGCGCCCAATCCATCCTATCAATAAATTTTTCATTTAGATTAACACTGATTTTTGCCATTTTTTGCTCCTATGTTCATCTGAATTTGCTTTTATCTTATCATCTAATTATTTCTTTCTGCAATAAAAAAAGATATCACATCATCAAAGAAACACAATATTTTAGAAAAAAACATAAATAATATTTGAAAAAATGCTAAATATAACGTACACTGAAAGGATAGTAACGTATTATGAGAATAAAGTGAGTAAGAAATATTACATTAAAACTTTCGGTTGCCAAATGAATGTCTACGATTCACAGCGCATCGCCGGTATATTACAATCCTTAGGATATCAGGAAGCATCTTCGCAACCTAATGCGGATATCGTCATTTTCAATACCTGCCATATCAGAGAAAAAGCAGCAGAAAAAGTGTTTTCAGATTTAGGACGAGCACTCCTGATAAAAAATGAACGCAAAGAACAGGGCAAAGATACAATTATCGGCGTATGTGGGTGTGTTGTTCAAGCAGAAGACGAACAAATTGCAAAACGAGCCCCTTTTGTGGATTTTGCCACAGGGCCGCTCACCTACCATCGATTACCTGAAATTTTAGCAAAGATTGCCCGCAAAAAAGGAATATCCGTTATTGACACCGAATTTCCTCCGGAATCTAAATTTGATTTTCTGCCACAAAACCAATCCGAGAGCGCTTGCTCTTATTTGGCCATTCAAGAAGGATGTAATAATTTTTGTACCTATTGCGTTGTTCCGTATACCCGTGGCGTAGAATATTCTCGTCCGATTGCTGAAATTTTACAAGAAGCTGAAAGATTAATTGATACGGGAAGTCTTGAACTTAATTTACTCGGGCAAAATGTTAATTCTTACCACGGTGAAGATGAACAGGGAAAAGAAAGAAATTTAGCATACTTATTACATCGTCTGTCAGAATTAGACGGTCTTAAGAGGCTCCGTTACACAACCTCTTATCCGGCAGATATGACTGATGACTTGATTGCTTGTCATAAAGACATACCGCAATTAATGCCTTATTTACATTTACCGATTCAATCCGGTTCAAATTCCGTTTTAAAAGCCATGAACCGCCGACACACCAAAGATGACTATTTGCAGATTATCGATAAGTTATATCAGGCAAATCCGAATATCGGTATGTCTTCTGATTTTATTGTCGGGTTTCCGGGAGAAACGGATCGTGATTTTCAAGACACGTTAGATGTCGTCAATAAAGTAAAATATATTCAGGCTTTTTCTTTCAAATACAGCAAACGTCCGGGGACGCCTGCAGCTGTAATGCCCCATCAAATAGAAGAAAAAGTCAAAAAAGAGCGGCTTGAAATTTTACAAAATTTATTATTTGATTATCAAGATAAATTCAACCGCGCCTGCATCGGCAAAGTAATGCCTGTTTTATTTGAAAACAAAGGCCGCCATAGCGGACAACTCATCGGGCGCACGCCATATATGCAAAATCTGCACGCTGAATTACCCAAAGAAAATTTAAATAAAATTATTAACATAAAAATTACAGATGCAACCACCAATTCACTAAGTGGCAAGGCTGTTTGATAAAGGAGGAAAAACGATGGCAGAACTCAATTTTGAATTATTTAATAATCAACTTATTCAACAACTTGTCGGTCCGCAAGACAGCAATTTACGCTTAATCGAAAAAATGATTAACGTGGAAATCGGTTCTTTTGGAAATCAAATAACTGTCAGTGGCGATAAAGAAGCTATTGAACAGGCCAAAAATGCCATTGAATTACTGTATAATAAAGTCAGCCGAGGAATTGACATTAACGAACAGGAAGTTAAAGCCGCTTTAAGATTATGCGGTGACGGAAGAGAAAAGGAAGTTTCCGAAAATTTAAGTGAATTGGTTTTAAAAACGAAAAAACGCCATATTTACCCGAGATCTGCCACCCAAGCTCAATACATTCAGGAAATGATGCAAAATGAACTTGTATTCGGATTAGGGCCTGCCGGTACCGGTAAAACTTATTTAGCCGTTGCTTTGGCTGTTTCTATGATGTTGGAAGGAAAAATCGATAAAATCATTCTATCTCGTCCGGCAGTTGAAGCCGGAGAAAACTTGGGCTTTTTACCCGGAGATTTAAAAGATAAAGTTGATCCTTATTTAAGGCCTTTATATGACGCTTTATACGAAATGCTTCCCGCTGAGCAGGTTGATAAGAAACTGGCTATCGGTGAAATTGAAATTGCACCACTGGCATTTATGCGCGGACGCACTTTATCCAATGCTTTTGTTATCTTGGATGAAGCTCAAAACACAACTCCGATGCAAATGAAAATGTTTTTGACACGTCTTGGCGAAAATTCAAGAATGGTCGTTAACGGAGACTTAAGTCAGGTTGACTTACCCCGCGGTGTTGATTCCGGATTAAAAGACGCCATTCATACATTGACTAAGATAAACGGCATAAGTTCTGTTACGTTCAGCGCTAATGATGTCGTTCGTCACGGTTTAGTCGCTAAGATTGTCAAGGCATATGAAGACAAGAAGCATGATTAAGACCGAGGTTTATATCTGTCTCAATGAACCGCTATGGGAAACAGCCTTGCCGGACCATCAGCCTTTGGCGGAAAATGTTGTTTCTCTTGCGGTTAATTGCGCCTTACCCAAGACAAATAAATCTTTTCTTAAACCGGAAAAAATTTTTTTATTTAATCTGTGCCTGAGCAATGATTCTGAGGTTCACGCTTTAAATAAAGAATTTCGAAACAAAGATAAAGCAACAAATATTTTATCCTTTGCAAATATTGATGATCCTGATTTTATAAATGACACCAAAACAGAATCATCTTTTGAAATGGGTGATATGATTATTGCTTTAGAAACGATGCAAAAAGAGGCCGATATAAAAAAAATATCATTACATGATCATTTTTGCCATTTATTAACGCACGGTGTGCTACACTTACTCGGCTATGACCACATTCAAGATGACGAAGCGGAAATAATGGAAAGTCTTGAAGTTGAAATTTTACAAAAATTAAATATAAACAACCCCTACAAGGAGTAACGCTAATTATGCCTGATGACATACGCCCGCAAAACAAACTTTTCTGCCATTTGAAACATATTTTTCGTAAGGACAAAGAAGATGTTCGTGAAACAATTGAAGACCTCATTGAAGAGGCTGGTCCGGAAGGAGATGAAGCGATTAGTGAACACGAACAGCTTATTCTCAATAATGTTTTGGATTTGAAAGATAAAAAGTGCTGTTTTGCTATGGTTCCAAGAGCTGACATCATTGCTTTTCATAAAGATGGAACAATTGGCGATTTAGCAAATTTGATGCTGTCAAAAGGTCACTCCCGTATTCCTATTTATGGCGATTCTCTGGATGATATTGTCGGTATTGTCCATATTATCGACTTAGCCAAAAATTTACTCAAAGGAAATATTCAAACACCGGTTAAAGATATTTTATGTCGCGATGTTCACTTTATTTCACCGGATATCGAAATCCTTGATTTGCTAAAAGATATGCAATCCAATAAAATTCACATGTCAATTGTAATTGACGAATACGGTGGCGTTGATGGTCTGGTAACAATTGAAGATTTATTGGAAGAGATTGTCGGAAACATCGAGGATGAATACGACTACGAAGAAAAGCACACCATAAAAGCTCAAGGAAATGGCTTTTTAGCCGATGCCCGCGCAGAATTAGATGAAGTTAAAGAAATAACGGGAATAGATTTAAAATCAGGAAATGATGATGAAGATATTCCGGTAGATACGCTGGGCGGCTATGTTTTTCAATTAGCACAACGTATTCCTGCCAAAAATGAAATTATAACCGATGCGCACGGAATTAATTTTCAAATTATTGAGGCGGATCCTCGCCGCATTAAGAAAATTTTTATGATTAAACCGACAGAAGAAAAAAATGAAAATTCTGCCAATTAAAATATATGAACATAAAGAAATACTTGCCTTTTTACTGGGAGGGATTGCGGTACAAACATTACCCCCTTTTTACCATTGGTATTTGCTCTTTATTGCTTTTAGCGGATTATTTTATTTAACAGAAACGACACAAAACTGCAAACAGGCATTTTTAGCAGGATACTGGTTTGGTTTTTCATTTTTTGCTTTCAGTTTATTCTGGATTAATAATGCTCTCCTTATAAATCCGCTGAAAACAGGTTGGATTGTTCCAATCTGTTTTATTGCCTCCGGAAGTTTTTTTGGCTTATTTATCGGTTTTCCGACATTATTGAGCAGACTGGCAGGTTCTTCTTTTGCACGCTATCTGGCATTAGCCGGATGGATTGTCATTTTCGAATGGATTCGCAGTTGGCTTTTCACCGGATTTCCGTGGAATCTACTTGGTACGACTTTGGCTTTTAATTTAAACTTAATTCAATTTTCCTCGGTCGTCGGTACTTATGGTCTTTCATTTCTGATGATTTTAGCGGCAAGTTCACCGGCCCTGTATCGCCCTTCTTTTTCTCTTAAACAAAAAATAGGGATTTTTTGCATTCCGCTTACAATTATATCTTTTCTCTATTTATATGGAAACTATCGCATAGCGCAATTATCAGACACACAAAACAGTCCTGTTAAAATCAGACTTGTCCAGCCCAATATTCCGCAAGCGATTAAATGGTCGGCAGACTTAAGAAACGAACACTTTCAAAAGCATCTTGATTTAAGTAAAGAACATCTTTCTGATAAAACTTCTATGATTATATGGAGTGAAACGGCCAGTCCCTACCCTCTCGATTTAAACAAAGAGGCCGCTCAACAAATAGCAAATATCTTGCCTGAAGACACTTACCTGACAACCGGTGTTATTCGTTATCAAGATGACTATTATGGCGGCTGGAAACCTTATAATTCCTCTCTTGTCGTAAATTCCAAAGGAAATATAGAAGACTTCTATGACAAAAGTCACCTTGTTCCTTTCGGTGAATATATCCCTTTTCGCCAATGGTTACCTGATTTTATTCGCCCCGTAACGAATATTATCTCTAATTTAGAAGCCGGTAGCGGTCCTAAGGTCATTCACATAGAGTCAATACCTCCTTTCTCTATTCAAATCTGTTATGAAATTATCTTTCCTCATCACATTATGACAAACAAAGAAAAACCGGATTGGATAATAAATCTGACAAATGACGGATGGTACGGTATCAGTTCAGGTCCGCATCAACACCTTGTTGCAGCTCAGATGAGGGCTGTTGAAGAGGGTGTAACAATTGTTCGTAATGCCGGCAGCGGAATAAGTGCCATCATTAATCGTTACGGAAAGATTGTCCAAAAGTTAGACCTGAATACGCAAGGTGTTCTTGATGCAAATCTTCCTCAAAAATTGACTGTTGATACACTCTATAACCATTTAGGCAATATTCTTCCCTTATTCTTGGCTGTTATAGCTATACTGACTTCTGCAATTTTGACATATTTTCAAATCAATGTAGAAAAAGCAGAGAAATAGGAAATTATTATTTGCTTTTTTCAGAATATAAAATATTATAGAAAAAGATAAAAGATTGACTACCTTTATTTGCTGATAAAGGTCTTTTGGGGTATGAGAAAAATGACTGCTGAAAATTCAAGAAAAATATGCCGTGGGCGAACACCAAACGGGCAACCTAATCCTATTGACATTCACGTTGGCAACCGGATTAGGTTAAGAAGAACATTATTAGGCTTAAGCCAGGAAAAATTAGCCAGTATGCTGGGATTAACCTTTCAACAAGTTCAAAAATACGAAAAAGGAATGAACCGTGTCGGAGCAAGTCGGTTATGGGATATCAGTAAAGTTTTAGAAGCACCCATCAGCTTTTTCTATGAAGATATGGATAAGGATGTGGCCAACCAAAGTCCTCGTTCATTCAGCATATCCGATGATAATAAAATTTATCTGGAAGAAGAAACAACAGATTTTGCCTCTGATCCTATGTCCCGTCAAGAAACAATAGAATTGGTGAAAGCCTATTACAAAATTCCAAATCGCAAAGCCGCAAAACATTTGTTTGAACTGATTGTCGCCCTGTCAAAAACGGTTTATTCAAACGAAGATGACGACGAATAATGTATCAAAGCCAGCAAAAAAATATTCCAAAGTTTTTCGGGCGTCGTAAAGGCCGAACCATTCGTTGCGCCAAAAGCACCCTTTTAACTGATTTTTTGCCACATCTGCGTATCTCTGAAACAACAGAGCTTTCTCATCGGATGTTTGGTGAACCTGTCGAAAAAATATATCTGGAAATAGGATTTGGAAATGGTGAACATTTGGCAGAGCAAGCACTTCGTAATCCTAAAGTCGGCTTTATCGGAGCAGAAGTTTTTCAAAACGGTGTTGCTAATTTGCTCTCCTTAATAACCGGAATTAAAATCAAAGATGAACTGCCTGAAACGATTAAATTAAGCAGCGAAAGAACAGATAACATTCGCATTTTTGACAATGATATACGTCTTCTTTTCAAAAGAATACCCGATAACTTCTTAGATAAAGTTTTTTTGCTGTTTCCGGATCCGTGGCCCAAAAAGCGTCACGCCAATCGCCGCTTTGTAAATCCGGAAAATTTACAAGAATTATCTCGTTGTCTGAAAAAGGGCGGAATTTTAAGAATTGCCACAGATCATAAAGTCTATAAGCATTGGACGCTAAGACAACTTCACGCTTGTCCGTTATTTGAATGGACCGCGACGTGCGGAAATGACTGGAAGCACGAACCATCAGACTGGGTTCAAACAAAATATCAAAGAAAAGCCCTCCGCGAAGGACGAAGGGCCGTATTTTTGGATTATAAAAACATCAAATAAACGCTATCTGAAATAAGCTTCGACCATCGGATCGAGAGATTGAGTTTGAGTAGCCTCTTTTTTCTTAGATGCAGGATCCGGTGATAGTGAAACTTCTTTCAAAAACCGAAACGGATTTAAATGATTTGTAATTTTATCCGGTTCGTGATTAATCATTGCTTGTTGATTAACACGTTGAGATTCAACAAGTGACTGCGCTGAAATTGTTTTTTCTTCTTTATACACATCAGCATATTCTTTTCTAAATTCTTCAGGAACTCTGATAATTTCAACACTATTAACGATTTTAGCACCATCATTCTGAGCCAGTTGCAAAGGGGCATCGGCATCTTTTTGCCGAGAAGCGGTTAATAAAATTTTTTGATCAGAACTCATTTTAGCCAAATCAGCTTCTAAAATAGGATTTTCAGGCGCTTTTCCTGTTTGAGCAATAACTTCTAAATCTTTCAAATAAGCATCGAATTCTTTTTGATAGGCCGGTCGATTTTCATCTGACAAAGCCGCAACGGCACTACTCCCGACAAAAGCTAAACCGACAGCTAAAGTATAAACATTAAATTTCATTAGAATCACCCTGATTATAATATAATGTTAACCAATCTTATATATCATATTATATATGAAAAAGATTTTTTTTATATTAACAATTTTAAATTTTCTGACATTTAAAATATCGGTAGCTCAGATTGAGCGAACAGATACCGATTTTAAATCCTTGTGCCAAAATGTAGAAACATCCGTTAAGTTAAATTTTTATACATCGTACGGAAAATTAAGATACGACAACAGCTATTCCCGTAGCAATCTCACTCAGCTGGGCAAAAATATGGGAATGTTTGAAGAAGGGGATCTTGCCTCAGGTCTGGCTTTGGTAGATATTGCATCAGAATATGAACTCAGTACATCCAGTCGAAAAATGGTTAATAACGCAATTTGCATTATTCCTCAAGAGCTGAGTGTCTACATAGGTTTTCAAAATCCGGTTATTTATTTAGCACAAGATCTTATACCGGACAGTTGCCTCTATAACCTCGTTTTAAGACACGAACAAATACATCAGCAAATCAATGTAAATGCCCTCGAATATTTTATTCCGCTGATTTATCAACGCGTCAAACTAATCACCAAAAATATGAAACCGATGTACGTCGGCTCAGAACATCAAATAAAAAGCGGAACAAATGAAATGACCTCCTTTTATGCCAAACAAATTAATTCTCTGGTTGCTGAATTCAAACAAGAAATTATAGAGGAACAACGCAAATTAGACAATCGAGATCAATACACACTGGAAAGCAACATCTGCCACCGTTATAATGAAGAACATAAACAATAACAAGCCGTAAAGATATGTCATAATATTATTCAGGAGCAAGCTCGGCATAAACAATCTCACTTAGCGGAACCAAGCGTATATTTTTATCCTTTAAGGTTTTAATCCAAACTTTCAATGCTCTGACGGTTTGTGTTTTAGGGTGTCCGATAGCTATTGCATACCCCTCTTTTTGTGCAATTTTTTCTGTTTTTTCAAGTTGACCGAGGATATATTCCAAATCATTATTATTATCCAAAAATACATCTCTATGAACACTTGGCGCACCGTATTTTTTAGCCGTAGCTTCACCTTGAGAGTTAGGCGTTGTTTTGGAATCCAAGAAAAACATCTTATTTTTTGCTAACAATTTCATAACAGGGATCAACTTATCGCTGTGTTCCGTTAATTCACTTCCCATATGATTATTAACCCCTACCGCATCCTTAAATTTTTTCAACATTTTTTCAAAAGCGTCAGAAATTTGGGTTGCACTCATTTTAACCGTCAAAACATCATCTGATACAAAAATATCGGATTTAGGTTGCATCGGAACATGAATCATAATTTCGTGACCGGATTTTTTTGCTTTTTCCACCTGATGATTTAGCCTTGAAGCAAAAGTAACAAAGGAAGAAGTCAAAGGAGCTTTAATTGCAGAAATTTCATTTGATCTGCTCGGACTTGCTCCCATATCGTCAATGACTATTGCAATTTTAACGGAAGATTTTACCTGTTTCCCCGACTGAGAAAAAGGACGATTCTGTATTTTTTTACCTTGCTGTTTTGCTTCAAAATATTTTTCAAGAGAAACCAATCTGCTGATATGAAGGACATCATAAGGCTCAGGCTGTTTGGAAGAATCCACCTTTAATTGCAAATGCTTTTCAAAATCCTCAAACCCCTGTTGAAGCATTTCTACAGGTTCTTCATCTTCCTCTACAATAATTTCCGTAATTTCTTCAGGAAAATCTTGTTGCTCAACCACAGGTTCTTCTGTTATTTCCGGCACATTGACGACCTCCGGCAGACTTGACCAATAATAGGCATAAAATACTGCAGCAAGCAAAAAAAGAAGAAAGATAAACACGGTACAAGAAATCCGACAAAAAGGAAAAACTTTTTGCAGATTCAAACGACTGAATTTCTTTGGCCGAGCCACGGTTTTCTCTTAATCTCTTTTACGCAGTGTCGGAAAAGCAATAACATCACGGATGGTCGCAGCACCCGTCAATAAAATAGCCAATCGATCAACACCCATACCCATACCGCCTGATGGAGGGAACCCGTTTTCCAAGGCGCAAATAAAATCTTCATCCAACATTTGGGCCTCATCATCACCAGCTTCTCTATCGGCACACTGAGCTTCAAAACGCTCTCTCTGCTCTAACGGATTAGAAAGTTCAGAATAAGCGCATCCCATCTCCATACCGGCAATATAAGCATCAAAATGCTCAACTAAGCGGGGATTTGAACGATGGGTCTTTGCTAAAGGAGAAATATCACGAGGCATATCCATAACCAAAATCGGATCAATCAAATGTTCCTCAACTTTAGCATCAAATACTTCTGAAATCACTTTACCCCAAGAAATACAATCACCGGCATCAACACCAACAGATTTAGCCAGTTCTTTAGCCTCATCTAATGTATCGACTTTCATAAAATCCGCACCGGTATATTCTTTAACTAAATCAATCATAGACTTGCGGGCAAAAGGTTTCCCTAAATCAATTTCGTGCTCATTAACGACAATTTTCTTTGTTCCTAAAACTTTTTCTGCAACATAAGCGATAAGTTCCGGAATTAAGTCAGCCATAGTATTATAATCGGCATAAGCCTGATATGCCTCCAATGCCGTAAACTCCGGATTATGACTTTTATCAATACCTTCATTTCTGAAATTACGACCAATCTCAAAAACACGTTCAAAGCCACCGACAACAAGCTTTTTCAAATATAATTCCGGAGCGATACGCAAATACAAATCCATATCCAATGTATTGTGGTGCGTTATAAAAGGTTTCGCATTAGCACCGCCCATAATAGGATGTAACATCGGCGTTTCAACTTCTAAGAAATTATGTTCTTCAAAATAACGACGAATGGCCGAAGTAATCTGACAGCGCTTTTGGAAAATTTCTCTGCTGTCATCATTCATAATAAAATCAACATATCTTTGACGATAACGAGCTTCAACATCCGTTAATCCGTGAAATTTTTCAGGTAACGGTTGTAAAGACTTAGAGATAATATCAAAAGATTCGGCTGCAATTGACAACTCCCCGCGCGGCGTACGACGAATATAACCGCTGATACCGACAATATCTCCGACATCTAAACTTTTCAAACGGTCCAAAGCTTCTTCCGGAAGATGATTTTTATGACAGAAGGCTTGTATTTTACCGCTGGCATCTTTAACGTCAATAAACATACCGCTGTTGCGTACAGCCATTGCACGACCTGCAATGGTATATCTATCCTCTGTATCCGTTCCGCTTTCCAAAGCCTCATATTTTTTTTGCAAATCTGCAGCGCAAGCATTTGGCTTGAAAATGTAAGGATACGGATTATAACCGTTGTCTTGCAGAGTCTTTAACTTTGCCAACCGCGATTCGCGGTGAATATTTGTTTCTTCAGTCATCAACATATTCCATTCATCAAAAATTATCACTAGTTACGGACTATAACGTCTGCCACATTATTTTTCAATAAAAATTATTCTTTTCATCTGGACAAAAATGTAAAAAAAGCATATATTTAAACCAAGGTAAAGGAGAAATATATGTCTGAAAAAAACTGGTTCAAAAATACAATCCGAAAAGTTGGGGCTTTTTTCTTATTGTCATCAGCCCCTTTGACTTCTTCTGCACAAGGAACGCAACCTGCGGATAATAGCCCTCAGAATCAAAAACAAGTAGCCGATGCTGCACCTACCGTAAATAACAATATAAAAAAATTACAGCAAGAGCTCAGTAAAACGAAATTTACTAAATACAAGGGATTAAATATAGATTTGGATTCTATTCAACCGCAAGAAATCACCCATGTTTTTGAATCCGGTTGCAATCCTTGCATAACCGATAATTTTAAACCTATCCGTACGGCCAAATATATTGGTTTATGCCAAATGGACATCAATACTGTTATCCCAAGATTTATTGAAGAAAAATGCAAAAATTCTACACATTTCAGCAGCCTGTATACGTTCAAAAAAAATAAAAAAATCCGAACCGCTGCGTTTATGAATGAATGGCGTAAACTCAGCTATGGACCATATGCGGCTGAATTTGAACACGCGCAATTTAGCTTTATGTTTGAAATTGTTTACCAAAATATTTTCGACAAATTACATAAAACAGGATATTTTCCGGAAATTAATATAGAAAACTGCGCGAATCCTGAAAATTTCATATACTCGGCAGCCGTTATGTCATGCGTCAATCAAAATCCGAAAAGAACTGATGAAATCTTTTTGCGAACCTTTAATGATATGTGCAAAGCGGAACTGCAAAAGCATAAGATTCCTTTTGCAAATCATTTCAACCCCAAGGCTGAATACAAAACGAAAATGCCTGTTTTGAAACAAGATTTAGCAAAAAATATAGCTTTGTTAGAAAAAAACGGTCTTGAAATTGATGACAGTTACACGAAAATCGCTCTGGAAACCTATTCCACCAAGGATATTGTTTTCGGTAAAATGGGAGGACGCTACAAACAGGAACGTAAGTTGCTGGAAGAAAAATTATTAAGAATTAAAAAGATGAATACATTACAAAATCTGTTGACCTCCCCTGTTATGGCACAGACAATCGGAGATAAAAATATTGATTTTGCAACAACCAGTTTTGCTTTTCATCCTGAAATTGAAAAAGAAATCAATATCCTCAGGGAAATAGAAAATGCCAGAAATCTGATAAGCTCTAATAAAAAAACGGATTCTGAAGAAATTGTTTATCAAAATCAAAATAATCAATCTCCCAAAAGACATAACATTGCTTTAGGACAGAAGCAAGTGACATTAGCTGATTTAAGAAGGCAAAAAATAAAAAACTCTCGTCAAAAAGCCTAACTTTAAGCTTGACTAAAAAAAAGAACTAAAGTAGAACAAAATATGTATTTTGTTCTACTTGTTTTATGGAGTTACCGATGCTGACGGAAAAACAATACAAATTGCTGATGTATATTAATAAGGTTTTGAAAGAAACCGGTTGTTCTCCTTCTTTTGAAGAAATGAAACAAGCCGTCGGTCTGAAATCAAAATCAGGGATTCACGCCCTTATAGAAGCATTGGAAGAACGCAACTTCATTCGAAAGTTACCGCATAAAGCCCGCGCGCTTGAAGTTTTGCGCTTACCTCGTTTTAAGCCAAGCGCCATTATTGCTGAAGAAAAAAAGCGTGAAGAAGCTCTGCAAAACAGCGCAGCCTCTATTCCTCTATATGGGAAAATTGCTGCCGGAACACCGATTGAAGCAATTGCCAATGAAACAGAAACAATACCTGTCCCATTCGAAATGGTCGCTCACGGTCAATTTTATGCACTCACGATTGAGGGCGAATCAATGATTGAGGCCGGTATTTTAGACGGCGATACCGTTATCATCAAAAAAACAGATACCGCCAATAACGGAGATATTGCCGTTGCTTTGGTTGACGACAATGAGGCCACTCTGAAAATCATCAAAAAAGAAGGGGATAAAATTTCCTTAATTCCTTGCAATAAAAACTACCAAACAAAAACATTGCCGGCTTCCCGCGTTAAAATTCAAGGAACTTTATCAGGATTGTTAAGAACTTACCATTAATTTTTGACTCTCTCTTGTACTGTGTTAACATTGCTTTGAAATGTAATTATTATTTTTATTGTTAAACTAAAAAAGTGAATGTTATGAAACAGTATCTCGATTTATTACAGGACATTTTAGACAACGGCGTTGATAAGGGGGATCGCACAGGGACGGGGACTCGCTCTGTTTTCGGTCGTCAAATGCGATTCGATTTATCTCAGGGTTTCCCCTTACTGACAACCAAAAAAGTACATCTCAAAAGTATTATCTATGAGTTACTTTGGTTTTTAAAAGGCGATACCAACGTCCGTTATTTACAGGAACATGGCGTCCGTATCTGGAACGAATGGGCTGATGAAAACGGTGATCTTGGTCCGGTTTATGGCGCCCAGTGGCGCAACTGGAACAATGAAGGGATTGACCAAATTAAAAATTTGATTGAAACACTCAAAAAGAATCCCAATGATCGCCGTATGATTGTTTCCGCTTGGAATCCATCACAAGTTCCGAATATGGCTCTTCCGCCCTGTCATATGATGTTCCAATTTTATGTTGCCGACAATAAACTGTCTTGTATGTTGTATCAGCGCAGCTGCGATATGTTTTTAGGTGTTCCCTTCAACATCGCATCTTATGCCCTGCTAACGATGATGATTGCTCACGTTTGCGGCTTTGAGCCGGGTGAATTTGTGCATACATTGGGGGATACCCATATCTACCACAATCACTTCGAACAGGTAAAAGAACAACTCGCTCGCGAACCTCGTCCTTTACCTCAAATGATTATCAAACGAAAGGTCGATTCTATTGATGATTTTCAATATGAAGACTTTGAGCTGGTGGGTTACGATCCTTGGCCGGCAATTAAAGGCGTTGTTTCCGTTTAAGCCTGCCGAACAGCAATTAAAAATGATCGAAATTTTTATTTCGGTCATTTTTTTTGTACTTTTGACAAAAAAAATAAAAAAAGGGACTAGATTTAGCCTCAAAAATGTGGTATGTTATGGACGTGTTTTTAGGAACACTGGATACAATATCAATAGATAGGATGATTCAATGAATAAAAAAATAACATCTGCTTATGCTTTTAATTCCGGAGATTATGTTGTCTATCCGGCTCACGGTGTCGGCAAAGTGTCTGACATAACAAAACAAAAAATTGCCGGTTCAGAATTGGAATTAATCGTTGTTAATTTCGATAAAGATAAAATGACTCTTCGTATTCCGATGGCTAAAGCTGAAAACAGCGGATTGCGCCGTATTTCCGAAACATCTACAATGAATGACGCCCTCTCTGTTTTAAAAGGCAAGGCTAAAGTCAAAAAAGTAATGTGGTCTCGCCGCGCTCAAGAATATGAGAATAAAATTAATTCAGGTAACCCTGTTGCCATCGCTGAAGTTATTCGCGACTTGTATCGCAGCGAAAATCTGGCTGAACAATCTTACAGTGAACGTCAAATTTACGAGCAAGCTCTTGATCGTTTGGCCAATGAAGTTGCCGTATGTGACAGTATTTCTGTTGAAGATGCAACTAAGAAATTAATTTCTATTCTGGCAAAATAAAAGAACAGAAAATCAAATAAAAAAACCTGTGTTTTTCAACACAGGTTTTTTTATTAATCTTCTTCCGAATATTTGGATTCAACAATTTGCTCAAGTTTCTCATAATCCTTTTCATCCAACTCCTGTGCCGGAACGGCATAACTGCCATCAAGCCAATGTCCCAAATCTATATCAGCACAGCGCTTTGAACAAAAGGGCTTATATTTACATTCAGCAACAACTTTATGGCAAATCGGGCACTTATGCATTTTGATTACTTCTGCCATTATTTTTGAACCCGACCTGTTCCCTGACAACATTCACAAACAGATGTCAAAAGGTTGCTTAAGCTTGGACGGCGGCGAACTCTGATAATCTCGACATTACCTGCTCTGCTTAAACCGAACAAACGTGCTTTATTTTTATCTTTTGCCAACTCTCTCTCTAAAATATCAAGAACCGGCTTTATAAATTTATATTCTGAAGAACCTGCAAAATCGATAACGATTTTACCGGACAAATTGCGTAATCTGATTTGTCTTGCTATTTCAACAGCAGCTTCTTCATTAAGATGAGAAATAGAACCGTGCCCTTTATCTTCACCGCTATCAACATCTATTGCGACAAAGGCTTTCGTTTCCTCTATAAAAATTCTACCGCCTGACGGGAGCTTAACCGTTTTCAATAAAGCTTCAGACAGCATATCTGCAATACCAAATTCCGTAAAAGGCTCCGGATGATAAACTGTTTCGACATCACCTTCAAACACATCTTTAATTTCATCTTCAAGATGATGATTATTCAAAACAACTTTTTGTAAAGTATCTTCATTATTAATAATATCATCAAAAATCGGATTATCTTTACTGTACAATAGCGCAGGAGCTGTTGCTATTCTGGCTTTTGTACGCATATCATCATAGAGCTGACGTAAATCATCCATTTCTGCCCATATATCCTCAATAGAAGCCTCTACGGAAGATGTTCTCAATATCCATCCCTCTTGGCCCGTTGTATGTTCTACAACTTTCTGTTTATATTCTTCTGCTAAAATTTTATTCGCAATTCTGGAAGAAGCCTCAACCCCCATTTTAAACGGACAATAACAAATATTCTGTCCGACAAATTGAACAGAGCGCACAACTTTTGCTCCTTTTTCAGCACGAGCTTCTTGCTGAACCTGAACAACAACGCTCTGACCTTCGGTTAAATTTGCATCGTGTCCGTATTCATCACCATTTAAAAATGCAGGACGAGTATCGTTTATATCAACAAAGTAACCTGTTTTACCATTAACCAACTCTGTTTTTCCGGTAATTTTACCTAAATAAATATTTCCTTCACATACGCCGTTATCATTAAACTGTTCATACTCACACAAACGCCCCTGACTCAGCATTGCAATTTGACTCTGACCATTTTTTTGCTCATAAATGATAGTATCTATACTCATTTTATTCCTGCTCCAATTAACATATTACGAACTTCATACAACGGCAATCCGATAATATTCGTGTAAGATCCTATAATTTTTTTAACAAAACCGGATAAAGCCCCTTCAATTGTGTATCCTGCACATCCCACCCATTCATTAGTGGCAACATAATCATCTATTTCTTTCTCTGTCATTTTTTTAATGATGACACGTGTTGTAACACACCGAACAGAAACCTGTCCTGTTGTCGAAATAACACAAACACCGCTCAAAAACTTGTGAGCCTTACCGGATAATAAACGCATAACAGATTTTTGAACCTCGGCATCAGGAGACTTCTGCAAAATTTTTCCTCCAACAACGAGTACCGTATCACCCGCCAAAACAACTTTTCCACTATGCTTACGAGCAACAGTAAGAGCTTTTTCTTTAGCCATACGTTTCACATATTCGGTCGGCTGTTCAAATTTATGCGGTGTCTCATCTATATCTGCCCCTTCAACAAGCTCCGGTTCATACCCGATTTGTTGTAATAAAGCATATCTGTGGGGAGAACAAGAAGCGAGTATAAAATTCTTCTTAAGCATCGGATCCCATTGTTATCTACGCTTCATCGTCGTAAGTTTTTTCCATACGCTCATGACGTTCCTGAGCCTCAATAGAAAGTGTTGCTACCGGACGAGCTTCCAATCTATCCAAACCGATCGGTTCACCTGTTTCTTCACAAAAACCGTAAGATCCGTTTTCGATACGCGCTAAAGCATCATCTATTTTACTGATTAATTTACGTGCACGATCTTTGGTTCTTAAATCTAAAGCTTTATCTGTTTCAAGAGAAGCACGATCAATGTCGTCAGGTTGATTCAAACCGCCTTGACGCAAATCTTCCAATGTATCTTCGGATTGATTGACCAGAGATTTTTTCCAATTCAACAATTTTTGGCGAAAATATTCTACTTGAAGTTCATTCATATATTCTTCGTCTGCGCTCGGCTTATAATCAGGCGGTAAGATAACGGTCGTTTCCATTTTCATCTCCTTAAAAACGATATAATTTATATGAAAGTACAGCCTTTAAACTATTACTTCAAGAAAAAAAACGCTGTTATAAGCTTATTTCATCAATTTAGCGAGCTCGACTTCAACACGCAATTCTATTTCTTCAACAATTTCATTTATGCGAGAATCCTGCGCTTCAAATTTCTGCTCACGAACAAATTTCATAATATCCATCAGTTCTTCTTTTGCAATGTATCCGCGCAATAAACCGTTACGAATTGCTTCAAGTTTATCTAAAAGCGTCTGTCCCCGCTCCAATTGTTTTTTGCGCAACGTTTTTTCTTCTTCTTCCCCCACCATTTGTGCCGCAAAAATTGCATCGGCAGGAGACAAAGGAGATGCCCCTGAAATAGCTTCAGAGGAAGTTTGCATTATATCTTGCAGATATGCCGAAAAATTTCCCCCTGATGTTGTTTTTTTCGTCTTTGAAAGAGAAGAATCTTTAATCTTGTTAATGTCGCCGACTTGTATCATAGCTTATCTAAACTCCCAAGTAATCGAAACAAGCTTATTGGTATTTTTTCCTGCCTCACTCAAACAAGTGTCCATTGCCATCCCCTCAGTAATCGGTAAAACTTTAGAATCATCGCCGGTTGTTGCATAAACAGGCCACGTATATTTAACCGTACCGATTTTTATACTCAAAAGATTAGCACTATCTCTGTCCGGCCAAGTAATCGTCGCCATATCAACGCAAACTCTCCTGTCCAAATTCTTAAACGTAATGGAAAAACTGGTGCTTGAGCTGCTTAATTCATTGGTGTAATTCACGTTTTTCAGTTCCACATCACCGCCGAAAACGTGCCTGATGGCATTATCCCCTGCCTTCATATTCTGAGGAATAACATTATCCTTAATAAGTTTTTTCAACGTATCCGTTTTAGATAAATCATTATAATTACCGGCTGCGGCATAAAATCTGGATATATTTTTTTGCAAAGAGGTAACTTGTATTAATCCTTGGCTTACTCGATAATGATTCAGCGCACTATCAATTAAATGATAGACGCTTGCTGCCAAAACGCCAAGGATTCCAAGAACTCCCATCATTTCAATCATTGTTGAACCACGTTCGTTACGCACTTTTTTTCTCCTCTGAAGGCTTCTTTTGTAACATAATGTAAAATATTTTTATCATTTTAACAATATTTTTTACTTCACATTTTAGATTTTTTGTATATAGTAAATTTAGCAACCTTAGAGTTGTTTTCATATATGAAAGGAAATTAAAATGAAAAATACTATTGCTACATTGTTAGTTGCTGTTTCTGCTTTTGCTATGAATGCAAACGCTGCTGATTTTAGACCTTATGTAGGTGTTGATTACAACTACGACAACGGTAACGGTAATGATTTCAATTCCGGTACTGTTAATGTTGGTACACAATTCAATGATTACTTCGGAACAGAAGTTTTCTATCAAAAATCTGACAGCGATGTTAAAACTTATGGTGAATTAAGACAGCAAACACGTAGTTTTGATGCTTATGGTATTGACTTCAATGGCTACCTCCCAATGGGTTGTGAGCAAGAGTTTGCCTTAATCGGCTCTCTCGGCGTTGGTGAATACACATTTAACACAGGCTATAATGTAGCTGCTAATTTGAACAATCGTGACCACGGTATCGGTTATCGTTTCGGCTTAGGTGGCTTATACAATGTAACAAACAATGTTGCATTAAAAGCTATGGCTCGCTATGTTAAATTCAACAAATTGGCTGATGAAACAGAAGAAACCGATATGATGGAATACACAGCAGGTGTTAGATATAACTTCTAATCACTTCTGAAGTGTTTTACAAGGAGGAGGTCTTTTGATTTCCTCCTTTTTTCATAAATAAGGAAAAACATATAATGAAAAAAATTTTATGCTTTTTATGTTGTTTAGCTTTCTTTTGCGGTTGTAAAGATAAAGACACTTCTCAGGAAGTCATACAACAAGATTTAGTACAAGTCGAGCTTCCTGCTGACTTTGAAACAATGCTCTTTGATTTTCAAAAGGGAAACTTGCCTGAAACCTGTCAGACAAACAATGACTTAATCTGCGCTATTGAAAAAACGGTTAAATGCGCCCTTGAGCCGACACAAACCTATTGTGATAAAAATAAAATGCCCGATTTTTTATTTTTTGACGATGCAATGTTCTCTCAGGATGATGTTGAAGGACGTCCGACCAAACAAAGCTTTAAACTCTTGAAGACGAAACCGCTTGATCATTCAACTTTAGAAGTTTACACACAAGGTGACTGTGACAGTAATTGGTTCGGCGCATGCAGGGGCAACATCATTTATGTTATGGATAACAGCTCCGGACAATGGATTGTCAAAGAAATTTATGCCGTTGAAACGATTCGTTAAAAAAAGACGTCAATTGACGTCTTTTTTTTACATTTCCGGTCTGGTTTTAACAACTGCCTGCCACATTTTTTCGATATTATAAAATTCTCTGACTTCCGGCTTAAAAATATGAATAATGACATCAAAAGCATCAATCAGCACCCAGTCGGCTTTTTCTTCTCCTTCGGCCATAGATTTATAGCCGGCTGCTTTTAGATTCATTTGGACTTTTTCGGACAAGGAAGCCACATGGCGTTGAGAAGTACCACTGGCAACGATCATAAAGGACGCCAAAGATGTTTTACCTCTTAAATCCATCACGACAACATCATCTGCTTTATTATCCTCCAGCGTTTGCTTAACAATGTTCAGAATCTTTTCATCATCTTGCTTTATTTCAGACACGTTTTTTCTAACTCCTAATCCAATGGCGACCAAGGTTTATGGTCGTTTGCTTCTTGTTTTTCCTCTTGTTTACGGCGCTGACGAGTAATATACTTGTTCACTTCCCGTAAACAATCAAAAATGCCCTGACGAGCAATCGCTGACATTGCAAAAATTTTTTTGCCGGTCGCTTTACTCAATGCTTTTACCTTATCGTCAACTTCTTCATCTGTCAACGCATCTATTTTGTTCAACACAATAACTTCCGGTTTTTGAGCCAAAATGCTATTGTATAAATCAAGTTCCTTACGAATAACCGTATACTCGGATACAACATCTTCCACCGTTGCATCAACAATATGCAAAAAGGCCGCACACCGCTCAACGTGCTTTAAAAATCTGTCACCCAAACCGACACCCTCATGAGCACCTTCAATCAAACCCGGAATATCAGCAATAACCATTTCATAATCATCAACCCATGCCACCCCTAAATTCGGATGAAGTGTTGTAAACGGGTAATCTGCAATTTTGGGACGAGCTTTGGTGACCACAGATAAGAAGGTTGATTTTCCGGCATTAGGTTGACCGATGAGCCCGACATCTGCAATAACTTTCAGGCGTAACCAAACCCACATTTCCTCACCCGGCCATCCCGGTTCTGCATAACGAGGGGCTTGATTAACAGAGGTCTTAAACTGCATATTACCGCGACCACCATCACCGCCTTTGGCAATTAAAAACTTCTGCCCCGGCTCTACCATATCAACAATGACTGTTTCACCGTCTTCAGCCAATACTTCCGTTCCAACCGGAACTTTAATAATGATATCTTCTCCCTTAGCGCCGGTCATTTCAGAACCCATACCGTTCTGCCCTTTAGGGGCCTTAAAGTGCTGACGATAACGAAAATCGATGAGCGTATTCAAATTCTCAACAGCTTCAAAATAAACACTACCGCCCTTTCCGCCGTCACCACCGTTCGGTCCACCGTATTCTATATATTTTTCACGACGAAAAGAGATACATCCGGCACCACCGTGTCCGGATTGAATATAAATCTTAGCTTGGTCCAAAAATTTCATAACACTGTATCTCTTTCATACTAAAGAAAAAAATAGAGGGGGCTTATCACCCCCTCCGCCGAATTATTCTTATAAGACTTACTCGCTTACAACAGAAACGACTGTCTTATCATCAAAATTTTTGCTGAATTTAACTTTACCTTCAGTTAAAGCAAAGATAGTGTGGTCTTTTCCCAAACCAACATTTTCACCGGCATGATACTTTGTACCGCGCTGACGAACAATGATGTTACCGGGAATAACAGCCTGACCGCCACTTTTTTTCAAACCTAAACGACGTCCGATAGAATCACGTCCGTTATTTGAGCTACCACCTGACTTTTTATGTGCCATTTTAAATCTCCTACCTCAAATTACTTACCGCAAACTTCGGTAATTTTAACCAACGTGATACTTTGTCTGTGACCGTTTTTACGGCGATAATTCTGTCTTCTTTTCTTTTTGAAGACGATAACTTTTGCATCACGAGCCTGTTTCAAAACCGTACCTTTAACGCTGGCGCCGTCGATTAATGGTGTTCCATATTTATCGTCCAAAGCCAAAACTTCATTAAAGATAACTTCTTTTCCTTCTTCTGCGGAAAGTTTTTCAAGTTTAACGACATCACCAGCCGCAACCTTATATTGTTTTCCGCCGGATTTAATTACTGCATACATTTTAATTCACCTAATTTTAAGATTTTAAACATAAAACGTTGTTTTGCACTATACATAAGTTTTTCACGGTGTCAACAAAAATATCACAATTTCAGCGATTTTTAGCGATTTTTTCGCCGATGCAGACGTCTGTAATACTCCGGACGCATAAATTTTCCCTGCCAGACTCCGTTTTTTTCTCTCTGAGCCGTTTTTTCAGCCGTCGTATATTTCTTATTTTCCGTCCGATAGGTAACCGCCCAACCGGCTTCTATCATCGCCAAATTCAAATTTTTACCATTTGCAAAACAAACGGATAATTCTCTGCCGTATCTGTCTTTTTGATGAGTATTGCAGGAAACCTTATAATTTGCCTGTTTCAACAAATTTTTTAGATATAGTTGAGATTCTCGTCCGCAATCATATTTTTGTTTTTGAAAATCATAACAATATTGCTTGTATTCCGGAGCATCTATTCCCTTTAATCTGATACGGCGCTGACCTATTTCCAAACTGTCACCGTCTACAACTTTAACAAATTCGGCCGATGCGGAAGAATAGTATCCGGCGGCAATAACAACGACGAGAAATAAAATTCCGCAAATTTCGCCGATTCTCTGTGGCTTAAAAAAATAAAAATTCATTGAATAACCTAAAAAAAAACTTTGTTGTTTCTCTGTCTTTCATTTATGATAACGACAGATTTCAATATAAACAAGGGTTAAAACCGTGTCAAATACAAAGCGACAATTAATTGCATTATCCATTATGCTGGCGGCTGTTGCCGGTTGCAATATAACAATGAAACCAAGTAACAAAGTTGCCGAAGTTTTCCGCTCAACACCTGCCGGAAACGGCGAGGCCACAAATCTCCCTGTTCATATGCCTGATGCCTTTATCGTTTGCCGAGATAAACAGTGTGCTCCGGCAAATTTATCAATGTCTTCAGAATATATTTACAACAGCTTGGTTAGTTTATTTCAAAACAACAATCACCATACGGCCCTTGTTTGCGAAGGGAATGACAGCACACATTCTTGTATCGAAACTTATGTTTCTATGCCGATTACCGTTGGGGTAACACCGGCCTATGCATATATTGACTCGGTTAAAATCAGTGATGTCAGTATTAACAAAGGGAAAAAATCCATCAATTTATTGTTAAATTATAACCTGACCTACAATGGTCAGACACCGGAATGTACCCCTGCCAAAACACTGACTTTTGTTCAAAATGCGGCCAATATCATTATGGAAGATGGCGGCTATAATTGTAAAATGACAACGATCAGCTCAACCAACATCAAAACCCTGTTTGCCATTGACTATATTGATTTAGACTATGGCTTTATCGGCGGATATTATTCTATTGGTCTATCCGGTCCGGCATACGGGGGCGGCAACGGTTATATGTTGATCAGATTACCACGCGATGCTTATCCTCTATCGCCACAGTTAAAAGCGCCTAAAGAACAGAAATCTCGCTACGAGGTTATCCCTGAAAGTTCTATCACAGGCGATCCGGAAGCTGCCGATGACGCTATCTTTGAGAATGTTCAAGTTTTCCCGATAAAGAAATAAGAGGCTCTTTTTACTTATAATATAAAAATCCTCAATTTTTTAGTTTTTATCACACCTGAACGTTTTATAATTCATATGATATCCATCGCCACACTCAGTCGGACGATACCAATATTTATAGCCAAAGCCCGCAAAATATCTAGTACAACTCTCAGTACTTACAGCTCCGGTAAAAGAACTGGAATCCGATTGCCACCCTTTTGATGCTGGACAGTCGTAATCTCCAGTTGTATGGCATTTTCCTGTTGCTGGCTCGCTATACAATCTATATAGGTGATCGCCATAACCTGACATACAGCCCCTACATCTATAATAAATTGTACTACCTGATTGGCAAGAATCGTAACTATCACTATTCTTACAGTTTGGATCACTTTTAGAGGTCAGTTGATATCTTGCACCATATTCATAAAAATCATAATATGTCACATTTCCTTCAGTATCTGCACTAGAGCCCATAGTTAAATAACAAGGATTTGCAATACATGATTCCACAGTATTATAAATTCTATAACCTGAATATTTAGAAACGACATATCCTGCTTCACAAGTGTAACATCTGTATTTCTTAGTTGAACCGGATTGACACTCTTGATATCCCCCGCAATGGGAAACATCCTGACTGGTACGCGTATAACCCACACAGCTGTTAATTTCGCAACTACCATTATTATTTATATAACCATCTGCACAACCTAGTTTTTTATATTTTTTATTCCAACATTGCTCACAAGATGCCCCTGCCGGACAATTGTCTAAATCAAAACCTTTGCAATCTTGAGCACAAAATACTTTGCTCTGATCAAACGGACATTTAAGAGTTGCAGTACCTGACGAACAAGAAGTTCCTGTGTATCCCAACTCCTCACAAGTCGGGACTTTAGCACAGGTTTCCGCGTTGGCTTTTATTGAAAAGGAGAAGGTTATCACAAACAGGCTTGCCCCTATCCTCATTCTGTTTTCTATAGTCGTTCTCATTTTCTTTCTCCTCTTTTGATGTTAATAATTGCTTGTTTTTATAACATTTTTTCCTCTTATCCCCCGCTCATCAGACACCGCCAGTCATTACTGCACCAATACGCATAAACATTTATTTTTCCTGTCGGACAACTAATCATCTCACACAATCCGTTGCTGTTTACACCATAACCAGATTGACACGAATTGCTTTTGCATTTATAAACTTTACTATTTCCTTGTTTACAGCTTTCAGAACCATTACAATGCCCTATAGTGGCTGTCTCGCTTCCATAGCCGGTGCACGTATGCATAATGCACATACTCCCATTCTTGTCCCAGCCCTCATAACAAGAGCTGTATCCGTACCGATATTCCGTCCCTGTCTTACACGCTGCCTTAACGACTCCCGCTGTGCCGCCTGGATTGCTCATGTACGGGTAATCTTCTTCACTGCATTCGTGAATATTGCACTTACTTCCGCTCTTGTCCCAGCCTTCGTTGCAAGAGCTATAACCGTAATGATAATCATCGCCTGTTTTGCACGCCGCTTTTAATGTACCTGCCGATACACTCGGACTGCTCGTGTACGGGTAATCGCTTGTACTGCACTGATGCACTTCACATTTATTATTGCTTAAATCCCAACCGCTGTTACACTTCGTGTACATATATCTGGTCACTAAACTCGAATTTAAAACACATTTCACCGATACAACCG
>JAFUSU010000026.1 GCA_017467515.1 Alphaproteobacteria bacterium
ACCGCCGCATACTTTTGATAAGACGATTTTGGCTCAGCTGAAGGTTTGGTTTGGTTTTGGTATTCTATAAGGAGGTTGGTGCTATAATGATTGCTTATAACATTTGCCTGTGCTGTTTGACCATAGGGAAAAAAACACATACACATCAACAAATAATAAATAGCCCTCATTACACACCTCCCAGATAGGCTGAGCCAAAATCTATACTCATTCTATCACACTCAAATCCTTGTGTCAAGCTATTTTTAGGGTGCTCGTTATTTTTGTGATAACACTAATTTTAGGATAATTTTTCTTTATTTTTTTACTTTAATCGGCTTTAATAACCGATGATAAGAGAAAGCTATTCCCATTCCGCAAACACAACATCCTATCAGTATTCCTCTGATAGAATAAAAATCAGCAATGAGTCCTATCAAAAAGCTCATTAAAGCCGTTCCTATACAGGCAAACAAACCAATCATAGAATCAAGCGTTGCTCTCAAACTATTGTTATACTCCTGCTGTAATAACGTTATTGAAGAAGATTCTGCCGGTCCGTAAAACAAATTTTGCATTGCAACAACAAAAGGCGCTATTGTGTTATTCATAATCAGACCAATGAGTCGTACCAAAGAATTTCCCATTGCTGAATAAAAAATAATTTTAATTAAATTTCGCTTATCAAGCATTGCTGCAAGATGAAAGCTGAGACACCCTAAGGCGTGTTGTAAAATTCTTACAATACTGATCCAATAAATTTGCAATAATTGCTCAAAATAGGCCGCTTCAAAACGAAATACGGAAGTCGACAAGGAGGTATTTAAAATGGTTAGCATTGCATATTTTCTTAATTTCTTCTTTCTAAAGAATAATAAAAGGCTCTTTTTGAGTTGTTTTTGCAGAGTCATTTCCTTTTCAAACTGATGTTTCGGATTAACCATCAGTGATACAACCAATACATTAAGAAAAGCAGGAACAACAGACAGCCAAACAAGAGTCTTTAAAGAAAAATAGAAAGTAATAACCGTTGCTGTTAACGCCGCTAATAGTAATCCCAGTTGATGAAATGATGTAATTTTTGCCAAAACAACCATAAAAATTTTTCTTTTTCTGATTTGTTTCAATGTTTCATAAATCATCGCCGTTTCTGTTCCTGATTTAAATGCTAATCCGGATCCTCTCAGACAAGATCCCAGAAAAAGAAGAATTGGTAATTGATAATATCCTGCCAAAGCCCAAAAAAGCATATTCAGAAACAAACAAGATTCACCCATAACAAGCGTTGCTTTTCGGCTGTATCTGTCTGACAACATACCACACGGAATTTCCATTAAACACTGAGATATATTTACAAAAGAAAAAGCCAACATAGCAAGGGCATACGAATGACAAACCTGTTCAAAATAAATAACGGCCATTGCCGAAAACAGCCACAATCCGTTAAACATAAACATCAGTTTGAATAAAAGAATATTTCGACGCATTGGTAAGCCCTATAATAAATTTTCAGCCAAAAGAAGAAATTGTTGCGGTGTTATTTCTTCCGGTCGCATAGTCAGCAGAATATTTGCTTTTTGTGCCGCACTTTCTAAAGTTGCAAACCCTTTCAAACTTTGACGGATCATCTTGCGCCTCTGAGCAAAAACAATTTGAGTTAATTTTTCTATTTTGACAATTTGATCCTCTGTTAAAAGTTTTTCCAACGGACGAAACAATAGAACACTCGACCAGACTTTCGGTGCAGGAACAAAGCAATCCGGACTGACATCCATTAACTTTTCAACAGAACACTGCAACTGGCTCAAGATAGAAACTCGACCATAGTCTTTCGTTTTTATCGGCGCTAAAATTCTATCTGCAACTTCCTTTTGAAACATCAAAGTTAAACTTTGAAAACAACCCATACTTTTCAGCCACCCGAAAAGCAAAGGAACAGACACATTGTAGGGCAAATTACTGATAATATGGCGCGGCGTATGCCCTATTGTACTAAAGTCGACTTTTAGCGCATCTCCGTTGATAATATCCATTCTGTCAGGTGCAAGACTTTGAATATCTTGTGCTATTGCAATACAGCGCTCATCCATTTCCACAACGGTTAAATGATTTGGTTCCGCTGAGAAAATAGCTCTGGTTAACCCACCGGGGCCTGAACCAACCTCAAAAACATCGGATCCTGAAAAATCTGACAATTTTTGAGCGCCCAAAGAAAGACGTATGATTTTATCTGTTATATTTCTATCTAGTAAAAAATTTTGCCCGAGCGCTTTTTTCGCAATTAAGCCATACGCCTCTACAGTCGTGCGTAATGAGGGCAATTTCTCTATTTTTTCTTTTAATAACGTCATTCTAGTTCTTAAATTCTATGATAGATTTTTGACGCAAGTTCTGTAAATATTTTGAAGAAAAACTTTCTAATCGTTCTGTTTCAAGCACATTTTTCATATCATCGTAAGATATTTCTTTTGCTTTACCGTTAGGAATAAATTTATCATCAAGCTTTAGAATGTAATAGTTATTTTCATACTTAATCGGAGCAGAAACCTGTCCTACTTTCATTTTTTTCACCTTTGCTTCTAAAGGCGACGGTAACTGACCTTCTTTCAGCCAACCTAAACTGCCTCCGTTTGCCGAACTCGGACTCTGGGAAAATTGAGCGGCATACATATTGAAAATGCCATCACGACGAATATTATCAACCAACACATCAATATTTTTAGCATTTTTAACAGGAATAACAATCTCTGAAACATTATATTTAGGGCTTTTCATATCCTCTTTAGATCGCATAATGGCGTCTTCTATCTCACGCTGTGTTATATAAGAATCAGCAAGAACTTTTCTTCTCATCAGCCTTGCCCATAAAATTTCTGTTTTCATTTGTTGTTTAAAAATTTCCGGATTTATTTTTCTTTTATTGAGCGCCTTCATCAAACCACCACGAGAAAGTCCTCTTGCTTTTTCATATTGGGAAATTGCTTCATTTAATTCTTTATCGCTTAGAGTCAGATTATTTTTTTTAATTTCGGCATCTTTAATTTTTTCATCTATAGCGGTTTTTAAAACACGATTTATAATCATCGGCTTTGTTTTATTGTTAAGCGGAACACCTGTATTAAAAATAAAAAGCTTTGCATAACTGTCAACATCTGATGATGATATAGCCTCGCCGTTAACAACAGCCATAATTTTAGCATCACCGGATTTAAAAAGGCGAACATTAAGCGGCTCTGCAGATTTTGTCGGTAAAACTCTTGGTTTTCTCTGCGGCTGTATTTTTTGTTTTTTAACAGGAATAGCTTCTTGCTCTTGCTGTTCATTTGACTGAAACATTATGGAATGAGAAGCTGCCGGCGCTCCTATTTTTTCAACATCTATAAACTGTGCCAATGCCGGAAAAGCAAATACAACAGAACACATAACCAAAAATAATTTGCGCATAGGAATTTCCTTTCTTATTTTGAACCTAAGCCACCGATTGTTTTTAACAAAAACGAAAAACTGAATTCATAATTATTTTCAACTTCCGGATCATTTGAGTTATAACGCAGGACATTAGCCGATAACGAAAAACATTCATCTTCATAAATTAAATTACCACCGTGTTCCAAAGAATAATCCTGTTTTTCAGACAAATCCTGTCGATTATAAATACGTAAAGACCAATCTCGAGAAAGCTTTGCCGACAAAGAGGTATATAACTCTTTACGCCCTTTACTATTCCCCTTACGAGAAGCTTCAGAATAGCCGTCATCGTTCAAAAAGATATATGAAACATAAGCTCTTAACATTTTCGGACCAATGCTCATTCCCAACTCACTGTACTTCAGTTCAAAGTCGTTTCTATCCAAACGATAACGATAATTCAAATCAAAGAAATCACTGGGAGCTGCATTAATACGACCGACATAATCGCTTAAATGATCTTTTTCACCTAAACTGCGAGAAAAACTTGCATCATCCTGAAAATAATAGCTTTGCGCAATAAAGGCCTGCGTTCTTCCCAAAATGTTTCCATAAGAACTCCAGTTAAAACCATAACTGACACGACTTCCCGTATCATTCCGATCATAACCGCTGTAACGATCGATATCCAAAACATTCGTATCGTCCAAATAAGCATTTTCGCTATCCTCATTCGGAATCTTAAATGTCTTATTACTGTCATTCGGAGCTAAAACACCAACGATAATCGGTTCAATAATTTGGCGACTATCCTCGTTAGCTTTAATAAAAGGCAATTTCCATTCGGCAGCCAGTTGAGGGAAAACACGCGTCGCCGTTCCCGTATAATATGTATTATTGATACGAGGATTCGTGCTGCTGCGCAGATAATCGTCAACATAATAAAAATCAGACTTAACGGACCCCACAAGTCTTATTTTTTCACCAAACGGACTGGTATAAGGCAAAACTAATTCATTTATCATCGTTCCGCGTTGCGTTTTTGATGCTTCCCCATCATAAGCAACAGATGCAAAATTAAATGTATTTTTGGTATATAAACCATAATCCGTTAAATTATTATATTTTTCATATTCCATATAAGGGAAAACATAGGAACCGTTATACTTGCTTCTTCTTTTTGCCGTTCTTAAATCATAACTGATCATCTTAAAATAATACGTTTCAATATCCGCATAATCGCGCTTGTCAAAATATTCAAATTTAAGATTCGAAGTTAACCAAGCATCTGTTTTTTGGGGCAAAGACAAATCACGCAAATATCTTGTATCCGAAACATATTTAGCATCCAAAGTCGCTAACCACTTTTCATTTATTTCATAGCGACCTTTTGCAAAAAGGTGTCCACGCTTTTTATCTTTATCGTCATCTTTCATAATGCTGCCGAATAAAGAATATTCTCCTTTTTCAAAAAATCCGTTATATGTAGCAATAGGAATAGCCCCTTTCTTGGTGGTGAGATAGGGCTTCAAGGTCAAATCAGAATGATCATCAATGGCCCAAAAATAACCGGGTTGAATATATGTGTCCAAATAATTTGACGATCCGTACGTTGGCATTAAAAAACCACTGCGACGCTTAACGGTCGGATCCGGATGAGAGAGAAAAGGGGTATAAAAAACAGGAACATTCTTAAGTTTTAAGAAGGCATTATTATAATAAACATTTTTACCCTCTACGTCGTGCCGCATTTTTGTGGCTGTTATTTTCCACAAGGGTTCTTGTTTGGGATCTTTATCAACACAGCAATCACAAGGTGTGTAAACGACATCATACATCACCTTATCTTTATTATCCAATGTCTTAAATTTTTTAGCCCAAATATGGCTTTCATCTCTCATTATTGCTTTGAGCTTTTTCAAGACACCTTTGCTCATTTTTTCTCGAAGCACCATCTCGTCGGCATACAAAACATTGTCGTTTGCATCGACCATACTGACATTTCCGCTCGCAACAACTTCATCTTTATCTTGATAATAAACAACTTTATCCGCCTTTAAAGTTGCGTCATTGCGAATAATATAAACATCACCCAAAGCCGTAATTGTATTGCTTTTGCTTTCATTCTGCATTTCATTTGCGCTGAAATAAATATCATCTGTCTGACGTTCAATCGGACGAGGTGTAAACAAACCGGTGATTGTCGGATGAGGATCAAATTGGACATAAGGAGAAGAAGATGTTTTGGTCCGAACTTCTCCGGCGACAGGCTGCTTTTCACCTGCACTTGAAAGGAGAGGCAACAATACGGCTATTGCACTGAGTATGGGGCCTGTTATTTTATTAGACATTCATCAAATCCTTAATATCTTTGTGTTTCTTTTTTCTGGCTGGATTATAAAACAACAAAAAATAAAAACAAGTAAATAAAGGAAGCAAAAAATTCAAAAACATTAGCGGGCAAAAATATAAATGCTTAACCGTCATACTGGCAAAAGCCAAATCCAAAGATTGAACACAAACCATTGACATAATGGCAACCGTTATAATTTTTCCCTGACCTCTTCGATTAAAATTGCCAACCAAAAGCCCCGTACAAGCAATCAGCGCAAAAATTATATTATAAAGAGGAATTAAAATACGCTTAAAACCTTCGGTCATATATCGATTAATTTGAATTTGAGTCAATGCTTTGTTTTTGAAAGAAAACAAAAGTTCCTTGAGCGTCAATTCTCGAGCACCTGTTTCTTTTTCCTTATTTTTTCCGGAAACACCGAAATCCACCGAATATCGGTCAAATGCCAAAGATGAAAATTGTTTTTTACTATCTCGCGTTAATTCATTACGAACCCCATTTACCAAAATTAAACGAGGACCGCTGGGCGTGTAAATGACCCGTCCTCGTTCAGAGGAAAGTGTCACTTTTTTAGAACGATCTCTTTCATCATTAACTAATATCCCGTAAACGGAACCGTTTTTATCGTATTTAGAAACAAAAACCGTCATCTGATACTCAACCGTTGTAAACTCGCCTTCTTTGAACATCATATGAGACATATCATTTTGAGCCTGCCATTGTAATTGTGCCAATTTCTGTTCGGCTACGGGAATAACAATATTATTAACATATAAATTAAAAACAGAGATAAAAGAACCGACAAATATTGCGGCTTTTGCCAAGTTTAATGGGCTGATTCCGGCGGCTTTCATAACCATCAATTCTCTATCGGCAATCAAACGATTATAAACAAACAAAACCGATACAAACAAGGCTATCGGCGCCATAATAACAAAAATACGAGGCATTAACAAAGAAGTCATTTCGACAAACATAAAAATAGGCAAACCTTTACTGGTTACCAATTCTACAAAATTTAACGATTGCGTCAGCCAAACAATAGATAATAACGAAAAGGTCACTATCAGAAAACCGATAATAATCTGCTTGGCTATGTACTTATCTAACTTTTTCATTTGTACTAAAATATTATTATAAATTTTGAGTTGATTATAACGATTTTTTTCAAAAATAAAACAATTATTTTCGATTCTTTCAAATTGTAAAACAAAAGAGCAGAATGAGCTCTGCCCTTATTTATTTTTTAGAAACCCATCTTAGCTAAAAATATGACATTCTAGGTAAATAGTAGGATTTTGAACAAATTGCGACAGGAGCGTACATAAACGTACGTAACTGAGTAATTGATTTTATTCCTGCACTAGTTTTCAATTTTGCGTGTTTTTTCCTTTAAAGTTTGATAAAACCCCATGCTACGCCGCATCTTTTCGACGACATGTACAACTAGCTACATTAGGAGAAAAGATGCAAGTATGATGGGGTTTTATCAAGATTTTTTCTAAAAACTTGAAGAATGAGACTAATAGCAGGCGTTGAAAGAAAAATTACCGCAGCGTACATAGAAGTACGTGAGGATAATTTTTCTTGAAACAACGCACTAGTAGTCCATTATACAAGTTTTTAATTAAATCATGGCCATCCCGCCGTTAATGTTGATTGTCTGCCCCGTAATATATTGAGCTTCATCGGAAGCCAAAAAGGCGACAACATTGGCAATATCCTGAGCCTCACCGAGTTTAGCTTCCGGAATTTTTGCAAGCAAAGCGGCTTTAACATCATCAGGCAAAACATCTGTCATCGGGGTGCGAATAAAGCCCGGCGCAATAGAATTAACGGTAATACCGCGAGAACCGACTTCCTGTGCCAAACATTTATTCATAGCAATCATACCGGCTTTAGAAGCTGAATAGTTTGCTTGCCCCGCATTACCCGTTACACCGACGACAGAAGCAATACCGATAATACGACCGAAACGACGTTTCATCATACCGCGAACAGCAGCTTTTGCCAATTTGAAGCCGGCAGAAAGGTTAACGTCTAAAACCAATTGCCAATCTTCATCGCTCATACGAATAAATAAGTTATCGCGTGTTAAACCGGCATTATTAACCAAAATATCGATTCTGCCCAATTTTTCCTCAACGGCGGCAACCAAATTTTTAACATCTTCAGGATTAGTTAAATTAGCAACAAAAGTTTCAACATTTGCGCCTAATTCTGCTTTTAATTTTTCCATCGGCTCTGCACGCATATCTGTCAAAGCAAGAGTAGCACCTTGTGCATGCAAAGTACGAGCAATTTTATCACCGATACCACCTGCGGCACCTGTAATTAAAGCAACTTTACCATCTAATCTGAACATTATTTTTTTCCTTTCTTTTATTATAAATCTTGAGCTAAGGCCTCAATATCGGCCGGCGTACTGACCGATACGGCATTAATTTCTTTATAACTTCTTTTCACAATACCGGATAAAACCTTACCGGCACCTAATTCAACAACATCTGTCACACCCTGTTCAACCATATAGGCAACGCTTTCACGCCAACGAACAGACCCTGTCACCTGTTCAATCAGATGTTGAATAATCTCTTTATGATCCGTAATTGGTGCCGCCAACACATTGGCAATCAGCGGAATTTGCGCATCATTTGCTCTAACGGCACGCAACGCCTGATCCATCACTTGTGCCGCAGGAGCCATTAACGGGCTGTGGAATGGCGCGCTGACAGGAAGTTTAATGCACCTTTTTGCCCCAAATTCTGAGGCAATTTCAACAGCCTTTTCGATTGCGTTCATGTGACCGGAGAGAACGACCTGCCCATCAGCATTATCATTTGCGGCCACGCAAATGCCGCCCGTTTCACGGCAAGCATCAACCAAGGCATCAACATCTTTGAAAGACATTCCGATAACCGCGGCCATTCCGCCAACACCTAAAGGAACAGCTTTTTGCATTGCCTCTCCTCTTGTTCTCAAAAGCTTTGCTGTATCTGACAAAGAAAAAACTCCTGCAGCACAGGCGGCCGAATATTCGCCCAAAGAATGTCCGGCAACATACGCCGCCTTATCCGTTAATTTTATACCGAAATCCTGCTCCAAAACACGAACAACAGCCATTGAATGAGCCATTAATGCCGGTTGTGCATTCACGGTTAAGGTTAACTCACTTTCCGGTCCTTCACTCATCAATTTAAACAAATCTTGGGATAAAGCGTCATTTACTTCCTGAAAAACAAGTCTTGCCGACTTAAAATTATCAGCCAATTCTTTTCCCATACCGACAAACTGAGATCCTTGTCCGGGGAAAACAAAAGCATACTTCATACTTTTTTACCTCATATATTTATTTTGCAACAGTCAGCCTGTTCTATTTTATAAAAAAAGTCAATAAATATTCCGTTCTTCATAAAGATGTGGGTAAAAAATTAACAAACTTTTGAGATTTTATCTCTATACTGACAGCATAAATAAAGAGGTAAAAATGGCTAAAAAAAAGAAACAAACAATTTTATCAAATATAACAAATATTTTAATGCGCCTTTCAGGTCTTGCAGTCATCTTCAGTTGCTTTTTCGCTTGGATCAGTTGTTTAAGTTATAATCCCAAAGACAGCGGGATAAATATTATTTCCGATTCTCCGATCAAAAACATTTTGGGGATTTACGGAGCAACAACGGCTGATTTCATTATATCGTCTTTCGGACTGGCTTTGCCTTTATTTATGATTCCTCTTTGTCTGTGGGGAAGAGATATGCTTCGTAATCGCGGTTATTATATGGAAACAAACGCAAAACTCCTCTTCTTTTTTTGGTCTTTAGGACTTATTTTTGCCTCAATCGCTTTTAATCTTCTACCGGCACGCTGGTTTCCGTTTAATGAAGCGGGAGGTCTTGTCGGGCACTTTTTCTCATCAAAATTGATGACCGTTCTTAATACTTTTAACACCTACGGCTATGGAAAATATCTGCTGTTTTCGGTCTGCTGTCTGTTAACTTTATGGATTTTTGATTTTACACTCGGTATCACACTCAAAAACTGGTTTCATTGGGCAAAAATCTCCAGCCTTGCTTTTTTCGCCGCGATAGCCTTTGTTTGTAGAGCAATTCAGCGTTTCTTTGCCTTTTTCGGTAATCATCATTACAGTAATGAAGAAAGAAAAGAAATAAAGCAAAAACAAGAGAAAAAACGCCGGAAAGCGAAAGAAGAACCTCTCGAAAGAATTGAACCGAGTTTTTCCGATAGCGGAATTGAAACAGCGCCTGCTATTGAAGAAAAAGCAAAAGAAGAACATTTCTCTGAGCAAGAACAACCTCGTCCAATCAAAAAAACAATTTCTCTCAAAAAACAAGAAAAAACAGAACCTGCCGAAAAAGAAATATCTTCTGATGACGGGTATATCCGCCCGAGTATAGATTTGTTATCTCGTCCTAAAGATAAAACAAATAATTCCATCAGCAAAGAAGAACTTGAAAAAATAGCCAAAGAGCTGGAAACAACCCTAGAAGAATTCGGAATTCACGGCAAAATTGTCAAAGTTCGCCCCGGACCGGTTGTTACTCTATATGAGCTGGAACCGGCTCCCGGAACTAAAAGTGCTCGCGTTATCGGTTTAGCTGATGATATTGCCCGCTCAATGTCGGCTGCGGCCGTTCGCATTGCCGTTGTCCCCGGCTCTAACACCATCGGCATTGAACTTCCTAATCATACACGCGATACCGTTTGGTTAAGAGATTTGTTTGAGGATCCGACTTTTATGGAATCTAAAAATGCCTTAAATGTTGTTTTGGGAAAAGACATCGGCGGTCAAAATACTTATGCGGATTTAGCTAAAATGCCTCACTTATTGGTTGCCGGAACAACCGGCTCCGGTAAATCTGTCGGCGTGAACTCAATGATTTTATCTTTATTGTTCCGTATGAGTCCGGAAGAATGCAAATTGATTATGATAGATCCTAAAATGCTTGAATTTTCGATGTACAACGGGATTCCTCATTTATTGACACCGGTTATCACTGATCCGGCAAAGGCTGTTATCGGTTTAAAATGGGCAGTAAAAGAAATGGAAGACCGCTACCGCGCAATGGCACAAATGAATGTTCGTAACATCGGTGGCTATAACCAAAAAGTTTCAGAATTAAAAAAGAGCGGAAAGCCCTATATCAGAACAATTCAAACCGGTTTTGACGATGAGGGTAAACCTATCTATGAGGAACAGGAGATGGACTTAAAACCTCTGCCTTACATTGTCATTGTTGTTGATGAAATGGCTGATTTAATGCTTGTTGCAGGCAAAGAAGTTGAAGCCGCAATTCAACGTTTAGCACAAATGGCGCGCGCAGCAGGATTACACCTTATTATGTCAACACAGCGCCCGTCTGTTGATGTTATTACGGGAACAATTAAAGCCAACTTCCCGACACGCATCAGTTTTCAGGTAACGTCTAAAATTGACAGTCGCACAATTTTGGGAGAACAAGGTGCAGAACAATTACTCGGAAAAGGAGATATGCTCTATATGCCCGCCGGACAAAGACCGATTCGTATTCACGGTGCTTTCGTTAAAGATGAAGAAGTTGAAGGAATAGTTGAATTTATTAAGTCACAAAAAGAACCGGAATATATTGAGGCCGTTACCCAAGGAGAACTGAATGAAAAAGACTCAGGTGCTGTCTTTGATAAGGGTAATTTCAGCGGCGGCGGTAAAGATGAAGAATTGTACGCTCAAGCTGTTGATATTGTTCGCAACGATAAAAAAGCCTCAATAAGCTATGTTCAACGACGTTTAAGAATAGGATACAATCGTGCCGCTTCATTGATTGACCAAATGGAAGAAGAAGGTATTGTTTCCGCACCCGACCATATGGGAAAACGTCAAGTCATCGGCTAAAAACAGTTCTTGACAAATTTTACAAAAAAGACTATCCTCTCATCAAATATCCGATTAGTATCACATTATTATTAACAAGCAAGAGAGCTTGGAATTTCTTTAGCATTAAATAGCTTTTTCAACAGTGAAACTCTGTGAAGACAAGTAGCCGTTACTACTAAATTCTTTAAAGTGAATAATGAATGAACCTGTTGGGGCGTGAGCTTCGACAGGTTTTTTCAATACCAAACTTTACTTAAATATAAACCCTCTGCCGGCGCTGTAACGCCTGCTTGCTTTCTGTCTTTTGCCTCTAAAATTCTTTTTACGTCTTCAACTGTCAAATGCCCGTCCCCGACCATCTTTAACGTTCCGACAAAATTACGAACCTGATGATGTAAAAAAGAACGAGCCTCCACTTCAAAACGAATTTCCTCGCCATCTTGTATGATATCTAATTTATCAAGCGTCTTAATAGGGGATTTTGCCTGACAGGCCGCCGCCCTAAAAGAGGTAAAATTGTGCTTTCCCAACAAACATTTTGAGGCTTGTTTCATTTTTTCAACATCTAACGGAACCGGTACCCACCAAACACGATTTTTTAATAATACCGTCGGAGCTCTCCGATTCAGAATACGATAAATATAGCCTCGTCCTTTTGCTGAAAAACGAGCGTGAAAATCATCATTAACCTTTTCAACTTCGATAACACTGACCGGCGCTTCTAAATCACGCAAATTAGCATCCAACGCCTCTCGCAATTTCCAATCTTCTATATTCAGATTTAAGTCAAAATGAGCTACCTGCGCCAAAGCATGGACTCCGGCATCTGTTCTGCCGGCTCCAAAGACCAAAGCCCCTTTATCAGCATCTGCATCAATAAATTTTTCAAAAGCTCGATGCAGTGCTGCTTCCAAAAAGCCTTGTGCACTATTCCCATCAGGTTGCCATTGCCAACCTAACAAGTTTGTACCATCATATTCAACAACTATCTTGTAACGCATTTTTTACCTAAACTGAAAATGGAGCGATTCTCTCGCTCCATTTTATAAAAAACTTCAATTTTAGCAACTTTATTCAGCAGCCAAAGCCAATTTTTCAGCAGGAATAGAGCTTGAAGCAAAACCGAGCTTATCTTGAATTTGCCAAACAACACGGAGTGCACTCAAAGCATCTTCACCTGTAACACGAGGCATAGCCTCACCTTTAACACAAGAAATAAAGTGTGCCAATTCTGCCTGAAGAGGTTGATTTGTCGGAATAAATAATTGCTCAACACTCCCTTTCAGACCATAATTCATCCATTCCGGAATTTCTTCTTGATTAACGTATGGCATACGTCCTTGAGAATGAACATTAATGCTCTGATTAATGAAATCCATATCAATATAGTTTGTATCTGTTGTCACAGTCAAAGTACGAACACGCGCCTGAGTAATACGGCTGGCTGTCAAGTTTGCGGTTGCACCGTTTGCAAATTCCAGCAATGCTGATATATAATCCTTTCCACCGTTAACGGAAGCGGCATGAACATTAACAACCGGAGATTTAACCAAAGATTGAATAACCTCAACATCGTGAATCATCAAATCCATTGCCACATCAACATCCGTAATACGTCCGGATGCGGCGGACATTCTCTGAGAGGTTAATGAACGAATTTTCGAAGTATCAGATAAAATTTTAGCCATCTGCTCAACAGCCGGATTATAGCGCTCTACGTGACCGACCAATAAAACAACATTATTCTTTTTAGCGGCAGAGATTAATCTTTGGCATTCCATTTCCGTGGTTGCCAAAGGTTTTTCAATCAAACAATGAATTCCTTTATTTAAGAAAAATTCACCGACACTTGCGTGAGCAACAGATGTCGTAACAACACTGACGGCATCAACTTGAGCAGCAACTTCTTCCATTGAAGAAAAAGCTTTAATTCCGAACATATCAGCCGCAGCTTTTGCTGAATCGGCAAAAACATCGTAAACACCGATAAGATCAACACCCTGAAGTGTTTTATACATCTTCAAGTGATTTTTACCCATCATTCCGGCGCCGATAACAGCAACTTTTACATTACTCATAGTACAATACCTCATAAATGTTTATGACTAACTTCAGTTAATCACCTTCAGCCTAATTACTAGTTAATTTAACTTGAAATGTCACATAAAAAGATGTTACAAATTGTTACAAGGAGAAAAATATTTTGAAAATTTTACGCAAAATAGCCTGTTTTGTAAGTATTTTGGGATCACTGACCGCTTGCCAAACAACAGACACCCCTGTTGATAATAAACCTGAGGTTAACACCTCTGTTCAAATAGAGCAGCCCAAAGGGCACCTGAATGTTGAAACATCTGTTGCTCGAGCTCTTAAATACAACCAAAACAACATTAAAAAAGTTATTGAACCGAAATTTTTAGGCGATGAGGCAAGACAAAACGCTTTTGCAAACCTGCGCAAATTGCGTGAAGGCCAAAATCCGGGCTTGGCCGTATCTCTCAAAGAACTTGATTTTGCCATTCTTTATACAACCACAAACTATGCACAGCATCCCGACAAAGTAGATATGTTGCTTACACAAGCAACAGCACAAAATCTGACATTGGGAACAATTAAAGCATACAAAAGCGCTCTCTATGCACATAAAAAAAATTTTGAAATTCAGCGAAAAATCAGACAATATGAAAAACAACTTGAAACATTAGCAAAAAAACAGCAAAAATCTTTTTCTGACAATGACTTAGCTTACAAAAATAAACTGGAAGAGATGATTGACAATTTAACACAAATAAAACAAACGCTTGCTCAAAATAGTGCCGACTTTCGACAACTGGTTAAAATTGATGCGGAAAAAATAGAACTTAACGGAAACAGCTTTTATAACAAAATTTCTTTACCGCCGCAAAGCAGTGCTGATCCGTATCTTCAAAACGCTTTCGACAACCGCTTTGAATTAATGGATTTTCCGAATTTTTCGCTAGAAGATATCGATAAAAAAATTACATCGCAATATCCGGACAACAGCTCTTCCGTTAAAGGGTTTTACATCCAAGATACTGCCTATCAGCAAAATTTGAGCGCAAGAGCAGATGCACAGGCATCCGTATTACTGCAAACAATGCTTGATTACCAAAAAGCCGGCCGCAGTAAAAAAAATACTTTGCGCCCGAAACTCAGTGAAGAGTTGCATAAAGCAATTTATTTACAAACCGAAACGGCTTACCAACTCGCAAGTCGAATTTCTGCCGACTATGATATGCAACAAATTAACCTGAAAGAACGCCGACAAAACATCCGTTCACTCGAGAAAGTAAGCAGACCGACACCAAAACAAAAGCTAGACTTGCTTCAGGCTAAATTAGATTTGCTGATTAATGAAAATTTGGCAGACCAAATATTAGCCGAAAAAGCAATGACGATAACCGCTTTGCAATTTTACGGCGGACAAATTTTTATCACACCTGATTTTTCTCAAAAAAATCTTTCCGATATGAGTGCCGGATTAAATAAAGCCTTTGAAAGCAAATTATCAGCCCGGCAAAAAACAAGCGCCCAAAAAACATTTTCACAAAAGAACAAAGAATCTGACCTTTTGGAAACAAATCAAAATGATTGGGCGCATAAAGAAAATTGGCTGGAAGATTTAATGACCTCAAAAGCGGCAACATCTTCTCAAAAAATAATGAGCAGGCCAAGAGAAGAATCAACGGATTATAATGCAAAAAAAACATTACAATTGGGGTCTTTTCTGGATAAGGAATCTGCTGCCGAATATTGGCTTAAAATTTCAAAAGAATTTACCGTTTTACAAAAATACCAACCCTTTTATCAAAAAACAAGCGTTGCCGGTATTCCTCTGTTCAGACTGATTATTACCTCACCGAATGGTGGCTTTAAGAATATTTGTATTTCTTTACGACGCCGTAATTATGAATGTATCCTGCGTGATTAAATCTTGTCAAATTTAATTTATTAAGATATAATTGACTCAGTAAAGATAACGGGTATTCGGCAACAATGTCTGATAATGAACAAACAGATTTAACATTAGAACTCAAGAAAGCAAAGATTCTTGAGCAAAAGCAGAAATTTAATCGTGAAAAAGCGGAGATAAGCTGGAATGCTGTTGCTAAACCGGAACCGCAAACGGCTTTCAACAAGACAACAGGACCCGAAATAAACGTTCAGCAAAACAAAAATTCTATGCCGTGGATGCCTCAAACAAAAGAGGATATTAATTTTCACGGTAAAAATCTCCGTGACGGAAATTTTGCCGGAGAAAATTTAGAAAATGCCGATTTTTCTTCCGCCGATCTGAGAGGGATCAACTTAGCAGGGGCAAATTTAAGAGGGGTTGATTTCAGCGGGGCTGATTTAACCGGTGCAAATTTAGAAGGGGCTGATTTAACCGGTGCAAACTTAAGCAGCGCCAAATTAGAAAAAGCCAACCTGAAAAAATGCCGTTTGCACGAAGTTAAATTAGATGAAGCCGACCTGACAGACGTTATTCTTCTTGAAATTGATATTGATAATTTGACACTCGAAGATATTCAAGCTTTGGTCGAATACTTAGCTACATATTATCCGCACAAGTTAAATCTCGCAAAATTTGATTTAACGATGCTCGATTTAAAGAAAATAGATTTAAAAAATGTCAATCTGCGTGGTGTTGATTTTACCGGTGTTGATTTCACCGGCGTTAACATTTTAGAATTAGACCTGAGTGAATGCATTATCACACCGCAACAAATTGCCCAAGCTTTGGGAAGAACACCTTCTCCCGAAGAATTAAAAAAAATCTTAGCACCCAAACCTAAAAAGAAAGGAAAAGCCTTCTTTATTGATATGACAGACTTTTTCTTTGATAATGGTATTCCCGCCGGTGTTTGGGATACCTTGAGAGGAAAAGGAACAACATTTGATCAGATTTTCGGTGCCGTAAAACGCTTTACAAATGCCTTCAAAAGAGATGAAAAAGCTATCGCTAAACCCAAAGAAAAAGAGCAAGTTCAAGAATCTTCAAATGATGACTTGCGCCGAGTCATTGAAGAACATAAAAAAAATGCCTTAGAAGAAAAAATAAAAGAAGGAAATGTTTCTCAAAACATTCCCCAACCTGAAAAAACAAAAGCAAGGACCATAGATCCGATGATATTGCGGAGAGGGGATAATTCCCGAGGAATGTAATGGAAGAAACCTTATTTTCAGCTAATATTAAAAGACCTTTAGCCGACAGATTAAGACCCAAAGAATTAAACGAGGTCGTCGGACAAGATCACTTAGTCGGAACAGATGCCCCTTTAGGGCGTATGATTAAAAGCGGAAAAATAACCTCCTTTATTTTATGGGGTCCCCCCGGATGCGGAAAGACCACCATTGCGCGGTTAATGGCAGAACATACAAATCTTTATTTTGAACAAATTTCGGCTGTTTTTTCAGGTGTGGCAGATTTAAAACGTGTGTTTCAATACGCCCAAGATCGTCGAGCAAATCAGGGCAAAGGGACACTCTTATTCGTTGATGAAATTCATCGTTTTAATAAATCTCAGCAAGACGGTTTTCTGCCTTATGTTGAAGACGGAACTATCATTCTTGTCGGGGCCACAACGGAAAATCCATCTTTTGAACTTAACGCCGCTTTATTATCGCGCTGTCAGGTTTTTGTTCTTAACCGTCTGAATGCCGATAATTTTGAAGAATTGCTGCAACGAGCAGAAAAAGAGAGCGGGAAAAAACTTCCCGTAGATGAAGATGCTCGCGAATTTATGAAATCTGTCGCCGATGGTGATGGTCGATATATTCTCAATTTAGCAGAAAGCATCTGGTCCTACGCACAAGAAGGAGAAATCTTCAATAAAGAGAATATTATGAACATCATTCGTTCACGTGCACCGGTTTACGATAAAGGGCGCGACGGACACTACAACCTGATTTCCGCCGTTCATAAATCTCTGCGAGGCTCAGATGTTGATGCTGCTCTTTACTGGGTGGCACGTATGATAACAGCTGGTGAAGATCCAAAGTATATTCTACGGCGCCTGACTCGTTTTGCCATAGAAGATGTTTCTTTAGCCGATCCGAATGCTGTTTCTCAAGCTATTGCCTGCTGGGAAACGTATGACCGATTAGGTTCTCCGGAAGGTGATTTAGCCGTTATGCAACTGACAGCCTACCTGGCAACCGCACCAAAATCTGTCGGTGTTTATAAAGCAATGTATGCCTCTTTTGATTTGGCAAAAAAGACCGGATCGCTGATGCCGCCCAAAAATATATTAAATGCTCCGACAAAATTAATGAAACAACTTGGATACAGTGACGGTTATGAATACGACCCCGATTGTGAAGACGGATTCTCCGGAGCAAATTATTTTCCTGACGGTATTAAGCGTACCAAACTTTATCACCCTGTTGACCGCGGCTTTGAACGAGAAATCAAAAAACGTATTGAATATTTTGATAAGCTGCGCGCTGAAAAACAAGCTCAGAAAAAGCAAAAATAACTTCCTTGACAATCTTTTTCTCTTTTTGCTATAAAGCACACAGTTATTAATTACAAAAAAATTATTATGAACAGAAATTTAATTATCCTATTGATTACTTCTTATGCATCATCTTCGATTCCTGAAAAAATAAAGCTTAAAGAGGGGATAGATGCTGAGGAATTTGAAGAACTGAAAAAGGTTCTAAAAGAAGAATACGGAATTACTGCCGCAAAAGATGCTGAAGCTTCTCGCACAGATACGCAGAAACTTTTAGAAAAAGCGACAATTGAAAAAAAACAGGTTATGATTCTCCAAAATCGTCCCTTTTTTTCTCCGCCTTCTGACATTTTTAAAACGCCTGAACCCTGCCGATATATTCCTAAAACAATCGGCAAGCCGAACAGCAAACCAAAGGGCAAAAGGCGCTGAACAATGTATTTAAAGAGAGCTGCCCTAAAAAGGCGTTCTCTTTTTTATTTTTAAATTTTCCTTGTCAAACAATTTCTAATATTCTAAACTTCCCGCAAGTTAGAAAGGGATAAAATGTCTGGCGTTGAAATCATAAAAGTAAAACCGGAAGATGACGGAATGCGTCTTAATCGTTGGTTTTTAAAATACTATCCGGCTTTAAGTTTGAGTCGATTCCAAAAACTTCTGAGAACAAAACAAATTAAAGTTGATAATCAACGAGCCGAGGCCGGACTTAAACTCTCTGCCGGTCAAGAAATAAGAGTTCCTCCTTTAGAAAAAGAAAAAGCAGAACCTTTGCATATCGGTTTAAGCAGCAAAGACACCAGATTTATTCAATCTTTAGTTATTTATAAAGATGAAAATATTATCGTCTTAAACAAACCGTCAGGTCTTGCGGTTCAGGGTGGAACAAATACCGTCCACCATATTGATGCGCTTCTTGACGGACTCCTCTTTAATAAGACGGAAAAACCCAAATTGGTCCACCGCATTGATAAAGACACCAGCGGTATTTTGGTTTTAGCTCGCAATCGGATATGGGCCGATAAGCTGACTCAAGCCTTCCGTGAACATACTTTACAAAAAACCTATCTCGCTTTAGTTGCGCCCGCTCCAAAACAAGGAGAGGGAGAAATAAAAGCGCCTCTTGAAAAGATTGGAGAAAAAATCTTAGTTACCGATTCCGGAAAAACGGCACATTCTTTATATAAAACAATTGATACCGTCGGGGATAAATTTGCTTTACTGGCCGTTGAACCGCTAACCGGACGAACACATCAAATTCGTGTTCACTTACAATATATCGGCTCACCGATCATCGGTGATGATAAGTATTTTTTAGGAGAGAAAAGGGAAAAATACACCCTTTTAACCAACAAACTGCATCTTCACGCATACAAAATTGATCTCTCCTCACTATATAATAAAAAGCTTTTAATCAAGGCTCCCTTACCAGAGTATTTTAAACAGGACTTAGAGCATATCGGAATACATTTTAAAGGATAAAAAAAATGAAAACTTTTTTTAAGATTATTTTTTCTTTATTTTTAATCATTATCGTTGGTGTTATTGCCGGCGTTTGGTATTTTTTGAATAATTTTGATCTTAACCAATACAAAGGGTTAATTGAAGAGCAAACTTATAAATACACCGGACGCCAATTAAAAATTAATGGCGATGCACATCTCGGTATTTCTCTTGTTCCGACACTGATTGTTGACGACATTACCCTTTCAAATGCGGCTTGGGCCGAAAAACCAAATATGGCTGAAATAAAAAACTTAAGTATTCAAATTGCTGTAATGCCCTTATTTGAAAAAAAACTTGTTATTAACGATTTTACACTTAATGAAGCTAAAATTTATCTGGAAAAAGCAGCAACAGGAATGGCTAACTGGGATTTCACTCGGCCAAACCAAGAAACTGCTTTGACTCAAACACTCGGATTTGCTCAGCTTGAGGAAACATCATCTTTCCCCAAACCCGAGCAAACAAGCGATAGTTTTCTTCCTGATTTTCTTAATGAAATCACAATCAAAAATATCGGTATTGATAATGGTTTTATTGAATATAACGATGCCTCCTCTAAGCAAAATCACGAGTTAACCATCAATACGTTTGACTTTAATATGGATAGCCTCAATTCTCCGGTTAATGCCGTTATTGATGCCGTTTACCAAAACGAACCGATCAAAGCCGATTTAAAATTAGGCTCTGTTAATGACTTTTTAGCCAATACAAAACCTTTCCCCGTAAATATTGCTGCCGATGCATATAAAGTTAAAGCTTTGGTTGAGGGAACGGTGTTTGACTTAATGGGAGATAATCTTTCTTATGATCTTTCAACAGATGCAACCTCAGCAAACGGAGCTTTTGACCTTCCTTCTATTACATTTAAAGGAAAGGTTAAAGGGGATCTGTCTAAGATCTCTGCAAATATTGAGCACCTTAATATCGTCAATAACACCATTTCAGGAACACTTAAGGCTGATATCTCTAAAAAGATTCCGCAAATTAATGCCGATTTAAAAAGTCCGAAAATTGATTTACGCTCTTTCCAGAAAAAGAAAACTGCTTTCGATTTTGAATTGATTTCTTCTGCCCAAGCATCTTCTTTAGTACCCAACACGCCTGTTCCTTATGATTTACTGCAAGCATTTAACGGACTCATTAAATTAAACATAAAAAAATTGATTATTGATGACGCTATGACAGCAAATAACGTTGCCCTTAAAGCGGCCTTTGTCAACGGAACGGTTAATGTTAAACCGCTTGATTTAGACTTTGGAAACGGACATATCAATTTAGACGCCACCATCAACAGTAAAAACAAAACCGTTACGGTGTTGCTCAACAGTAAAGACATTTTAATCCAAGACCTTCATAAAGAATTTTTACTTGAAGGAGAAGGCGATTTTGGTGTTCTCAGCGGGGGTAAAACACTACTTAACGCAAACTTATCTTCGCAAGGAGCGACCTATCGCCAATTGGTTCAAAATATGAAAGGACAGGCTGTTGTTTTACTAACGGCATCAAAATTCCAGACCGGTAGTTTACAATTTTTAACAAAGGGATTTATCCGTCAATTACTGAGCGCCTTAAATATCAAAACGAATAAAACTTCTAAAGTTAATTTGCAGTGTGCCGCTATTCGCACAGATATCGCCGGAGGAAAAGCTGATTTTCCGCAAGGCATCGCCATTCAATCCGATAAATTTACGTTATCAAGTACCGGAAAAATTAATCTGATAAATGATAAAATTGATTTTAGTCTGGCACCTTCTTTTAATTTTGACACCGGTATTGCGCAAGCTTTAAGCTCTTTCATCAAAGTAAAAGGGACTCTTAATCAGCCTCAAATAGCCATTGATGATAAACAAACACTTAAGGCGGCCGTCGGCATAGCAACAACCGGCGGACTGGGCTACTTAGGGGCACAAACCCTCACTTCTGATAATTCGCCGTGTTATTCGGCATTAAAAGGGACAGCTTATCAGAGTATGGTTCCCCAACCTTCTGCGGCCTCTCAAGCACAACAAAACACGGTTCAGAATGCAAAAGAAGTCTACAAAGAAGGCAAAGCTGCCGTAAAAGAGGAACTTAAAAATCTGGAAAAAAATGCAAAAGACATCATCAATATGTTTAAAAGGAAAAAATAATGACTGACAAGCTTATAAAATCTGTTCCGGAAATAGCTAAAGATCGTAAAATAATTATCGAAAAGCTCGTTAAATACAGCTTAACAGATATGCTTTTATTTTGGGGAACCAATGAAGAATTATTTAAATGCCAACAAGAAAAATGGACGCCTATTTTAGTGTGGGCAAAAGAAAATTTAGAAACTAAATTTAAAACAACACAAACACTTGATATTCCGGCACAGGATAGTCATTCCGGTGAAAAATTAAAGCTGTTCTTAGAATCATTGACAGATAAGGAATTAACGGCATTCTATTATGCGGCACTTAATATGCGTTCTGTTTTACTGGCAGCCGCTTTTATCAAAGGACGCATATCTGCCAAGGACGCTTTTGAAACATCTTGCTTGGAAGAACTTTGGCAGGCTCAAAAATGGGGAACAGATGAAGAAGCCTCGGCTCGCCGAAATGAACTAAAGAAAGAACTGGAAGAAATAGAAAAATTTCTCAAACAAAAATAATGCAAAAAGAGGTTTTTATTAAGATTCAAGGTCGTGTTCAAGGTGTCGGCTTTCGACGCTGGGCCGTTGCTGAGGCAGAAAAAATCGGAGGCATTTCAGGTTGGGTTCATAACGAATATGACGGCTCCGTGCAAATTATGATGCGCGGAGAAGAAGAAAACATTGACCGTATGATTATTGCTTGCCAAAAAGGCTCTCCCTTCTCTCGCGTTGATAGAGTATCTTTTGTGGTCGGACGGTGGAGTGGCTTTCTTCCCCCCATTGAAGACGGCGTTTTCAAACGGTTTTAATCAGAAAATCTGCACCAGAAACACATTTAGCTCAGCCGTGATTTTATAAAATGGGATAAATGTTGTTTATAGTAAGATTTAGAAAGAATTGCGACAGGAGCGTACATTCTGGTACGTGACTTAGCAATTCTTGAAAAATCTGCACTAGAAATACATTTAGCTCAGCCGTGACTTTATAAAATGGGATAAATGTTGTTTATAGTAAGATTTAGAAAGAATTGCGACAGGAGCGTACATTCCGGTACGTGACTTAGCAATTCTTGAAAAATCTGCACTAGAAATACATTTAGCACATTTTATCTTGCTCCGATTAAGGAAATTGATGAAATCGTATCTCCCATTCCGACCAATGTTTTCGGTTTTTCAACCAAAATAGTCGGCACGGCAATAATATCAAATCCGGCATACTGAGATATGCCCGTTTTCAACAAATTTTCATCTTCAATAATATCACTGATTGTTTTAAGTTCTTCTAAACCGACATCTGAAACATCTTTTCCCAAAGCCCAGAGTAAATTTTCCTTATGGTTAATATCACCGGTGCCGGCTTTTCCTGCCGCTATTGTTGATGCCAAAATCATTCCGTTACGATTTTGCTCCGGTGTAATTCGAAAACTTTTATTTTGAACCGTTAAATACAACCCGAAGAAATGAAGTTGAATACGCGGGGTTTTCAAAATTTCTTTAACTTTCAGCAAGGCTCTGAATAAATTTTCAGCGTGACAGTTTTCTTGGCACTGCCTTGCTAATTTTTCTTCTCCGACAACCTCTAAAATATCAATCAATTCTCTTTCGTTAATACCCGTGGAATCACAATTAGTTGCCAATTTCTGCAAAATAGCTTTACGAACTTCAATATCTTGTGTCGAAGCAATTTCTAAATGGACAATGGCGCCATACTTATGCCAAGCATTAATAATCGGCAAAACTTTTTCAACCAAAGCAACACCATTATTATTTGCCGTCAAAGCATGCATACCGGATAAGACAACATAATCCGCTTTAATACTGTTTGTGGCGGCAACAAAATGCTGATCCATTACTAATTTAAGGTTCAACGGATCATAGGTTGCGATAAATCGATTTGACTTCGGACAAGTAAACGTTTGCCCGTCAATAACTGCCTTATCTCCTTTATCAAATTCAATAATCCAGTGAATTAAAGGCGTGTCTTGAGAACGATTAATCTGATAAGACGGCTTTTCCCGCCCGTTTTCATCAAAAGAAACAATATTATCAAGTTTTAAGAATTGCTCAGCCTGCTCTTTCGGATGCGAATTAGTATGGGCAATAACTTTCTTTACACCTATAATGCCCAGAACATTGGCAACAATACCGCCCTGTCCGCCCATTTGCAAACGATCATAACCTAAATGCTCTATCATCCAGTTATAAATAACCTTGTCTTCCGTCAACCATTCTTCGGCTATTCCGGCAGAAAAGCATTTAAAAATACCTTTTAACACATCTTGTGATTCCAGCAGCTTTGCTTGTCTGATATCTTGCAGCTCTGCCAAAGACATACCGGCGCTTTTTACCAATTCTGACAATCTTTGCCCGCTTATTTTTAAAACGGCATCCACATTTACATTAAAGGCTGTTACTGCCGTATCAACGGCCTTAACCCGATCCAAAGTTTGTGGTGCTGTCGCAAATAAATCCCGCCAGTTTTCTTTTATTTCTTTGAGCATTCACTATTCCTTATTTTTAAGATTATTAACTTTCATCTCTGCCAAACTGTAAGCGGCTATATTTCTTATTGCTTGTTTGAAAGAAAGCATATTTTGAGCATCGACCAACCATTCTTGCAAAGATTGGTTTTGCTTTATAGCATCACTCTCTGAAGATTCTATTAAAAGAACAGCTTTTTTTATTTGTCCGTCAAAAACAAAAGACGCAACTTTTGCCAAGTCATCCGTATTTTCCTCAACCTGCTCTTTTTCTCCTTTTTTACTAACCTTAATATATTCATTTAATTTAGCATTAAAGCGTTCTTTCCAATTTTGCGCGGTTTCTTCTGAAGGCTGGTGTGTTTTCTCATAAATTGTTTTAAATTGCTGAATTAAATTTGCTTTTGAAGAAACACCGTTACGAGCATACTCTTCAATTAAAGAAACGTCTTTTTGTATGGTGGATTCTTTAGGCGTTAACTGATTAAGGATTTCTGCCTCATAAACAAAGTTTCCACCTTCTTCCGCTGCCTGTTTAACCAACATTGCCGCACTCAAAATTAAAGCGCCGTCATCACTGATTTTTGCCAATTTATCCAGACGATTCTCTAATTTATCAACACGCGTCAACATTCCTAATACAATTGCCGCATCCGCTTTTGAATCAATAACATTGAGATTTTGTTTTTCCAGACGTTCTACTTTTTCTTCAAAACCGGACATATCCGGCTCTGTTCTTTCCAATATCTGAGATTGCAAAACGGCAACCTGATTTTGTAATTGGTTGATTTGCAAAATCAAAGCCTCACTATCATTTTCCTGATGAGACTCATTTTTTTGATCAAAACGTTGTAAAACCTGCGGATTCAAATATAACCAATAAGCTCCGCCGCCGATAAGACCGATCAAAATCAATTTGCTTAATAAAGATTTTATCATTAACAAAATACTGAAAGAAGTTTTTCCTTGTTTTGCATCTTCAGCAGTTTCTACTGTTTTTTGCTCTTTTTTGCTCATATCAAAATCCCTTTACATTAATGAATATATTCAATATATATACAATAAAGATTTTTTGAATGGAAGAACCAAATGATAGTTTTAGGCATAGAAAGCAGTTGCGATGAAACCGCCGCTGCACTTGTTAACGATAAAAAAGAAATCTTAGGACAAAGCTTATTATCTCAGGAAGAACACAAGGTATTCGGAGGTGTTGTTCCTGAAATTGCCGCACGCTCACACTTAGATCATATTGATGAAATTATCGAAAGTTGTTTGATAAAATCTAAATTAAAATTCAGCGATATTGATGCCATAGCCGCTTCCAGTGGTCCAGGGTTAATCGGGGGTGTCGTGGTTGGCGTTATGGCTGCCAAAGCTTTAGCTTTAGCTCTGAATAAACCTTTTGTTGCTGTCAATCATTTGGCAGGACACGCCCTCTGTGCTCGTTTAACAAGTGATGTTCAATATCCTTATTTGCTGTTGCTCGTTTCCGGCGGCCATTGCCAAATTTTAATTGTTAAAGATGTCGATAATTTTGAACGCTTAGGAACAACTATTGATGATGCCGCCGGCGAGGCTTTCGACAAGGTGGCAAAAATGTTAAATCTCGGCTACCCCGGAGGTCCTATGATTGAAAAAATGGCCTCTGTCGGCAATGAAAACCGATTCGTTCTTCCTCGACCTCTTCATAATTCGGGAGATTGCAATTTATCTTTTTCCGGCCTTAAAACAGCTGTTCGGAAAATTATAGAATCTTACTCTCGTGACGGAAATATTGCACATACCATTATCAATAAACAAGATACTGCAGATATTTGTGCTTCTTTTCAGTATGCCGCTACACGCAGCTTATGTGAAAAACTCGAATTAGCCATTAAAATTTTCAAACAAAAATACCCACAAGGTAAAGATTTGGTTGTTTCAGGCGGTGTTGCCGCAAATACGTATCTGCGCACTCATCTCAAAGAATTAGCTGATAAAAACGGTCTGATTTTTTCGGCCCCCCCTATAAAATATTGCACGGATAACGGTGTAATGATAGCTTGGGCCGGATTAGAGCGCTTTGCAAAAGGTTATACAGATAGTCTGGATTTCAAACCGCGCCCCCGTTGGCCGCTCGATGAAAATGCCCCAAAAGCAGCAGGCGCCGGAGGAGTTAAGGCTTAATGAGGAGCAAACAAGAAGCCTTGGAAATAATGGATATTTTTCGCCAAAAAGATCCGAACCCTCGCTGTGAATTAAACTATGTCAACGCTTATACTTTGTTGGTTGCCGTCGTTCTTTCGGCACAAAGTACGGATAAAGGGGTTAATAAGGCAACCGAAACACTGTTCAAAATTGTTGATACTCCTCAAAAAATGGTCGATTTAGGTTTAGAAAAACTCAAACAACACATCAAAACCATTGGTCTTTACAACAATAAAGCCAAAAACATCATTGCCTTAAGCAATGAGCTAATTGAAAAATATAAAGGCATCGTTCCAAACAATCGAGAGCAATTGGAAAGTCTTGCCGGTGTCGGGCGTAAAACAGCGAACGTTGTTTTAAATGTTTGGTTTAATCAGCCAACTTTAGCTGTTGATACCCATGTGATGCGCATCGCTCACCGTTTAAACTTCAGTCAGGGAAAAACACCATTGGAGATAGAAAAAGATATTATCAATCTTCTCCCGCAAGAATACATTAAAAATACAAATCACTGGTTGGTTTTGTTCGGTCGTTACATTTGTAAAGCTCAAAAACCTGATTGTACAAATTGCCCGATAAGCGATTACTGCCATAGTCAAGATAAAAAAATCTAACTTTCACCGGCAACACACTAATCGACCATTCCCCTCAAAAAACTCAGATAATGCGTCGAGTAGCTGATTTTATAAAAAAGAAAAAGCGATAGATGTTGTTTATAGTAAGAAATAAGGAATTTTGCGAACGGAGTGTACATAGAGGTATATGACTGAGCAAAATATCCTTTATTTCCGCCCTAGAAACACATCTTGCGCTTTTTCCAACGCAGCGATAACACGAGCTACGGTATTATCCACCTGTTCCTCTTTTGTTTCTACAACAATATCGGCCTCAGAATAATAGGGATATTCTTCTTGAATGTACGATTCGAGCTTGTTTTTCAAATGATCTTCAGCTCCTTCCAAAAACGGACGATGTTTACGTCCCGCCGTACGATTATACAAAATATCAATATCGGCTTTCAGCCAAATGGTAATTGCGTGCTCTTTGGCTAATTTTCTGGTTTGCTCCGCAACAAAAGATCCTCCGCCCGAAGCTAAAACACAAGGAGATCCCTGCAACAAACGTTTCATAACGCGGGCTTCTCCGGCTCGATATTCTTTTTCTCCAAAGCACTTTAAAACGTCAATCAAAGACAAACCGGCTGCTTTTTCCATTTCTTGATCTCCGTCAACAAACGGAAGATTCAATTTTTTAGCCAAACGACGACCGACACTCGTTTTGCCGCTACCCATTAAACCCACTAATAAAATTATTTTATCTTTTTTTATCATCATCTTTAAATTTTTTATATTACTTTCAAAATTAATATGTTAAATATACAAACAGTTTAATATTTAACAAATCTTTTTTTAGGTTATACATCATGAAACAAAAAAAATCAAAAATTATCTACTATGTTTTCGGAATCGTTATTCTTGTTGGTTTATTTTATGTTGCAACGCACCAAATTCCTTTGAAAACAGAACATGTTGAACAAGTTTTAGAAAACGATTTCCTTGAAAAATAATGGTTCAGCAAGCTGTATCCGATTTTATTGAAATGCTCGCCGCTGAAAAAGGGGTTTCCTTGCGTACGGAAGAAGCTTATCGTCGGGATATTGAACAGTTTTTGGAAACAGAAAAAATTACTGAGCCGGCGCAAATAACTCCGCAAAAAATATCTGATTTTCTTTCTTTTTTAGCCGCCCAACCTCGCGCTCAAAAAACGCAGGCGCGTAAGCTATCGGCGCTTCGTGAATTCTGTAAATTTTTATTTTCTGAGAACTTACTTTCCCAGAATCCGGCCGCAGATATTGATAGTCCGAAACAACAAAAACCCTTGCCAAAATTTTTAAATGAACAGGAAATGGATCTTTTAATAGATACGGCAAAATCCGCTCAAGATCTTCGCCATCGCAGAATTGCCACAATGCTGATTTTAATGTATCACTGTGGTTTACGTATTTCTGAACTGGTCAGTTTACCGATAAACAATATAAATTTGAATAAAAAGCAAATTTTAATCTTCGGAAAAGGAGCCAAAGAACGCTTACTTCCTGTTTCTGATGCTGCTATAGAAGAAGTTCAAGATTATCTGAATATTCGTGAATGTTTTATCAAGGGAAAAGAAAGTAAATGGATGTTTCCTTCTCTCACGGCAAAAGAAGGTCATATTACCAGAGATTCTTTTTATAAACACCTCAAAAACATAGCCGTTAAAGCCGGAATATCGCCAGCACGCGTCACACCGCACGTTTTACGTCACTCCTTTGCAACGCAACTGTTACGCCACAATGCAGACTTACGCTCCGTTCAAAAAATGCTCGGACATGAAAGCATTACGACTACCGAAATTTACACGCATATAATCTCTGAAGAACTTATAAACACCGTTCAAAAAATGCACCCGCTCAGCCGCTTAAAAAGATAATACCTTTTTTATTTTTTTTGAATTTCCCATAAATGATTGAAAAGACCGCCTGTTTTTAGCAATTCTTCAATTGTTCCCTGTTCTGCAATTTTTCCTTTATCCAAAACAATAATTCTATCCATTTCTTTTAGTGTTGAAAGACGATGCGCTATGGCTATAACCGTTTTATTTTTCATCAAATTTTTCATAGCTTTTTGGATATATTTTTCTGCTTCGCTATCAAGAGCTGATGTTGCCTCATCTAATATCAAAATAGGGCTGTTTTTCAGAATTGCCCGCGCAATTGCAATTCTTTGGCGTTGGCCGCCGGAAAGTTTAACACCTCTTTCTCCGACCTTGGTTTGATACCCCTTGGGAAGTTTTTCTATAAATTCATCTGCATAAGCCTGTCTGGCCGCTTTTTCTATTTCTTCCTGCTTTGCTCTTTGGTTACCATAAGCAATATTTTGACTGATTGTTCGATGAAATAAACCGGTATCTTGAGGAATAAGGGCAATGACCTCATGCAAACTTGCTTGTTTAACTCTGGAAATATCCTGCCCGTTAATCAATATCTGTCCGCCCTGAAGATTATAGGCTCGCTGTAATAAATTAATTATTGTGCTTTTACCGCTGCCTGAAGCGCCGACAATACCAACTTTTTCTCCGGCTGCAATCTTAAAAGATAAGTTACGAAACACTGTTTTATGTTCATAAGAAAACTTGACATTTTTAAATTCAATTTCATTGCTTTTTATTTTCAGTGTCTTTGCATTGGGAATATCAAGAATATCGTGTTTGGCTTCAAAAGGCAACATCGCTGCTTTTAAACTGCCAAATGTCGCATTTAAATCAAAAACATCCCCCATTATACGAACAACACACATAATAACCGTGTTCAGCAACAACATAACTAAAGTAACATCTCCGACAGATATTGTTTGCCGATACCATAAGCAAACAAGCAAGGATAAGGCACAAATCTCAAAACCGACAATTGCGGCACTTTGTATTCTTAACATATCTTGTGCTTTATCCAAAGAGGCCAATCTTGCATCTTTTGCCTTCTGATATACCTTTTGCACAAAAGAAACTTCATAATTTTCACTGCCGCAAGCTTTAACGGTCAGGGCGTTACCGATACTATCCGCCTTTGTTCCGGTAAACACATCCCACATTTTCTCCACCTCATTGTTCAGCTCGCGAATTTTAAAACTGGACCGATAAGAAAAATAAAAAGATAATCCCCCAAATGTCATAACCAATAATAAAAACCACAAACTGATACGCCCGATAAAATAAAAATCAATCAGCACCAAAAAAAGATTACTGTAAATACGGGAAATCGTAAAATGCAAATCTCTTGCCTCGTTAGCGCAACGAATGACTTTTTGCGACAATTCACCTGTTTTTTGTCCGGCAAAATATCCTTCCGAATGTTTAGAAAGGTAATCAACACCGAATAATTTAATCTTTGCATTAAGATAATTTCTTACCCTGTTTTCTTCTAAAAGTTCTCTAACCATACGAAAAACGGATTGCATAACAAACGCACCGAAAATACCAACCAGTAAATAACCCATTTTTTCCCAAGAAAACTCTTTAGGTGTAATTGTTGAAAAATATTCAATCATATCAGAAAAGAAAACCGGCACATAAACTTTCATCAACTGCAAACAAAAGGCTAATATCATACCTATTCCCGCCCATTTTCTGGCCCCATAGAGAGATTCCCACATAAATCGTACAGGATTACCATAAAATTTGCGCATAGGCTGTATGGTCTCAAAAAGTTTCATTTTGAGCCTCCACCTGTTGTATTTGCCATAACTTTGCAAATTTTCCTTTGTTCTTTTTCTTCAACTGATCAAAAGTTCCTTCTTCAACTATTTTTCCGTTTTCCAAATAAACGATTCTATCCATTTCTTTTAAGGTTGATAATCTGTGTGCTATGGCTATAACAGTCCTTTTCCCGAGTAAATTACTTACAGCTTTTGAAACGATATATTCAGATTCACTATCCAAAGAAGATGTCGCCTCATCTAATATCAAAATAGGGCTGTTTCTCATAACGGCACGTGCAATCGCAATACGTTGTCTTTCTCCGCCCGATAATTTACACCCTCTATCTCCGACCTGAGAATTATACCCTTCAGGCAATTGTCGGATAAATTCATCTGCGCAAGCTGTTTTTGCGGCTTGAATAATTTTTCTATCACTTACTTTATCAAGACCATACGCAATATTTTCTTTTAAGGAACGATGAAATAAAACAGCCTCCTGAGGAATCACCGCCATTGATCGATGCAAGCTTTGTTGCGTAACAAATTTTATGTTTTGTCCGTCAATTAAAATTTCTCCATCTTGAATATCATAAGCACGCTGCAATAAATTCACCAAAGTTGTTTTACCATTACCCGATAAACCGACTATACCAACTCTTTCTCCTGCTTTTATTTTCAAATTAAATTTATCAAAGAGCTTCTCCCTGTTCGGATAGGCAAAACAAACATCTTTAAATTCTATTTCTGCTTTTTTTATTTTTAACTGTTTTGCTTTGGGCTGATCTTCTATTTCGTGATTGTCATTAAAAGGTTCCAAACCGGCTTGAATACCGGCCAAATTAACTTGAAATCTCCGAAAATGAATACAGAGTTCCATAAGATACATAAATCCGCCGTTTACCGTCAATAAAACAAACACTATATCACCGACATTTATCCGCTCACTGCTCCACAAATAAACCGCATACGTCAACATACTCAAAGAACATATATGAATAAAACACCCAACTCCCGTATATGATGTAAACCAAGCAATCATTGAGCGCGCTTTGATTTTAATATATTGCCTGAGTAAGACAGACAATCTTTTCTTTTCGTACTCTGCACGATTAAATTGCTTCACTAAGCGAATATTAGAAATCGCATCAACTAACCAACCCGTATAGATAGAGGAAGCTTTATTTTCCATTTTTGACAAGCGCTCACTTGTCTTATTGGCATAATAATTAACCAAGGCTGTCAGGATAACGCATAAAACAAACAACAAACCTAAATAAATATTGATGGCAAGAAGTAAAAACGTTTTAATGCCCATTTCGCAAAGATACTGCCAAAAAACAACAATCAACACGGAAAGAACTTGATCTGTAGCAGAAATTTGCTCAGATTTTGCCAAAAGAGAACCTGTTTGCTTATTAACAATATAATTTGTTGAATGTCCGAAAAGATAATGCATCGACTTTGTTAAAATTCGCTCGCGTACCGGAAAATAAAGCTCCTTTTGCCGATACATTAAAACTTGTTTGGGTAAATACACATTAAAAATATCACAAAGAGCAATTGCAGCGATAATCAACAGCGATTGATACAAAGCCTCTGATGAAACACCTCCTTTGACAACTTCAATCAACTGTGCCATAAACCAATTTAAAATATTTCTTACAAAAGAATCTGCCAAAATTAGCAACATACATCCCAAAAAAGCCCATTTAAACGGCTTGATGCATTCTTCATAAACAAACTTTAATGCTGATTTAGGAAACGGTTGCATAAATAAACCTCTGTCAAAACCACTTAACAACGTTAGCACGGTTTTTATTAAGATTATGCTAAAAAACTTCTATATCGGAATATTACTCCGTAATCTGAGAAAAACCTTCTTTTTTGAATATTTAATCTTTGCCTATTTGAACATTTCTGTTTATATGAACACATAAGATAATGCCGAATGACGCCATAATTGAGAGCATAACCGTTCCACCGTAAGAAATCAAAGGCAAGGGAACACCAACAACCGGAATTAAGCCCAGCACCATCGCCGTATTGATAAAAACATACAAAAAGTAATTCGTTGCCAATCCTATCGCAACTAACTTTCCAAAATAATTCGAACTGCGAACGGCAAAAGAATAACTGTAAATAAGAATCAACATATTCAAAACGATAATAACTATTCCACCAATCATTCCAAATTCTTCAGAAAGCATTGTAAAAATAAAATCCGTATGCTTCTCCGGTAAAAAATTTAAATGGCTTTGCGTCCCATTCATAAAACCTTTACCGAAAATACCTCCGGAACCGAGAGCTATTTTAGATTGAATAATATGATAGCCGGCTCCCAGCGGATCCCTTTCCGGATCTAAGAATGTTAAAACACGATTTTTTTGATAATCGTGCAAAAAGTGCCATGCAACAGGCATAACACTCAAAGCTCCTGCCCCAACCAACACAAATTTCCAGATTTGTACCCCGACAGCAAAAAAAATAGCTCCGGTTGTGAAGATAAGCATTAATGATGTCCCTAAATCAGGTTGCATCACAATAAGCCCCGCCGGAATTAAAGCCATTAAAATCGGAATAATAATTCCTCTGACAGATTGAATGCTTTGCAAAGATGAAGCGTGAAAATAGCGAGCCAAAGCTAAAACAAGAGAAATTTTCATCAATTCGGATGGTTGTATCTTAAAAATTCCAAGATTAATCCAACGCTGAGCACCCATTCCGATATGTCCGCCAACTTCAACCATAATAAGCATCAACAGCGTTATAAAATATAAAAGATAGGCATAACGCATAAAAATACGAATATCCATCAACGCCAGTACAATCATCAAAACAAACCCCATTCCGAAGCGGATAAGCTGATTAACCGACCAAGGACTCCAGTGACCATTGGCTGCCGAATACAAAACAACAATTCCTATTATTGCAAGCATTATAATAAACAACACATAACTAAAACTGATATTAAAAAATTTTTCTCCCAGCGTCTGTGTTTGGTTATTTATTGTCGTTTCATAAGGCTTATACATTGCGTTATCCTTTATTTGAGAATATTAAGATTTATGGCTTCTTGCAAGATAGCGCTGGCAATCGGTGCCGCCACAGAAGAACCACCACCGCCGTGTTCAACCAAAACAGCAATACCGTATTTGGGATTATCATAGGGAGCAAAAGCAATAAATAAAGCGTGATCACGATATTTCCAAGGAAGTTCATCTTGTCTTAAAATTCTGGTTTGACGCTCCTTCATTGTAATGCGCCGTACTTGCGTTGATCCTGTTTTTCCTGCCATTTCCATACCGTTAATATTAAAATGTGAACGATAAGCCGTTCCCCCGGGAACATTAACAACATCATACATTCCTTGTTTAACAGTATCCAGATAATCACTTGAAATATTTATTTTTTTAATATGACTTTTATCTGTAACTCTGGTAAAGGTCGGTGTAACGGCAAATCCCCCGTTAGCAATACGAGCAACCATTGTCGCTAATTGCAAAGGCGTTGTCAAAACATAACCTTGACCAATTCCCGCGATAACGGTTTCTCCTTGTTGCCAACTTTCACGAAAATGTTTTTTCTTCCAAACCTTATCCGGTATAAGACCGGCTTTTTCATTTTCCAACCCGATATTAAGTTTTTTACCCAGTCCGAAGCGACGAGCCATATTTGCAATACGCTCAATCCCTATTCTCTGTGCTGTTTCATAAAAGTAAATATCGCAAGAATGCATTAAAGCTTCTACAACATTTAAAGACCCGTGCCCTGTTCTGCGCCAACAGTGAAAAGCGTGATTTCCCAAGAACATTTGTCCGGAACAAGAAAATTTCGTTTCCGGGCGAACAATCCCGGACTCTAATGCAGCCAAGGCAACAACTGTCTTAAACGTTGATCCGGGAGAATACTGACCTGAAATGGCTTTATTAGATAAAGGTTTTCTTTCGTTGTTGACCAGTTCTTTCCATTCCTTACTGCTCAAACCTTTGGACATGGCATTCGGATCATAAGAAGGTGCTGATACAAATGCTAAAATCTCACCGGTATGAACATCTAAAACAACTGCCGCACCACTTTGTTCACCAAACAATTCATATGCCTTTTGTTGCAATCTTGAGTCAATGGTTAAAGAAAGAGATTTTCCCGGAATTCCATCTATTTTTTCTATCTCTTTCATAACTCGTCCATAAGCATTAACTTCTAATTTAAGGCTTCCGCCCTTTCCTCTTAATTCTTTCTCAAATAATTTTTCAATACCGGCCTTACCTATCTTAAATTCCGGTAATTTCAACAAAGAATCTTCATCTGCTTTGGCTTCAGCCTCATTTACGGAAGAAACATAACCTAAAATATGAGCCATACTTTCCCCAAACGGATAATCTCTGCTCAATCCTTCATCAATATAAATACCCTGCAAATCAGGTGCTTTTAGTTGAATTTTCGACACTTCTTCCCACGATAAGTTATCTCTTATTTTAATCGGAACAAAGCTTCTGTTGCGTTTAATATCTTTTTTTATTTTTTCTTCTTCTTCCTTTGAAAGAGGCATAATTTTTTTAAATTCATCAAGCGTCGCCTGAATATCAGGAGTTTGCTCCGCAACAATCATCGCTTGAAAATTTTGCCGATTGCTGGCAACCATTACACCGTTACGATCATAAATAACACCTCTCGGAGGAATAAGTAAGCGTGTTGAAATTCTGTTTTCATCCGCCATCATCTTATATTTATCTGCTTGATAAACTTGTAAATAATACAGACGTAAAACAATGATTAACAATAAAACCAATTTGGTTATAATCATTGTGTAAGAGCGGTTAATTAAAATTTTTCCTTTATCGTTATCTCTATTCATCCGCTATTCCCCGTCATCATTCATCAAATATTTTCGAGCAGCATCATTGATAAAACTTATCAAAGGATAGCAAGCAATCGTAAATAAAATCGTAAAAATTAATTGTCCTAACGGAACAAATGCCGCATAATAAACAGAAACTTCAAGCCACTTAACGATTTCAATCAAAATAAGCAGAAAAGAAAAGACGACCCATACAATATTAAACGGTTTATTATAAAAAAATGAAGACATATTGCTGACAGCCAAATAAATCATCAGATAACAAATAATATTTACACCTAAAGGAACAACAGACATAATATCACAAACAAATCCTAAAAAGAATACCATAAACATATTAAACAAATCAGGCCGGTTTAATACCCAATAAAAAACGCAAATTAAGCCCATTTCCGGACGAATAACATTTGAAAATCCTAAATTTGACGGAATATAATTAAACAAAACAAGAAGCAAAGACAATACAAAAGGAACCAATTTTTGGCTCGTTATTTTAATATTTTCTTTTAGTTCTTCCCGCATTGTTTATTTACCTTCTTCCTGAGCCTGATTAATATCTTCCTCATAAGAAACATCTGCAAGATGATAATCAACAATACGAACATATTCTATTCTATCAAGACTGCTGAATGTTTTGACTTGAATATTATTCTTTTCGGAAGAAATAACTTTACCAATAGGTAAACCTGAGGGAAAAACACCCGCTACACCTGACGTAACAATTTTATCTCCGACAGCTATTTCTGATTCTAAAGGTGTAAAGATAAGTTTTGGATTTGATGTATTATTACCAGACAAAATAGCACGGGTCCTCGTCCTTTCAATAACAACGGGAACCTTTGAGTTAATATCCGTAATCATTAAAATCTTGGAATATACGGAACCGACTTTTTCAACACGTCCTACAACACCCTTATCACTTAAAACAATTTGTCCTTTTTTAATTGCATCATTTCCGGCTGTATAAACTATCAGAGCCCTTGAAAAAGCATTTCCTTCTTCTGCAACAACCTTTGCCGTTACATATTCAACGCCTTTCGGAGGAACATAATTTAATAATTTTGCCAAAAGATGATTTTCAACCTCTAAAGAAGCGACGCGACTGCTTTTTATAACCAATTCTCGATTCTCTTCTCTGAGTTTTTTATTTTCCGCACGAATATCCTTAAAATCATAAAAATAATTCAAAGTACCCGAAACCATTTTAGCCGGAATAGCTAAAAGCTCAACAACGGGAGAAAAAATATCTGTTGCAAAAGATGATGTTTTATCGATAAGAAGCGCATCTGTTTTATTAAAAAGCATCATTATAAAAGCAATTAAAAACAGCAAAGCTATGGCAAATTTCTTTACCATAAGACGAATGTGGCTTAAATGCACAAATAAAACTTTACGCCTTTTCATTTTTCTCCAAAATTAACATTAAAAAGCCGAAAACTAACGCTATACGTTATTTTTTTCGGCTTTTTAGAAAGAAAAGTCTATCTAATACATTGTTGATAAAAGACTTTTAAATCTCTTAAAGTCTTCAAGGGCACGACCTGTTCCCTTAACAACACAAGCCAAAGGATCTTCCGCTATAGATACCGGTAAACCCGTTGCATTTCTTAAAACCTGATCCAAATTAGTAAGCAAAGCTCCGCCACCGGTCAGAACAATACCTTTATCAACAATATCCGCAGCCAGTTCCGGTGCTGTATTTTCCAAAGCAACCTTAACGGCTTCAATAATCTGAGCAACAGGTTCTGCCAAACTTTCAGCAACTTGACGCTCGGAAATAACAATTTCCTTAGGAACGCCGTTCATTAAATCGCGACCTTTAATTTCAACTGTACGTCCCTCACCTTTCTCAGGCGGACAAGCAGACCCGACTTCTTTTTTGATTTTTTCAGCACTTCCTTCACCAACCAACAAATTATGGTTACGGCGAATATAAGAAATAATAGCACTATCCATTTTATCACCACCGACACGTGCTGAACGAGAATAAACGATACCGCTTAAAGACATAACGGCAACTTCTGTTGTACCACCCCCGATATCAACAACCATAGAACCGGTTGGCTCTGTAACAGGAAGATTTGCACCGATGGCAGCAGCCATAGGTTCTTCAATCAACCAAACCTTATGGGCACCGGCGGCTTCTGCCGATTCTTGAATAGCTCTTCTTTCAACAGCTGTTGAACCTGATGGAACACAGACAATAACCATTGGAGAAGCAAAAGCACGACTGTTATTTACCTTACGAATAAAATATTTAATCATTTCTTCGGCAATTTCAAAATCGGCAATAACACCGTCACGCAAAGGACGAATTGCGTGAATGTTTCCCGGTGTACGGCCCAGCATCATCTTAGCTTCATTTCCAACAGCTAATACTTGTTTTTTTCCACGATATTCTTCAATAGCAACGACTGACGGCTCATTTAGAACAATACCCTTACCTTTAACATAAACCAAGGTATTCGCCGTACCCAAGTCTATTGCCATATCTGCTGAAAACCAGCCCATTAAATTAGCAAACATTTTTATTTTTTCTCCGGATTAAAAATACATATGTAAGAGTTTTATAACCCTTTATAAATTTGTGCAACCCTTATATTTGATTTTTAACATTAAAAATAATATTTTTTAACAAATTCTCATCTGTCTGATAACACCGGCAAATATCAAAATTCGATTTTAATTTACTCTTAAACCAAGTTAATTGCCGTTTTGCATATTGTCTGGTATGGAGTTTTGCCAAAGATAAAGCTTCATCTAATTTAATTTCACCTCGTTTATATGATAATAATTCAGGAACTCCCAGAGCTTTCATTGACGGAGATGAATTATCTATCCCTTTTGCAAATAAAGTTTCAACTTCCTTCAATGCGCCTTTTTCTATCATCTTATCAAAACGTAAATAACATCTTTCATCTAATTCTGCCTGTGAAGGAAGCAATCTGATAACAAAAAAACGAGCTTCCGGTATTTTTTTAATCATTTGTTTTTTATGCCATTCCGATAAAGGAATATGTGTATCTGACCAAACTTCATAGGCTCTTCTTACTCTTGTTGTATCATTGGGGCTTAATCTTCGGGCTGTTTCTAAATCAACCTCTTTCAATTTCTGATATAATGCGTTAACACCTATTTCCGACAATAATTTTATTGTTTCCTTATGCACTTTTTCAGAAGTTTCAGGAACAGGTGTTGTTCCGTTAATTAAATTATCTAAATATAAACCCGTTCCTCCAACCACAAATGGAATTTTATTTTCCTGCCATACTTTTTTTATTTCAGGAACAATATTATCAAGCCAATTAATGACAGATCCTTTGAAATTATTGTCATATAATTCATATAAGCGGTGCTCAACAAGTTGTTTATCCTCAAAACTCGGAACAGCTGAAAGAATAGGTGTTTCTTTATAAATTTGCATAGAATCCGCATTTAGAATAACGCCATTTAAAGCCAAAGCCAAATCTATGGCTAACTGTGATTTTCCGGATGCTGTCGGACCGGCTATAACAATAACACCGTTTTTCATCTTAGGATTCTATCTTCCTATACGTTGCTGACTCAACCAAAGTTTGACATACTTTTTCATAGCTTATTCCTACATATTTTGCCTGTTCGGGAACCAAAGACAACGGTGTCATTCCCGGATTTGTATTAATTTCCAATAAAACAATACCATCTTTCGGATTATATCTGAAATCACAACGTGATACCGTATGACAATGAAGAGCCGAATGTAGAATTTCAGCGTCCTTTAAGGCTTGCCGGTAAACTTCCTGAGAAATTTCTGCCGGTAAAATATGCTGTGTCATACCATCTGTATATTTTGCTTCATAATCATAAAAAGCCGTTTTAGACCGCATTTCTGTTACAGCAAGAGCCTTACCGTTTAAAACCGAAACCGTCAATTCCTGACCTTCTATGAATTCCTCAATCATAACTTCTCTGTTATCGTTTTCATAAAATATTGCTTTTTTATCTTCTTCTTTTTTAATTATAAAGACACCAACCGAGGAACCGTCACTGACAGGTTTTATAACATAGGGCATTTTAATATGTGTCCCTGTTTGTTTATATTCTTTATAAGTCATTTGTTCAGATTGAGCTACTTTTAAACCGCTTGCTCTTGCAACTTCTTTTGTTAAAACTTTATCCATTCCCAAAGCTGATGCTCTTAAACCGGAATGCGTATAAGGAATTTGCAAAATATCAAGTAATCCCTGAATTTCCCCATCTTCACCAAAATTACCGTGCAAAGCATTGAAAACAACATCAGGTTTTTCTTTTTTTAAAATTTCAACAAAATCAAAACCATTACGCAAATCATAACCGATAACTTCATAGCCTGAGTTATTAAGGGCTTCAACAATACCTTTACCGCTAATCAAACTAACTTCTCTTTCTGCGGAAAAACCACCCATAACCACCAATACTTTTTTTGGCATAAAAAACTCCTTTTCAATAAAAAATCCTTTATAATTTTAATTTTTATGTTATTTTAGGCGCAAAGTTTAAATAAAGAATGAAAAACAATGAAAAAAACAATATTATATTTTATGCTGTTTTTTTGTTTGATAACCTCTGCCAATGCTTATCAAACAACACATTATGCAACGGCTTTTTTAGGGCCTTTTAATGCCAGTAACGCAAATTTTACGTATAATATTACGCCTCAATCTTATCTGGTGCATACGAATATTGAAACTTTTGGTGTTTTTGGCACACTTTATCCTTTTAAGGCAGAATATCAAACAACCGGTAACATAAATAAAAATATTTTTATGACAACCGGTTACCGCTCTGCTTCAAAATCTCGTTTTAATACCCGTAAAAAAGAAATGTTTTATGATGAAAAAGGTAAACCAACTTATCGTATCAGCAATAAAAACGGCTCCAATAAAAAAAAGGTCGAAATTTTACCACCGCCGGATAATATCCATACCACAGATTTACAAACTGTTTTAGCTGAGATTATTGTACAATTCACAAAAATGGGTTTTTGCAATGCCAGAATGCATGTTTTTGACGGCAAGAAAAATTTTGATATTATTTTTAATGATGAGGGTAAAGAAGATATAATATCTAATGAATTTTCACCTTTTTCGGGAAAAGCAATCAAATGCTCTTTTTACGCTGATGATTTGGGAAAAAATTATGACGATTTAATTTTTCAAATAACCCCGTCAGATCCCATATATGTTTGGATTCTTAAAGATAAAAAAACAAATTATCCATTTATAGCTAAGTTAGAAAAACCATCAACAATCTTAGGTAAATTAATTGTATATACAAATAAATTAGAAATTAAGGAATAAAAATGTTAGATAAAGCTGAATTATTACTGCCTGCAGGTTCTCTTGTAAAACTGAAAACAGCCGTTTTATATGGCGCAGATGCCGTATATGCGGGAACACCGGATATGAGTTTAAGAACACAATCAAAATTCACGATGGAAGATATTCAGGAAGGTATTAAATTTGTTCACGACCACGGCAAAAAGATTTATCTGACCCTAAATTTATTTATGCATAACCGTGATGTTGAAAAGTTACCCCACTTTTTAGATACTCTCAGACAACTTAAACCCGATGGTGTTTTAATTGCTGACCCCGGTGTTTTTCAGTATGTCAAAGACAATGCGCCGGAATTAAACCGTTTTGTTTCAACTCAAGCAAATATCTGTTCTTGGCAAGCCGTTAAATTTTGGCAATCTCAAGGGGCTAAACTCTGTGTTCTCGGACGAGAAGTTACTTTTGAAGAAATGAAAGAAATCCGCCAAAAATGTCCTGATATTTTACTCGAATGTTTTATGCACGGCGCAATGTGTATGTCTTATTCGGGACGTTGTCTGATTTCAAACTATCTGGCTGATCGCAGCGCTAATCAAGGAAAATGCGCTCACTGTTGTCGTTGGCACTATAAATTACATCTCCGCCTCAAGGACGGCACAATCAAAGAAATTGAAATAAACGAGCAAAACAAAGATATGTTCGAATTTTTGATTGAAGAAGAATTTCGCCCCGGCGAATATTTTGAAATTATGGAAGATGAGCACGGCGGATATATGCTTAACTCAAAAGATATGTGCCTTATGCCGAGATTAAAAGACCTGCTCTCTATCGGTATGGATTCTCTCAAAGTTGAAGGGCGTAATAAAACCGAATATTATGCCGCTATAGTCGCTCGGACTTATCGTCAGGCTATTGATGATTATTACCGTTCTCCTGAAACATGGGATTATCATAAATATATGGATGATTTATATACTTTGCAAAATCGCGGTTATTGTCTCGGATTCCACGATGGAAAATTAACCAATATCAGCCAAAACTATGAATATACGCGCACATTAGGCGAATGGTTGTTTGCCGGTTCTATCGTTGAATGGCAGGGTGATGAGGCTGTTTTTGAGGTCAGAAATTACATAGATAAGGGAGAATTTATTGACTTTTTAATCCCAAACGGTTTACAAAATTTAAGAATTACTTTTGATGAGTTTGAAGATGCCGACACCGGAGAAATAACTCAAAAAGTTTCCGCCGGACAAGGTAAAAAAATCCGCCTTAAAGCTAAAAATTTTGATAAACCGATTGAGGAAATAAAAAAACTTTTACCTCAATATGTGATTGCCCGTAAGCCCGCTAAACTCCCTGTTGACCAACAAACCATGCTTGATCACAAAAAAACAGAATTTAATTGCTTGTGCGGAAAGTAAATAAAAATTAGTTTAATCATTATTTTACTCATTTGCTTTTAACCACACCGGTTCTTTTAATTCTTTCTCCATAAACTCCAAATGAGCTTTTTCCTCATCTTCAGAAAGAGCAAAAATGCGTGGTTCACGATATTTTCTCTCAATTTGACTTTCATCAATAAACTGTGTTGTTTTAATCTGGTTTTTCTGCTCACCGCCAAGCATTGTCGGCTCTTGTCCGCCCAATAATTCCAAATATACTTTGGCTAATAAATCAGCATCAAGCAAAGCACCATGCAGGGTACGTGCGCTGTTATCAACATTAAATCTTTTACACAATGCATCTAAGTTGTTTCTTTGCCCCGGAAACAATTTACGTGCAATTTTAAGTGTATCTATAACACGCTCATTACCATAAGTAATCCGCCCTAATTCTTTCTGTTCAAAATTGATAAATTTCATATCAAACGGTGCATTATGAGCTACCAAAACAGCATCACCGACAAAATCTATCCACTCATCAACCTGCTCGGCAAAAGTCGGATAATCTTTTAATTTATCATAACTTAAACCGTGAACCTTAAAAGCATCATCGGGAACTTCACGTTGCGGATTAATATAACGATGAAATACAACCCCTGTCGGAATATGATTAATAAGTTCAACAGCCCCTATTTCAACCAACTTATCACCTGTTTCCGGATCCATACCTGTTGTTTCCGTATCAAAAACAATTTCTCTAACCATTTATTTCACCCAATATTAATTTTATTTTATTTTCCAATTCTTGCAAACTGCAACCTGTATCAATAATTCTATCTACTAACTGGCATTTTAAATCTTTACTCATCTGCAAATTATATATATCAAAAAATTCTTTTTCAGTAATTTGATCTCTCTGCATAACTCTTTGTTTTTGAGTTTCTAAATCAACCGTTACGCCCCATACTTCAGAGCAATATCTGTTCCATCCTTTTTCAAATAAAAGCACAGCTTCTATAAATAAAAATCCTTTTTTTTCAGATACTTCTTTTATCCTATCCAAAAACCTTTTCTGTAAAAAAGGTTCTATGATATCTTCTAATTTAATAAGTTCTTTCTGATTTGAAAAAACAATGCGCCTTAGCAGCTTTTTATCAATAATACCTTGTTTAAAAATACGTGGAAAAATATTTTTTAATTGATTCAAAAAATTATCATCTTCATATATTTTTGCCACTTCCTTATCAGCATCAAAAACTTCCATCCCATATTTTTTAAGAATATTGGTAATAGTTGTTTTACCACAACCTATAGCTCCCGTAATACCTATAATTTTCATTTATTTACTCAACTTCAAAAGGTTATGTTCTTTATCCACAAATCATTAACTTTTTGTGCATAACTGACCTGTTTTTAAACCTTATAGCAAACAATACTCATTTTGTAAAATTTATTATAACGACATACGCACATGTGTATAAAAGAATTAACAAATATGAATAAAAATTTTTATTAAACATTTATCATTTTAAAGTTTACAAAATTTATATGTAAAATTAACGATTCTTTAACTTTTTAAAAACAACTCACAACCTTATAAACAAAAATATAAATGAGCATAATTCTGTGCATATTTTTTTATCCACATAATTAACAAGAATATACAATAAACAACAATAATTTTTTAAATATATAGAGGTCAGATAATTGTGCATAAAAAAGCTCTTGCGAATAATAATATTTATTTGACAGTTCGTAATTTAAATCATATAAGCAAAGCATAAATATAATATATCTTCTCTATATTTATATATCATCTCTTTTTATCAATCAAACAACAAGGTAATTTATGAATTTAAAAGAACTCAAGCAAAAGTCTCCGACTGCCTTATTAAAGCAGGCTGAAGATTTAGGAATAGAAGATGCTTCTTCTATGCGTAAACAAGATTTAATGTTTGCTATTTTAAAACAATTAACCGATGGTGATGATACGGCTATTTGCGGTGAAGGAACCATTGAAGTTATGCCTGATGGTTTCGGATTTTTACGTTCTTCGGAATCAAACTATCTGGCCGGACCTGATGATATATATGTATCACCGGCACAGGTTAAAAAATTCGGACTTAGAACGGGCGATACGGTAGAAGGTGAAATACGAGCTCCAAAGGATAATGAACGTTATTTTGCTTTAACTAAAATTAATACAATTAACTTTGATGATCCCGAAAAATCAAAACTCAGAGTTAATTTTGATAACTTAACACCGTTGTATCCGACAGAAAAGTTAAATTTTGATATTATCTGTGGTGAAAAAGATTATACTTGTCGTGTTATTGATTTAATTTCTCCGCAAGGTAAAGGTCAGCGTGGGCTTATTGTTGCACCGCCGAGAACAGGTAAAACGGTTATGCTTCAAAATATTGCTCATGCGATAGCCGTTAATCATCCTGAAGCATATTTGATGGTTTTGTTGATTGATGAACGTCCGGAAGAAGTAACGGATATGACGCGTTCCGTTAAAGGTGAGGTTATTTCTTCAACATTTGATGAGCCGGCAGCTCGTCACGTTCAAGTAGCTGAAATGGTTATTGAAAAAGCCAAACGCTTGGTTGAGAGTAAAAAAGATGTTATTATCTTGCTTGACTCAATAACCCGCCTCGGTCGTGCTTATAACACCGTTATTCCGTCATCAGGTAAAGTTTTAACCGGTGGTGTTGATGCAAACGCCCTGCAACGTCCGAAACGTATCTTAGGTGCTGCGCGTAATGTTGAAGAAGGCGGTTCTTTAACCATTATTGCTACAGCCTTGATTGATACCGGTTCACGTATGGATGAAGTTATTTTTGAAGAGTTTAAAGGAACAGGTAACTCAGAAATTATCTTGGATAGAAAATTAACCGATAAGCGCCTGTTCCCGACCATTGATATTACTCGCTCAGGTACTCGTAAAGAAGAACTTTTGGTTGATAAAGCAACATTGTCTAAAATGTGGGTATTGCGTCGTGTATTGATGCAAATGGGTATGACTGACGGTATGGAGTTCTTGCTTGATAAACTACAGCACAGTAAAGATAACCAAGACTTCTTTGATACCATGAACAGTTAAAAACAAGCCTCTCGAAAGAGAGGTTTTTTTATTGCAATTTTTAAGTCATTTCAGATAATATTTACCGATAGCTAAAGCTAAAAAAGCGTCAGTCTTTTTAGGTAAATATTTAATCTGAAATCCAGGAAAATAGATCAATATGAAAAATATGTATGTTTATATAATGACAAATAATATAAACGGAACACTTTATATAGGTGTTACAAATAATTTAATAAGACGAGTTTATGAACATAAAAATAAAATAATTAAAGGTTTTACAAGTAGATACAATATAGATAAATTGGTTTATTATGAAATTTATGATAACGAAATAATAGCTATAGAAAGAGAAAAAGAATTAAAAAAATGGGAAAGAAATTGGAAAAAAGATTTAATAGAATCAAAAAATCCTAAATGGATTGATTTGTATGATTATTTAATAAAATAAAAAGGATTTTTTTATCCTGGATTCCAGCTCTAACTCAAAACTAGAAAGACTGGCACTTTCTTAGCTAAAGCTAACGTTTTTCGTACGGCTGGAATGACATTTTTTTATAAAACAGATTTTTTATTGCAATTTAGATATTTTTATTTATCATTGTCTTTGTAAGCAAGAGTTTTGCTTATGGAGCTCAACACTCCTTTCAGTAAAATAACTCCTTCTATTGAAGAGGGAGCCTATGAATATATTGAATAAATAGGGCTGTCTACTGAACAGTGTTGAACTCCCTCGCCTTTTTTATAAGGCGAGTTTTTTGTTGTTTATTTAGCAAAAATAAGGAGTTCAAAAAAATGGCAAACTACACGAAAAAAATAACCAGAGAAATATGTGTTCAACTGCGTCTGATCAGAGAACAAAAAGGAATAAGTATTTATCAGGTAATGTCTGATTTAGAAATTAAAAAGGAATCTCTGGAACAAATGGAGCTTTATTTTTCCGCAAGTCTTAAAAATTGTTACAAGTTGATGGATTATTATGGATACTGCTTAAAACTTGTTCCTAAAGAATGATAAAAAAAGCGCCGCTACTTTAATGTAACGGCGTTTTTTTCAGTTTTTAATTTCCAATCTGTCAAAGAAATTTAAACCGTATTTTTGGTATGGACTACCTATAGGTTTAATCTGTGTACGTGAATTAATATTTCGAATTTTGGGATGATGAGCAGGATAAACTCCCACATTTCCCCTACTGCAATTAATGATATAAATAGTATTACCATCAATCGTTTCAGTATGCCAATCTTTAATATTAATCCAAACGGCTTGCTCGTACTCTTTTTGTTTTGTATATTTTTCCAATTCTCTCCGTTCTCGTCCAAACACACAAATAGAAAAAATGATGCCTATAACAATCAGAAACCAACAGTTATTAAATTTTGTTTTGCCTATGGACCATAAACTGTAATCTTCTTTTTCATCGTTTAACTTCAATAAATAAGAAATATAAGAAGAAAAACGATACAAAAGAGTTATAACTGTAAATCCGGCCAAAAAAGGTAATACATAGCTTTTACCTGCTTCATTTTCATTTACTAATAATGAAGCTGTTGTATAAAAAGCAGAAGCATTGATAAAAGCCCAACCTAAACAAACTCTGCGACTTTCTATTTGTACTGTTGCTGTCAAATATAAACTGGTAAGAGTATAAACAAAAATACCGACAGCAGTCCAAAAAATGAAAGTATCACGCTCAAAACACGGAGTAACAAACCAAGTTAGCACCATTGAAAAAACTAAAAATATAGTCTTCAAATAGCCATAATTTTGAGAGGTAAACCACCTTGTGATTTTGTCTCTCCATAATAATAATGTTTTCATATCTATAAGTTTTAATAATTAATAAAAGTATGGCTATACTATATTATTTTCATTAAGAATCAAGGATAATTTTCTCAACTTCCGGCATGGTATAGCAGATATGTTGAATGCCTAAATCTTTAACTCGTTGCAAATAAGTATCGTTTTGATACATTTCACACCCTAAAAAAGCAATCACATCGATACCGGCTCTTTGGGCTGCCGTCATACCGGCAATTGAGTCTTCTATAACAATGCAATCTGCAGGACTTTCTTTCATTTGTCGGGCGGCATACAGAAATAAATCAGGTTCCGGTTTTCCCTTTTTAACCATATCAACGGTAAATGTATTACTTATATTAAAATATTTATTCCAAAATACGACAGCTTTTATTTTTTCAAGTGTTTTAGATAAAACACCACCGGTGGCAATGCATTGTTTAGGAATAACAGATAAGGTATCTTCAATATTTTTAAAGGTTGGTAAACCTTTGCGAATAATATCCATATCTATTTCAGAAAGATTTTTCCAGAAAGCATCATCTGTTTTATATCCCAATTCTTCTAAAATGGTTCTGTTTGTAAAATCACTTAGTCCGCCAAAATATTTAATTGTCGTTTCTAAATCAAAATTTAAATGTAATTTATCATTAAAATAAGATTGTCTGTTGTACATATAAATTTTTTCACTATCGGCTAAAACACCGTCAAAATCCCAAATAACGAGTTTATATTTCATTTTACAACTTTCAGTATAAAAAAATCAAATCTCTGAGAAGCTCACAGATAATAATTTCAGGTATTTTATGATAGATAACTTAAGAAAAGATAAAAGAACGCTCCAGAGTCAAAAAAATGGGCTTTATTTTGATTTGACTATTTTAGAGTCTTTTGCTACATAAAAAAATAATGGAGAATAAAATGGATAATAAAACAATATATGCTTTATCGACTGTTTATGGTAAATCAGGTGTAGCCGTTATAAGAATTTCAGGACAGGAAGTTTTACAAGTTGTAAAAAAAATGACAACGCTTGATTATAATAAAATAAAACCACGTTATGCTTATTTTGTTGATTTAAAAAGTATTGAAACAAAAGAAACATTGGATAAGTGTCTATTGCTTTATTTTAAATCACCACATTCCTTTACGGGGGAAGATATTGTTGAGTTGCAAATTCACGGTTCTAAAGCAGTTATTTCTCTTGTTATGAAAAATCTTTCTTTGATTAAAGAATTTCGTTTAGCTGAACCGGGAGAATATTCAAAGCGTGCATTTTATAACGGAAAAATGGATTTAACACAAGCTGAGGGACTGGCTGATTTAATAGAATCAGAAACAGCGGAACAACAAAAATATGCAATGCGCCAGATGGAAGGTAGTTTAAAAAATTTATATTCCGGTTGGCGAGAAGAATTATTAACCGTTTTAAGTTATTTAGAAGCATATATAGATTTTCCTGATGAAGATATTCCGGAAAACACCGTATTTAAACTTGAAAACACCGTATTTAAACTTTCAAAAGAGATTAAAAAGCATCTTTCAAACGATAATATAGGTGAAAGATTGCGTGAAGGGTTCAGAGTTGTTATTGTGGGATCACCGAATGCGGGTAAATCAAGTTTGTTAAATGCTATTGTCAATCGTGAAGCTGTCATTGTTTCTGATATAGCCGGAACAACAAGAGATGCTGTAGATATTTATTTAGATTTAAAAGGTTATCCGGTTATGTTTACAGATACGGCCGGTTTGCGTGAAGTAGAAGATGTCATAGAAAAAAAAGGTATAGAAATAGCTTATAATAAAATAGAAGAATCTGATCTGATAATATGTTTATTTGATAGTTTAACAGATACGATTCAATCTTTTGATAATATTAGTAAAAATTTTTCAGATAAAATGATTTTTGTTGCAAATAAATGTGATAAAATATCAGAAAAACAAAAAGAAAAGTTTGAAAAACAAGGTTGTGTTTGCATATCTGCCAAATATAAGCAGGGAATAGATAATCTTTTAGATAAAATAACAACTCTAATATCCTCAAAATTCACGGCAAATTCTAATTTATTAATAACAAGAAGTCGCTATAGTGAAGCATTAAAAGAAACATTGGAAAATTTAGATAATTTTAATTTACAAAAAGAAATAGAATTATCTGCCGAGGATATTCGTTTAGCAGCCAGAGGGTTAGGTAAAATTACAGGTCAGATAGAAGTTGATGAAATACTTGATAAAATTTTTGGAAGTTTTTGTATAGGCAAATAATTTATGTTTGACTTTTAAGAGAGTTGATTTATAAAAACAGTATAAAAGTATTATTATAAAATAATTAAAACCATTGCTTATGAATAAAAATGTTTATGAGGACTATATGACTCAAAATCATATTAATGTCCTTTCAATTGAGGAATTATGCTCGGAAACAAAAGACGTGAGCAAATTTTTTGGTTATTCTTCTCTTTCTCTTATGGATGAAGTCAGTCAGAATTTCAAAAAAGTTTACACTTTATTTGATAAATCAAGGGAAAATCTACTTGATTGTCACGCAAGAAATGCCTATGAGGAGGCGGCTTTGCATGATTTACGTTATGCTATGGAGAAACTTTTTTATCAAATAAGAGAAGACTATCCGGGAAATGATATGTTTGAACACGGTGCACTTTGTGACGCTGCAAAATTACTTATTTCAATTTTTATTGTTTTGCCGAACATTATGCATGAAAAGGCAAAAGAAAACACTTTTAATTGTATTGTTAAATACAATCTTCTTAAAAAATAATCCGCTGTAAAAGCGGATTTTTTTGTTTTAAATGAGAGGCTATTAATAGCTTGCTAATCTTTTGGGTACTATAAATAATAAAAAATATAATAAGGTAATTAAAATGACAAATGAATATGATGTTATAGTCATCGGTGGTGGACATGCCGGATGTGAAGCATGCGCCGCCGCAGCAAGAACAGGTGCTAAAACGGCACTTATAACACATAAGATTGCAACAATCGGTGAAATGTCTTGTAATCCGGCTATTGGTGGTCTTGGTAAAGGTCATTTAGTCAGAGAAATAGATGCCCTTGACGGATTAATGGCAAAAGTTATTGATAAAGCAGGTATTCAATTCAGAATGTTGAATTTATCAAAAGGCCCTGCTGTCAGAGGTCCTCGTGCACAGGCCGATAGAGATTTGTATAAAAAATATATGTTAGAAGCTCTGCAAGAGCAAAAAAATCTTGATTTAATTGAAGGTGCCGTAGAAGGATTGCTTTTTGACGATAATAAAATAACCGGTATTACTCTTTCTGATAACACTGTATTTAAAGCAAAAGCTGTTGTTTTAACTTCCGGAACTTTTTTAAATGGAATAATGTTTGTCGGACATAAAACTTCTATAGGAGGAAGAATAGGAGATGTTTCTTGCACGGGTATAACACCGTATTTAAAGCAAATGGGATTAAAAGTAGGCAGATTAAAAACGGGAACCCCTGCCCGATTAAACGGAAAAACCATTCATTGGGAAAAATTAGAAACGCAAGAAGGAGATAATCCTCCGCAACCTTTCTCTTATTTAACAAAAGAAATAAAAAATCCGCAAATTAAGTGCTATGTAACCCATACAAACGAGAAAACACATAAAATAATAAGAGATAATTTTTCTAAATGTGCTCTTTTTTCAGGATTAATAAAGGGTGTCGGACCGCGCTATTGTCCGAGTATTGAAGATAAACTGGTCAAGTTTGCAGATAGAACCAGTCATCAAATTTTTCTTGAACCGGAGGGCTTAAATACGGATGTTGTCTACCCGAACGGAATATCAACATCTTTACCGGCCGATGTACAGGAACAATTTATTCATACAATGGAAGGATTGGAAGACGTTGAAATTTTGCGCTACGCTTATGCCATAGAATATGATTATGTTGATCCTCAGGAGTTAAATCACAACTTAGGATGTAAAAAAGTTAAGGGTTTATATCTTGCCGGTCAAATAAACGGAACAACAGGGTATGAAGAGGCGGCTGCTCAGGGTTTAGTTGCCGGCATTAATGCCGCATTATATGCCGAAAATAAAGGTCGAGAATTTGTTGTTGATAGAAGTGAAGCATATATAGGTGTTATGATTGATGATTTAATCACAAAAGGTGTTGATGAACCCTACAGAATGTTTACTTCACGTTCAGAATATCGCTTACTTTTGAGAGCGGATAATGCTGATGCACGACTGACGGAAAAAGGCTACCAAACAGGTTGTGTCGGAAAAGAAAGATACAGTGTATTTAAAGAAAAATATGAGCAAATAGATAAATATAAACAGATATGCGATAATCTGTATATTTCGCCAAATGAACTAGAAAAGTACGGAATTAAGACTAAAAAAGACGGAACAAAGAGAACCGCTTTTAATGTTATGTCTTATGACACTGTTTCACGTGAAACAATAAACACGATTTGGCCGGAACTGAAAGAAATGCCGGCCGATGTTTATGAAGAAATTGAAATAGAAGCAAAATATGCAGGATACCTTAAACGTCAATTGGCAGACATAGAAGTTTTTAAGAAAGACGAAAATCTCAAAATAAGAGAAGATATTGATTATAGCAAAATAGGCGGTTTATCACGTGAGATGGTTCAAAAACTATCTAAAGTCAGACCGATAACTGTTGGTGAAGCTTCTCGTATTCCGGGAGTAACACCGGCAGCAATAACAGCAATTTTAGGATATATAGAAAAAAAATAAAATGTTGAAACTGAAAGATATCATCACATTAAGTCGAGAATTTTACGACAAAGTAAAACCTTTTGACAGTTATTATGGTTATGAAGAACATGTCGTTACCGTTGGTGCCTGTGCTTCTATAATCTCGGCAGCTTGCGGTTTAGATGTTATGAAAGCCGGCATTATGGGCTATGCACACGATATAGGAAAGCTGATCAGTTGCGAAAAAAAAGATAAAACATTTCACGGTCTGACAGGATATGAATACTTTAAATCAATCGGAGAAAATGAACTGGCACAAGTCTGCTTAACACACAGTTTTCCTAATATTAATTTCAAAATTGAGGAATATATAAGTTACGGAAAAGAAAATATAGAAAAATCCAAATCTATTTTACAAACAATAAATATAACTGATTATGACAGAGTGATACAGTTATCTGATTTATTGGTTAATTTTGATGGAAGAAATGTTTTATATGATAATATAAAAGGAAGAATGACTTACATAGAAAATGCATATAATGTTAATCATAAAAATATAAGAATAAAATACAAAAATGCCATAAGGTTAAAATTATATCTGGAGAGAAAATATAATATTAATATATATAAGCTGTTAGGGGTTAAATAATGCAAAACTTCTCTTATCATATGCACACCAATAATTTAGGTATTTTTGACGGTCAAAACACACCTATAGAGATGATAAAAAGATCAGAGGAAATAGGATTTAAAAAGATAGGAATAAGCAATCATTTGGCTTTTCATCCCAATATGCCCTCACAATCAAAAATGTTTTTCTCTGATTTTAATAAAGCATGCGACATATATAAAAGTGTTATTGAAGATATTAGAACAGCGTCTTTAAAGGCAAAAATAGATGTACGTGTCGGTTTTGAGGTTGATTTCTTTTCCTCTTATCAATGGCGATCTCTGTTTGAAAAAATAAAAAAAGAAATAAAAGCAGATTACTATATAGGAGCAACACATTATTTACGCGACGAATCTGAAAATTATATAATGAACCTTTATTATATGAAAAGAAACCCGCAAATTAAAATAAGTGAAAAAGATTTAACAGTGTATTTAAACATTTATTGGGACAATATAATAGAATCGATAAAGAGCGGATATTTTAATTTTATAGCACATCTTGATGTTTGCAAGTTGTTTGGTTTTTGTCTTGATAAAAAATGGGATGAGAAAAAATATGAGGTTATAGAAACACTGGAAAAATACAAACAACCTTATGAGTTAAACACTAGTGGCTGGACAAAGGTTGGAGAACAACACCCTCATACGTGGATGATTGAAGAACTCAATAAAAGAAATGTTCCTGTTATTGTGAGTGACGATGCGCATTCCGTTATTATGCTTGCACAACATTTTGAACAAGCAGAATCGTTTTTAAGTAAAATGAACTATAAATGCAGATATTGTCCTGAATTTTAGATTTTTTGATTCAAAAAACGTTGTTTATCTATCTGAATTTAAAAAATAAATAGAATTAAAGTTTAAATGTGTTTATAACTTAAAATTTTTTATTTTAAATTTTTTTTGAAAAATGTATAAATTTTTCTATGGAAAATTTAATAGAAAAAATGAATGTTTCACGTGAAACAATTACAAAACTGAAAGCTTATGAAAAATCTCTAAAAGAGTGGCAAAATAAGTTTAATTTAGTTAGTAATAACTCACTGAACGACGCTTGGAACAGGCATTTTTTGGACTCTCTGCAACTAATGGAATATATTCCGGATGATGCAAAAACATTACTCGATTTGGGATCGGGGGCTGGTTTTCCGGCAATGGTTATCGCAATAGCTTCTGCTCAAAGACTGCCTGATTTAAAAGTAAGTTTGGTTGAGAGTGTCAAAAAAAAGACACTGTATTTAAACGCTGTTCGGGATCTATGCGGAGTTAATGTCAATATTGTGAACGATCGCATTGAAAATATTGATCAGCAAAAAGTTGATGTTATTACCTCTCGAGCAATGTGCAATTTAACAGATTTATTAAAATACGCATATCGCTTTACAACAAAAAAAACTACTTTAATTTTTCCAAAAGGAAAGAGTTATCAAGTTGAACTTGATAATGCAAAAAAATACTGGCACTTTGATTGTAAAATTAAACAAAATAAAATTTGCAGTGAAGGTGTTATCCTGTTAATCACTGATTTATCACCTCTTAAAGGAGTTAAATAATGCCAAGAATAATTGCAATAGCAAACCGTAAAGGCGGTGTAGGAAAAACAACGACAACCGTTAATATTGCCACGGCAATGGCTGCTACGGGAAAAAAAGTTCTCGTTGTTGATTTGGATCCTCAAGGGAATGCGTCTACCTCAATGGGAATCAATAAAAGAGGAAGAATGGCTTCTTCTTATGAGGTTTTATTAGGGGAAAAATCAGTTTCTGAAGCTGTTGTATGGACTGAAGTACGCAATTTTTCAATTATACCTTCATCTCCTGATTTGGCAGGTGCTGAGGTTGAATTAATAGACTTGGAACACAGAGAATTTATGCTTAAAGAAGCTCTTGTAAAGGGTGCCTTAAATTATGATTATGTGTTAATCGACTGCCCGCCGTCACTGAGCTTGGTTACAATCAACGCATTAGTTGCGGCAAATGCCGTGATTGTTCCTCTGCAATGTGAGTTTTTAGCACTTGAGGGAATTACAGATTTAATAAAGAATATCAATATAATAAAGAAACGTTTTAACCCAACACTTGAACTTCAAGGTGTGGTTTTAACAATGTACGACAAACGCAATAATCTTTCACAAATGGTTGAAGATGATGTAAGAAATTACTTTGGTAAAAAAGTCTATCAGACTGTTATTCCAAGAAATGTCAGAATTTCCGAGGCCCCATCACACGGAAAACCTGTACTGTTGTATGATTTCAGATGTCCGGGATCGCAGGCGTATATAAGCCTCACCGGTGAAGTTTTAAGAAGAGAAAAGGAATTGTTGGCATGCTAGATAACGAATTTGACATAAAAACAAAAGAAGAAATCAATCCGCATAAAAGGAAAAGTTTAGGGAGAGGCTTAGGTGCCTTGCTCGGTGATGATGATTTAGAAGAAGAAATATCCCTGACAGAGAACAAGAAAAACAACAATCCGACTTTGATTGATGTCAGTTTAATTAAACCAAGTCGTTTTCAGCCAAGAACAGAGTTTGATGAAACAGCTCTTGATGCTCTGGCTCAGTCAATAAAAGACAAAGGCGTTTTGCAACCTTTATTGGTTCGCAAAACAGAATTCGGATATGAACTTATTGCCGGTGAAAGACGGTGGAGAGCGGCACAAAGAGCCGGATTGAACAAAGTTCCCGTTATAGAAAAAGAACTTAAAGATGAAGAAGCATTAGAAGTTGCGTTAGTGGAAAATTTACTGCGTGAAAACCTGTCAGCAATAGAAGAAGCCGAAGCTCTGCAAAGATTAATGAATGAATTTTCACACACACAGGAAGCTTTATCACAGGTTATCGGTAAATCCCGAAGCTACATAGCAAACACACTTCGTTTGCTTAATTTACCGGAAAAAATAAAAAATTACATTAAAGAAGGCAAATTAACTGCCGGACACGCCAGACAATTAATAGGTTTTGATAATGCAGAACAACTTGCGGAACAAATCATAAAAAAAGATTTAAGTGTCAGAAAAGTTGAGGATTTGGTTGCTAAAATCAAAGCGGGTAAACCGGAAGAAAAGAAAAAAACACGATCAGAAGATGTTATAGACATTGAAAAAAGCCTTAATAAAAGTTTGGGATTAAGGATAAAGATAACCCCCAGCAAGCAAGGCGGTGGAAAAGTTGTTTTACAGTATGCATCTCCGGCAGAACTTGATATGATAATCGATATCTTAGAGCAAAAAAGAAATGTTCAAAGCACTGCAACTGTTGCGCCTGTTCCATTACAGGCATCGGCAGCTCCGGCAGGAAATGAAAAATTTTCAATTAAAATAGTAGACTAATAAGGAATAAAAAATGACAATACTTGAGAAAATGAAGGAAAAATGTGCAGCTGCAGGCTATGTTCCAACCGCAAATATTGAAAAAATAGCAAAAGCAAAAACAATGATGTTTGGCGATACGGAATGGAGCCGATGCCCTTGTGATGGAAATAATCCGGCCCGTTATTGTATTTCCGAGCTGTGTCGGAGTGATATTGAAAATAAAGGTATTTGTCATTGCAATTGTTATACAAAAGCAGATAACAGCAAAATCAAAAAAGCAGAATAATCTTCACTTTTTATTTATAAAAACCGTCTACTATATGGTGGACGGTTTTTTTTATATTTATTTTTATTTGCTTTTAGAGAAAAGAGCAAATATACTGTAAGAAAAATAAAAGGATATGGCCATGAGTTTTTTCAAAAAATTGTTTTTAGGAAGCATCGCGCTGAGCTTTATTTTAATAGGGGGAAGCGGAACACAAAGTTCTAATATGCTCTTGCAGGGCGGAGGTTTTATAGGCCTGATTATAGGTTTGGTTGCGCTGTATCTTTTTACAAAAATGGCGTGGAAAGCAATGGGATGCCTGCCGTCATTTATCGTTATTATGAGTATTGTCTGTTTTATAATTTATGCTATTGGTGGTTTTAATAACGGTTTAGGCGGTGTCATTCAAAATTTAAAAACATTTGTAAATGGCCAAAATACCTTGGCAACGCCTCAATTAAAAGCACCGGAACCGAAACAATCTTCAACACCTAAGCTAAGTGAGAATTTTACGGAAGAAACACAACAGGAACAAACGATTCCCCAAACGCAGGGGCAAAAAGATAATGGCGGTTTTATGGGGTTATTAAATAGTATAACGGGTGGAAATAACCAGCCCTCGCAACCCAGCTATGATTCTTTGCCGAGTTTTACAAGTCAGGTGTCTGTTATAACGGCAGATACGCTGAATGTTCAAGGATATAAAGTAAAGTTGTACGGTATTGCTGCACCGGATTTAACACAAACTTGCGCAAACAAGACAGGAGCCTCATATAATTGCGGACAGCAAGCAGCCTTATGGCTAAGCAGTTGGTTAACGACAAATCCGGTTACTTGCAGAGTAATGAAAGAGTTTGGTAATGGAAATATGGTTGCCGTATGTTCTTTAGGACAATATGATTTAGGGGCGGCACTGGTTAATGCGGGATGGGCAGTTGCAGACCCGAAAGAAGGTGAAATTTATAGGCCTTACGAAGATAATGCCCGTCAAAAAAGAAACGGTTTATGGCAAGGTAAATTTTATAAACCATGGGATTGGAAAGCAATTCAGAAACGCAAACCGCAATATAAAGTTAAAATAATTCAGGATAATCCTAATCGAAAAAGTTTTTTTAAGTTTTAAATAAATGAATGAATTAAAGCTTATATTTTATTGTAACAGCGAAGAAAAAACATCAGAACTTGCAAAAAGAGTCGCCATTTTAAGCCGCAAAGGAGATGTTTTTGCACTCTATGGAACATTAGGGATGGGAAAAAGCGTTTTTGCGCGTGCTTTTGTGCAAGAACTATGCGGACAAACAGATGTTCCAAGCCCTACTTTTACATTGGTTCAAATGTACGATGCGCCGGATTTTGAAATATATCATTTTGATTTATATCGCCTCAAAAGTCCGGAAGAAATTTTTGAATTAGGTATGGAAGAAGCCGTTTATGAAGGTGTTTGCTTAATTGAGTGGCCTGAAAAAATGGGTGGCTATTTACCTAAAAAGACCATAAAAATAAATATAACAGCTCAATCAAACGGTCGCCAAATAGAATTTATTTTTAATAATCAAGAAACATACAATCGATTTTCAGGGATTAAGGAAAATCAATGAACAATATCTATGCCACCTGTGTTTCCTTAAATAAAAAAGGGATTTTATTGCTTGGCAAATCCGGTTCCGGAAAATCTGATTTGGCTTTAAGGTTAATAGAACAGTGCGGAGCAGTATTGGTTGCCGATGACAGAACAAATTTATTTGTAAAAAACGGAGAATTATGCGCAAGTTGTCCGGATAACATTAAAGGATTACTTGAAGTTAGAGGAGTCGGAATTGTTAAGAAAAAACATTTAATCAACACAAAAATAAAACTTGTTGCTGAGTTGTCTGAAAAAGAAGAACAGATTGAGCGTTTACCAACAAAGGAATATACAGATATTGAGGGCATAAAAATACGAAAAATAAAGGTGTATCCTTTTGAAATCAGTGCGGCTTATAAAGTAAAATTAGTTTGTGATGAATTAGAATAAGGCGGTTGATTTTTTTGCTGGTTCAGCTAATATACAGACAAGTATTTTAAATCTCAGGTTGTGAAAGTTAAGATAAATGATAAAGTTTATGGAAAAATTTTTACGTCGCTTAGGTAAAACAGGCGTAACTTTTATTTGTCGTCTGGGTGAATTATCATTATTTATCGGTCGAGCTTTGTATAATTGTATGACACCACCGTTTTATTTTAAATTGCTTGGTCGTCAATTTTTGGATATTGGTTTTTACTCTTTACCGGTTGTTGCTCTAACAACAATTTTTGCGGGTATGGTTATTGCATTGCAGACATATTCAGGGTTTTCGAGCTATGGAGCAGAAAGCGCTGTTGCTGCTGTTGTTTTAATTTCGGTAACCCGAGAATTAGCCCCTGTTTTTTGCGGATTAATGGTTGCCGGACGAATAGGTGCCGCAATGGCCGCAGAAATAGGAACAATGCGCGTTACAGAACAAATTGATGCCTTAACGACATTATCAACCAATCCTTTCAAATATCTTGTTACACCCAGAATTTTGGCAGGAATTATTGTATTACCTTTGTTAGTGATTGTTGGGGATATCATTGGTATTTTCGGTGGCTATGTTGTTAGTATTTATCAGCTTGATTTTAATCCGGCAAACTACATTAATTCGACAATTGATGAACTTCAAACAATTGATATTGTAACAGGTTTGATAAAAGGGGCCGTTTTCGGATTTATTATTTCATTAATGGGGTGCTATAACGGTTACAAATCTCGCGGTGGTGCTCAAGGTGTCGGTGAAGCGACAACAAATGCAGTAGTGACATCTTCAATCCTTATTTTAATTTTTAACTACATTATTACCGGTATGCTGTTTACCAAATAGGAGTTTCAAAAATGACAGAAAATAAAATAGAAATTCGCGGTCTTCATAAGGCGTTTGGTAAAAAGAAAGTTTTGGACGGTGTTGATATAGATGTTAAAAAAGGAGAATCTTTGGTTGTTATCGGCGGATCCGGTACGGGAAAATCTGTTTTAATCAAATGTATTCAAGGTATTTTAACACCGGATTCCGGTTCTATTAAAATAGATGATGTTGATATCACGCAAATTTCTCATAAAGAAGCAGAGCAAAGCTATGCTAAAATGGGAATGTTGTTTCAGGGCGCGGCTTTGTTTGACAGCTTAAAAGTTTGGGAAAATGTAGCATTCGGACTCATTGAAAATCAAAAAATGCCTCGTCGTGAAGCAAAAACGGAAGCAATACGCGTTTTGAGGCAGGTTGGTTTGGCGCCAGATGTGGCAGATTTGTCCCCATCAGAATTATCCGGAGGTATGCAGAAACGTGTTGGTTTGGCGCGCGCCATAGCCACAAAACCGGAAATTATTTTCTTTGATGAACCGACAACTGGTCTTGATCCTATAATGTCAGACGTCATTAATGATTTGATTATAGAGTCTGTTAAAGGAATTGGGGCTACGGCTTTAACAATTACGCACGATATGGCTTCGGCGCGCAAAATTGCCGATAAAATAGCTATGCTTTACAAAGGGAAGATTATTTGGCAGGGAACCGTTAAAGAAATGGATAAAACAGATAATCCGTATGTAAAACAATTTATTAAAGGAAGTTCTCAAGGACCTATCAGTGTTGAGGTATAAAAGTGGCAAAAAAAGGAGCAACAGAATTTATATGTCAAACCTGCGGTGCGGCCTATCCTAAATGGCAGGGCCGATGTGATTCTTGCGGAGAATGGAATACAATTGTTGAAGAAAAAGTAACAGGTGAAGGTTTTTCAAATTTTGCTCCGAAAAAAAAAGGTCAAATGCTTGAGTTCGTTCCTTTGAGCGGTGTTCAGGAAAAATTAGTCAGACTGGAAACAAGTATCAAAGAATTAGATCGTGTCAGTGGCGGCGGATTAGTTCCCGGTTCTGTTATTTTAGTTGGCGGAGATCCGGGAATAGGTAAATCAACTTTATTACTGCAAACCTGCGCAAAAATAGCGGATAAAGATACCGATTATGAATGTTATTATATTTCAGGAGAAGAAGCGATTGATCAGGTCAGAATCAGAGCAAAACGTCTGGGTTTAGAGCAATCTCCGGTAAAATTAACAAGCGCCACGGATGTTAAAAACATAATAACAACACTTGAAAAATCAAAAGCAACCGTTGTCATCATAGATTCCATTCAAACAATGTATTTGGAGGAAGTTGAATCCACTCCGGGAAGTGTGGCTCAAGTTCGAGCTTGCGCTTATGAACTGATAAAATTGGCAAAAAAGAAAGGATTCGTGCTGTTTTTGGTAGGGCACGTTACCAAACAGGGATCTATCGCCGGACCTCGTGTTTTGGAGCATATGGTTGATACGGTGCTTTATTTTGAAGGCGAAAGAGGACATCATTTCAGAATTTTACGAGCGGTTAAAAATCGTTACGGAGCGACAGATGAAATCGGTGTTTTTGAAATGCAGGATAAGGGCTTGGTAGAAGTCGAAAATCCATCAGCTTTATTCTTAGCGGAAAGGCAGGGGAATATTTCCGGTTCATGTGTTTTTGCAGGGATAGAGGGATCAAGGCCTGTTTTGGTGGAAATTCAGGCATTGGTGAGCCCGACCGGATACGCAAGTCCCAAAAGAGCTGTTGTCGGGTGGGATTCCAACAGATTGGCGATGGTTTTGGCTGTGTTGGAAGCGCGTTGCGGTATGAATTTATCTTCTCAAGACGTTTACTTAAACATAGCGGGCGGATTGAAAATATCAGAACCTGCGGCTGATTTGGCGGTAGCCATGGCTGTTATTTCTTCGCTGACCAATAAACCATTACCGGCAGATGCCGTTATTTTCGGAGAAATAGGATTATCCGGAGAAATTCGTTCAGTCGGACAGCCTAATGCTCGTTTAAAAGAAGCGCACAAATTAGGGTTTAATAATGCGATAACGCCGCCAACACACGGCAATGAAAAAAAGAACACCTCATATGATATGAATATCTATGAAATAGGCAATGTTCAGAGATTAATTAATTGGTTTAACTAGGACATAACAATGACAAACTTAAATAATCTTGATGTAATCATTTTAATCATCGTCTGTATTTCAGGTATAATCGCTCTGAGTCGCGGCTTAATCAAAGAAGTTTTAAGCATTGTTGGCTGGGTATTAAGCGGTTTTGCCGTTGTATGGTTATTACCTCTCTTTACGCCTGTTGTTAAAGAATATGTCGATAGCGGATTGCTGGCGGGGATTATCAGTGCAATTTTCATTTTAATTTTATTTATGGTAGTTTGGATTTATTTGACGGAAAGTTTAATCGGAAAAATCAGAGGAAGCAAACTAAACGGAATTGATCGCATATTAGGTTTATTTTTCGGATTGATGAGAGCCTTTTTACTTGTAATTTTGGTTAATATACTCACCAGTTGGTGTATTCCTCCGGAAAAGCAACCGGAATTTATGCAAAAATCAAAATATTTTCAAAAAGCCGGAGAGTTTGCTAAACCGATAGAAGGCTTAATTCCTCAAGAAACGTTGGATATCATCAAAAAGAAAACAGATGAATATATGGCAACGGATAAAGAAAAAGACAACAAAGAAGAAACAACAAAAGAGGAAAAAAAGAAAATAGAAGCCGATGAGTTGTTCAATCGTCTGGCAAAGCCTGAAATAGAAAAGAAAACGGACAAGAAAGGTGATGACAACAAAAAGGAAGAAACCGCCAAAAAAAGTACAGAAAACTTTTCCGGTTATAATAACAGCGAAAGAGAAAATCTGGATCGCTTAGTGGATACGGTTGACTAAAAACTATCTTCCCCGATAAGGAATAGGCACATTTTGTCGCGTACTCAGAGCGCGTTTTAAGTGATTACGCGTTTCAAGAGAAAGCTTATTTAAGAAAACATCGTCAACTTTAGGATTGTTGCGCATTTTTAAGGGGATAGGCTTAGCTTCTAAGCAAGCAATCATCAAACGGGCATTAAATTCAGGATTGTTGTCTTTTCCGAAAGACATTCCGCTGTTTTTAGACTGCGCATATTTAACCAAATCTTTCATATCTTTCAAAGAAGGAGTATCTTCAGCTCCGTCTTTATCGGTAGCGCCGAGAGCAACGTGATATTCATTATTGGCTTCAATAGATAAAGAAGATCCATCGGTACGAACAACTTTAGCTAAATAATTTTCAGCTCGCCGATCTTCTTTATAGGTAAAACCATCGCGCTGAGCAACAGACTGATAAAAGGCTCTGAGATCACGTTTCCATTCTTTATCATTATGCGGTTCAACGGGTAATGATAAAGAAAATTCTTCAGTAATGACTTCTTTGGTTAAATCGGGCATATTGGCCATACATTCACGAATAGCAGCTATGCAATCGTTACAAAAAGGAGATTTTCCGAGGGATCGTCTTTGTTTGTATTCCTGAGCTAACAGATCATAATTATCATCCCCCATAAGACAAAGGGGATCTGAAGGGTTTTTACAGTGAACCCCTTTTTTGGCGTCCTCAATAATATTTGCTCGCCCGCTGTGTGTAGCGTTGAAAATATGACCGGATTCGTGAATAAAGATAGCTTTGAATAAATCCTCATCGGCACAGGCTTCTGCAGAAATGGAAAAACAGTTGCCGATTGTTAAACCGTAAAGGGTTTCTTTAGGTGTATCCGTTCTGAATTTTTCTTTAACCAAGTTAATAACAATATCCGATGAATTTTGTTCTTTTAAATAATCAGAGCGTAGTCTGGTGAGTTTATCGGCATCAATTTTTTTATCGGCAGAGCCTTCTGTTGCTTGAGAAACAAACCATTCCATAGATTCATAAGGAACAAGCCAATGACCATCGGCGGTTTTAACAAACAGTTTTTTGTAATTATCGTCCGGAAGGGCGTCATATTCGGCCTGAGAAATTTTTTTATGGGTGAGATGTTCATCATCACGATGCTCAATAGTAAAAGAATTTTTATATTCGGGAAACATCTCCAAAAATTCACGAGCAGCATCTTCAGCGGCTTTTTTCATCAAAGGAGAAATGCCGTTTTGAGAATGAATAATGATTCTTTTCATTTCATAAATCCTAAATTTTACTTAATCACAATATATCACAAACAACTCTTTTTGTCTATATCGAAAAAGGATAAAAATTGTCCACAAAAGAGGATATTTTTTAATAAAAAAGGTTGGTGATTTTTGATAAATGTTGTACTATCAACCCAGCTTAAAATAAAGGAATTAAGGATATTGTAATGAGTGAAATGACAAACGAAGAAATTCAAAAAGAAGAGTCTGAATATAATGCCGATTCAATCAAAGTTTTAAAGGGGCTTGACGCTGTCCGTAAACGTCCCGGAATGTACATTGGTGATACGGATGACGGATCCGGTTTGCATCACATGATTTATGAAGTTTTGGATAATGCTATTGATGAAGCATTAGCCGGTTACTGCGATAAAACCGAAATCATTTTAAATCCGGACGGTTCTGCAACCATTCGCGATAACGGGCGCGGAATTCCGGTTGGGATGCATAAGGAAGAGGGAATTTCTGCCGCAGAGGTTATTATGACGGAATTGCACTCCGGCGGTAAGTTTGATAATAACTCATACAAAGTTTCCGGTGGTTTGCACGGTGTTGGTGTGTCTGTGGTTAATGCATTGTCAGACTGGCTGGTTTTGCGAATTTGGCGCGAGGGAAAAGAGCATATTTGTAAATTTGCTAACGGAAATGTAACCGAACACTTGAAAGTTGTCGGTGATGCTGTTGGTAAACACGGAACAGAAGTAACTTTTCTACCGTCTAAGGAAACATTTACACAGACAGAATTTAATTTTGAAACACTGGAGCGAGCCATCAGAGAAAAAGCTTTCTTAAACTCCGGTGTTTATCTTAAATTAATAGACCGCCGCGGTGCAGAGCCGAGAGAAGTTGATTTTCACTATGAGGGTGGTTTAAGCGCCTTTGTTACACACATTAATAAATCAAAAGCTCCTTTGCACGAAAATATTATTGCGTTTACCGGAGAAAAAGACGACATTCAGGTAGATATCGCAATGCAATGGACCAATGCTTATAATGAAAGTATGCTTTGTTTTACCAATAATATTCCGCAAAAAGACGGAGGAACGCACTTAGCCGGTTTTCGTGGTGCGCTGACAAGAACAATTAATAACTATATTCAAGAAAACAATCTTTTGAAAAAAGATAAAAATATTATAACCGGTGAAGATATGCGGGAAGGTTTGAGCTGTGTTTTATCCGTTAAAGCGCCGGATCCGAAGTTTTCTTCTCAAACAAAAGATAAATTGGTTTCCTCAGAAGTTCGTCCGGTTGTTGAAAGTGTTGTTGGTGAAAAATTCAAAGAATGGCTCGATGAACACCCCGCAGAAGCCAAGATTATTGTTGAAAAAATTGTTGAAGCGGCTACCGCACGTGAAGCAGCGCGTAAAGCTCGTGATTTAACACGCCGTAAAGGAATTTTAGATTCCATAGCATCTTTACCCGGAAAGTTGGCAGATTGCCAAGAAAAAGATCCTGCCTTGTCCGAAGTGTTTATCGTTGAGGGAGATTCCGCTGGCGGTTCGGCAAAACAAGGACGAAACCGTAAAAATCAGGCAATTATGCCGCTACGTGGTAAAATTTTAAATGTTGAGCGTGCTCGTTTCGATAAAATGCTCAACTCTGCGGAAATCGGAACAATTATCACGGCATTGGGAACGGGTATTGGCCGTGATGACTTTAATGCCGATAAATGTCGTTATCATAAGATTGTTATAATGACCGATGCTGATGTTGACGGAAGCCACATTAGAACACTGTTATTAACTTTCTTCTATCGCCAAATGCCGGAGTTAATCGAACGTGGCTATGTTTACATTGCTCAGCCGCCGTTATATAAGGCAAAAAGAGGTAACTCTATTATCTATCTTAAAGATGATCGCGAGATGGAAGATTATTTAACTCGCGGTGGCTGCGAAGAAGCCGTGTTGTATAAAGCCAATGGAGAGCAAATTGCCGGTAATGAGCTCATCAGTTTGGTTGAAAATACACGTAAGGCACGTTCTTTAATTTCTATTTTAGGCACAAAAGCACCGGAAAAAATTATTGAACAAATGGCAATTATGGGCTTATTTGATGCCGGTTTGATGAATGATCGTAATAAATTCAAAGAAGTTTTGGCGCAAACGGTTGTCCGTCTGGATTCTCATGAAGCAGAATATGATAAAGGCTGGAAGGCTGTTTTAAATGAAGATAATACGATTGTCTTCAGCCGTACCCTTCGTGGGGTTGAAGAAAAACACATTATCGGTGATACGGTTATGTTAAGTCCGGAAGCAAAAGTCTTGAACGAGTTAAGAGGTTTGCTGTTAGAGAATTTTGCCGAAGCGTCTAAATTAGTGACAAAAGCTAATGGAGAAACGCGCATTTCCGGTCCGGTTGCTTTTGTTGATGCTGTTATGAGTGCCGGCAAGAAGGGTATTACTCTAAGCCGTTATAAAGGGTTAGGGGAAATGAATCCTGAACAGTTGTGGGAAACAACGCTGGATCCGGAAGCACGCTCTTTACTCCAAGTTAAAATGGAACATATGGAAGATGCGGATGAAACCTTTGCAACACTGATGGGTGATGTTGTTGAACCGCGTAAAGAGTTTATCCAAGATAATGCTCTGAACGTTGTCAATCTGGATATTTAGATTATATTGTCTGATCATACAATTTCTCCCCTTAATTTTAAGGGGAGATTACGGGAGGTTTAAAAAGGATGTCCAAAATCAATCCTAAATTTGCGGTTATTCTCGCCGGTTGCGGTAATTTTGACGGCTCCGAAATTCACGAAACAACGCTTGGTCTGTTAGCCATAGATGAGCAAGGTGGCAGTTATGATTGCTATGCGCCAAATGAAGAGCAGGGGAGAACCTTAAATTTTTATACCAAACAAGTAATTGCCGTCAAGGGAGAACCGGCAAACAGAAATATGCTGCAGGAAGGGGCTCGTATAGCGAGAGGACAGATAAAACCGCTTTCTGAACTAAACATAGAAGAATATGACGCGGTTATTTTCCCCGGAGGACAGGGAACGATTAATAATTGGTGTAACTATGCGCAAAAAGGAATAAACTGCGATGTTTTGCCGGAAATAGCACACACAATGGAAAAGGCCTATGCTTTGAAAAAATGGATAGGGGCAATGTGTATCGCACCGGTAATTGTTGCAAAAGTACTGGGAAAAAACGGTGTTCATCTGACAATCGGTAATGATAAGCAAACAGCTGATAATATTGAAAAAATGGGCGCAATTCACGAAGTTAGAACAGCGATTCAAGCGTGCATAGATAAGGAACATCGTATTGCGACAACACCTTGCTATATGCTTGCAAAATCCATAAAAGAAATTTATGCCGGTAATACAGAACTGGTAAAAGGGATTATTGAAAATCTGTAAAGAAGATTTTTTAAATTATATTACCATCCTTTAGGATAACTGTTTTCAAATCCGTTTACTCCTAAGGGTGCATTAAATGTGTTGTTCATTAAATTATCGTTGCCAATGCCTGTGGGTACATAGTTTCCCTGAGCATTGTAGCCGTATTCAATTTGATTTCCGCCGACAGCGGTCGGAACATAGTTTCCCTGAGCATTATAACCATATTCGATCTGATTTCCGCCGACAGCGGTCGGAACATAGTTTCCTTGAGCGTTATAACCATATTCGATCTGATTTCCGCCGACAGCGGTCGGGACATAATTTCCTTGAGCATTATAACCATAATCAATCTGATTTCCGCCGATAGCCGTTGGAACGTAGTTTCCTTGCGCATTGTAACCATACTGTACTTGTTGTCCGTCAATTTCAACAGGAACATAGTTTCCTTGGGCATTGTAACCATAGCGAATATCGCCGGCAAATGAGGCAGAAACGGAAAAAATTAAAGAAAAAGACAATAAGAAAAGATATTTTTTCATTGCTAAATCCTTTTTTTATAAAACAAATAAAGAATGACTCGCTTTTTAATTTTTGACAAGAAAAAAAGACCCTGGTGTTGCTATTTCTTTTTATATCATCCTCGGACTTCTTTTTTCTTCCTGTCATCCTCGGACTTCTTTTTTCTTCCTGTCATCCTCGGACTTCTTTTTTCTTCCTGTCATCCTCGGACCTCTTTTTTCTTCCCGTCATCCTCGGACTTCTTTTTTCTTCCCGTCATCCTCGAACCTCTTTTTTCTTTCCGTCATCCTCGGACCTCTTTTTTCTTTCCGTCATCCTCGGACTTGATCCGAGGATCCAATAAAGAATAAAATCTTATTAATCACAATATAAAAAATTATAAAAAAATTTACCTTTTCAATGCTATAAGAAAAGAAAAAGGGTAGGTTTTAACTGTGAATTTTTTGTTACAGGAAAATTTATCAAGAAAAAACAAAGCGTTAAATGGTTTTTTTGATATCCGTTTTAACTGGAAAAAAAACAAAAAATCAGGTATTCTAAAAGAGAAAGATAAAACAGAGAAAGAAAGGAAGGTATGGTATGAAAGAACTGTGGTTGAAAATAGTACACTATCTTTCCCAACATTTCTCTAAACCGGAGATTGGAAAGATGGCGCATGTTAATTTGAAAAAATTAGGAACAATGACGGTGCTGATGTTTATTTGTTCATCAGTTTTATGCGCGGCAGATTCTTATGCCTTATTTGAAGATTTGGCATCTCACGGCGGTAAAATCTTTACCGGAATGAGAGAGATTATTTATGCTGTTTCCGGTTTTGGCATTATTGCCATTGTTATCGGTTCTATTTTTGGAAATATTAATTATAAATGGTTGACGGCGATTATCATCGGTTTGTTTGTAATTGGTGGTACGGCGGCCATTATTAATTATATGGTTGGGGAAACGGTTGTCGATTCCGCGACCATATCGGATACCATTATAAACGGATAGAAAGAAAAAAGATTAAAGCATTAAAATTCTAAGGACTATAAGGAGGACGTGCCATGATGAAGATGAAGAAAGCAATGAGAGGTATTTCATTCCTACTGTGCTTAGGATTTTTTGCGGTTATGGCAAGCAATAATGTTTGGGCTAAGGATCCCCAAAATATTGAAGAGTATTGTTCGGCAGTTAATTCGTTAAAAGGAGAGATAGAATCAGAAGCTAAGGGCTATGAAGACTGTACGGAAGTAAGCAATTCATTAAAATCGATTTCTCAATGGGTAAATCAGTGTAATAACAGTAAGCAGGCTTACAATCAACATAAGCAAAAATATGAAAGCTACGTTAAACCTAAAGAAACAGCCGAAGAACAAGCTCAAAAACTTTTAGATGATTTTTGTTCCAAATACAAAAAACAAAAGGATTATTTATCAAAATGTCAAGAGGGTAAATTAGAGGGAACAGACTCAAGCGAATATTACAATAATTTACAATCAGCAATAAAAGCAAAACAACAAGCGCAATCGGCATATTCTGCAAACATCCAAGGAATGAAAAATGAAGAGGCTTCAGCTTTCAACGCTTGGAAATTTATGGAAAGTTTGAAAAAAAACATTTCTAAAGAAGTAAAACAATGTAAAAAAGATGATAAAAATGCAACTAAAACAGATGAAAAAGCAAATAAAGCCTGTGGCGGTAAATCTTTAGAGCAATTAGAAGCAGAAACAAAGTCTTGCGCAGATTCAAAAGCATGTAATGACGCTATAAAAACATATAACAAATGTAAAGAAGCTCTAGATAAAGCAAATTCAGCTGCAGCAGCCGCGTGTAGTGCGAATGAGATATACATTAAGACGGGGGATAAAGGATCTTGTAAGCCAAAGGATGAAGTAAACAAAGAATATTGCTCAATAACGCCTTTTGAAGTTGAAGAAGTTGGATCAGGAATGGCTTTTTCTATTGATAAAAAAACAATATCAGAAGCTGGTACTTATAAAGGAAACGGAGAAAAAGGCGATCAATATTGTGATTACAGTAAAATAAAGTCTCTTTGTAGCCAATATGGGATGAAATGGGATAGCGGTAGAAAAACGTGCATAGGAAGCTATGAAAAGACAGAAGATGAAGAAGCAAAAGAACGCCAAAATGCGGCTATTGCGGCAATGTGTGCAGGAGGAGATCAAGCGGCTTGCGCACAAATGAAAGAAAATGAAGCCGCAGCAAAAAAGGCCGAAGAAGACGCAGCAAAAAAAGCAAAACAGGATGCAGCAAAAGCAAAACAAAATGCAATAAATAAAAATGCAAATGATTTAGCTTCTTTGAAAGCGGCTCTCGCAACGGCGCAATCAAGATGTGTCGCTTCCGGAGGAACGGAGGACGGTGGCTGCGCCAGTAGTGATGAAGACGTATGTGCGCAACTGGATAAGGAAGCTTGCGGAAGTATTGCAGAGTTAAAACAAAAAATAAAAGAAGCAGAACAAAAGGTCGAGAACGATAGAGTAGCACAAACAAACTATGATAGTGCTCTAGCGGATTATCAAGATTGTTTAAAAGAAAATAATAATGATGAAGCAAAATGTGCAGCAGAAAAACAAACGTTAGAGGTTGCCGCTGATAAAATAGGCGTTCTTGGCGATGTTGATGGCGTCGGAGGCGCAGGAGGTTTTGATGAAACTTCCGCAGATCAATTAGAGGCAGAAACAAGAGCTGCCGCCGGAAAAGGGGATACCAGATGCTCCGGTGCAAGTTTAACGGGTACGGTCAGAGGCACATTTGGAATCTTTGATTATCTGGCTTGCAAAATTACCACGGTTGTTGCTGATGTTCGTGTTATCGTCTACATTATAGCCGGTTTTGGTATGATAGCCTTTGCTTACAGCGCTATTATCGGTAAGATGAACTGGAAACAGTTGGCCAATATTGGTATCGGTTTATTTATCTTGTCAATGACAACCAGTGTAATAGAATACTTTGCATATAACGGAAAAACAGGCAGTCTGCCGTATGGATCATATTTACCGAATGGTCATGCGCTGATATCCGGTAGCGGGGATCTCGGTTCAGCGATGGATTGCTCGGAAAGCAACACGGAAGCTTGTCCGGATGCACAACTTGCAGAACTAAAGAATAAAGCAGATAGCAGTAGCTTTGGATGGGATGACTTGAAGAGTGCGCTCAGCTCAGCTCGAGATGCAGTTAATACGGCAACCAGTGCTTATTCTTCCGTAAAAAATACGGTAGAGACAACGGTTAATGCTGTTAGTAATATAAAAGATGCAATAGAAAATGGCGGAAACATTATAGATATTGCCGCAACAGTCGGAACAAATATTGAAAATGTTTCGAGATCTGTAGGAACAACTTCGGCATATTTAGCTCAAGCCGGTAGCAATTTAAGTAACAGCATTCAAGATGCTCAAATGACAAACGAGCAAAGAGCGTACGTTGATCAAGCCAGAAAAGAATATGAAAAAATGGCTAAAAAATGCGGTACAAATTGTGATAACAGTAAATGTAATTCAGCAGAAAAACAATCTTGTTTGAACTTAAAAGGAATTGTCGATCAATATACAACGAGCGTTGATCAATGGCTGAATGATGAAGGTCGCGGTGGCGGAGCAACAATTTTAGCCGGTATTCAGCAAACAACCAAGGCGATTAATGAAGGTGCCGGTGTGACACGAGACGTACAATCTGCCAAAAATCAGGGAGAAGCTCAAGGTGATAGGCTTGGTTTAGGCGGTGATTTGTCAAGTTTGTTAGGTCTTGGTTATGCCATTTCAGAAGGAGCAAACAGTGGTTCTGACTATGTCAATAAAGTATCCGATATGGATTATCGCAGTCAGGAAACCAAAAATGAACAAGCTGCCGCCGAAGCCTTGGCAAAAGCTCTGCAGATTTGCAGCAGCAAAGGCGGAACTTATGATGCAAATACCAAGAAGTGTACCAAAGGAGGTACGGAGATTGATTTGGTTACCGGTGCTGAAATTACGACGACCAAGAATGCTGATGGAAGTACCACACAAGTAACTGTTGTTAAAAAAGATAACGGCAGTACGGTAACGCATAAAACAGTCACCAATGCTGACGGTTCAACATCAGATATTGTTGTCACGCAAAATGCGGATGGTTCATCGACAACAACAATTACCGAGAACGGTAAAACAACAACCTATGAAAAGGATGCTAATGGCAATACTAAACTGAACGGCGTTTCAGATAAGCAAAGAGAGTGTATAGAAGATAAAGGCGGACAGTGGGTTGACGGACAATGCATTAATGAAACCCGCGTTTCTCAGAGCGAGATTGACTGTAAAGCCGAAGGCGGTACTTATAAGGACAATAAATGCTCTAATCCAAAGAAAGCTAAGTGTACAAAAGAAGGTGGCACTTGGGAAGCAAATGGTGCAAACAGTAAATGTATCGAACTCAGTCCGGAAGAAAAATGTACCCGTGAAGAAAAGATATATGATGCAAATACGAAAAAATGCCTGACAAAAGAAGAAGAGTGCAAAGTCAGAGGATCTGATTGGAAATGGGAAAATAACGATTGTGTTGCCAATGCAAGCGGAATGATTGAGGATATTCAAAATAAAGAAAAGGAAAGAGTTGCAGCAATAGAAGAAAAGATGAGAAAATGTAAAGACGAAGGTAAGATTTGTCAACTAAAATTTAATGCTGGAATTGTTGGAAGTACGGATTATAAGTTAAATGTAAGCATAACATCAGAAAGCTATGAATGTGTTGAAAAAACGCAAGAACAAAAGGCAAATGAAGATCTGACGGCAACGTATGCGGAAAAATGTAAAGCTAAAGGTTGCTATTGGATAGTGGATAATTGGGGAAATGTAAAAGGTTGCTTTAAAAATGCAAATGGAACAGGAGAGAGTTGTCCTGTAAACTGATAATTGCGGAACAATAAACAAACCCTGCCGAAATTACGCGGGGTTTTTTGTTGGTTGTTTGCTAACTCATACTCGGGCTTTTTTTCTAATTTTTTCAATATATTCCTCCCCTTTGCAAAGGGGAGGTTAGGAGGGGTGTAAACCGGATTAAAATACCCTCCCTAACCCTCCCTCACATAGGGAGAAAAAATAAAACCTCATACTCGGACTTGACCTGAGTATCCAGTCGAATAAGGAATCAATATTACGATGGACCCTTGTGTCAAGCACGAGGGTGATTATAAAAAACATCACACTTACTTTTGCGTAACAATCCCTGTTTGATATGAGATGCATTTTTCACTTGTCAAAGCCCGATAAAAATGGCAAGCTTTACCAAAACGGTAATAAGGAAGTTCAAATGAAAAAAACAATCGGACTGTTAATCTCGGCTATTTTCTTTTCATCATCTGCTTTTGCACAAGAAACGGAATTTAAGTTTTCCGGCGAGTGGGATTCTTTTTATGGCTATGCTTTTCCTGATAGCGCATACAAGCATCGTGATAAACGCCAATTTTTTGTAAATATCTTTGAAATTAATCTCGGTGCGGAAAAAACATTCACAGAAGACTATTTTTTAGGCCTGTATGCAGATTTATATGCCGGAACAGGTAAACGCCAGCGAAATTACAGTAACGGCCTGTGGGGGCACGAAATATACGCTATTTTTGATAATCCTTACGGGCAGGTTATGTTAGGTGAAACATATAATGTCGCCGCTCAATTTCATATCGGAGCACCCAGAGTCGGTAAATTCGGCACGAATGACAGCGATATTGTCAATTTTATTGCTAATCCGAATTGGCGAAAAGAAAAACACTTAACGGCCTTTCGAACGATTAATTCAACATCTATAAATACGGATGGCACAGCCGCTAAAATCAGTTACATAACACCGGAATATCACAATTTAACGCTTGGTTTCAGTTACGTCCCCGATACATACAGCCGCACGGGATTAGTGAACCGCGATGCACGTTATGCTGACAAAGAAGCCTACCTTGCGGCAGCCTATTATACGGCGGATTTAGGGTTTGCAGAAATGGAAACTTCACTGGGCTACGCCGTTTTTAACCAAGATGATCGTGATTTTAGTGCCGGCTTAAGTTTTTATCACGCCGGTTGGACACTTGGCGGAAGTTGGCGCAAAACCTATGTTGACGGCGGAGATTACCCGATAACCAAAATAAGTCAAAATTCAAAATTACCGGATTTTTTTGATAATTATCGTGAAAGTCACGCTTGGGATGTTGGCATCGGTTATGAATTCGGACCGTTTAAAACAGCGGTGTCCTACTTTGAAAGTAAGGCAGAACATACCAAAAATCGTGATAAAATTTGGTTATGGTCTAACGAATTTCAGTATAATAAGTATCTTAAGGTTTATCTTGCCGGAGCAAAAGCTCAATTTGATGGTCAAACAAAAGCAGAATCAAATAAAGGCTATAGCGCAATAACCGGAATAAGTGTCAGTTTTTAGGGCAGGTGTAAAATGCCGAATATTTTAGTATTAACAAATAATAAATTACTGGAACAAGATTTATATGAACAAATTAATTTCGGACTGTCTGAAGACTATAAAGTTTTTACACAAGATGATAACCAGACGGTTTTTGATGTTGCTGTTCTTGACGGAGAGGATTTTCTAACGTCTTTTCGTGGAAAACATAATAAAATACCGGCGCTTATATTGGTTCCGTCAGATAGCGAAGCATCAACCGAAAATAATTCAGATACTTTTTATTTTAAACCGATTATCTTATCGGTTCTGCTAAATAAGATACAGGCAATTATCAATGTTTTTGAAAATTCCATAGATGGCTATATGTCTTTTGGTGATTACGAATTGCGGCCGGCAGATAAAGAGATTTTAAATAAAAAAACTGAAACAATCACAAAGCTGACAGAGAGAGAAGTAAATATTCTGCAATATCTATATAAAGCTCAAGGGAAAATCGTCAGTAAAACGGATTTGCTGCAAAATGTTTGGGAATATAGCGCAGAAGTAACAACACACACTATAGAAACGCATATATATCGCCTAAGAAAAAAAATAGAGCAAACCGATAACGATAAACCGTTGATTGCTGCAGAAGATGGCGGTTACAGGCTTCTGGTCTGAATTATTTTTTGCCTTTATATTTTTTAGGTGATTTTGCTTTTTTAAATTTGAATAAGCCCTCATCTAACACGGTATCTGACTCGACATCATAAAGGGAAACAATAACCTCAACACTTTGCGGATCAACGATAGACCACTGACGAAGCGCAAAAGGTTTTTTGGTAAAAGTCATTGTGATAGGGGCGATTTCCGGTTTTGATGGATACCTCAATGTAATGACAACAGAGCCGTCATCCTCATAATAATTGCTGACTTTAATTTGTTTACCGTCAATGCGGATATTGTTTGCCAAAATAAGGCTGGCAGGAATATCATCATAATCAATATTTGTGACCTGATCCAAATCTTTATCGTTATAAATGATGTAGTCGCCGTTTCCGACAATTAAAACATTTGTCGGTGCGTTATATTCCATACGAATTTTATTTGGTTTTTCAACGAATAATTTCCCTTCTGCGGTTGATCCGTTGCTGGCCGTTTGTACAAAAGAGGCTTTTAATGTTCTGACGTTATTTAAATAATCTTCAACTTGCTGAACTTTTTGAGCATCTTTTTCTAAAGCCAAAACAGGGAATGTGTAAAACAAAGCAGCTGTTAAAAAAGCAAAAATACGCATCATATTTTCCTTATCAAATAAAATCATTATCCGGTAATATAACCGCAAAACTTAAAATAGTCCATAAAAAATCACCTCTAGCCACAAGGGATAGAGGTGATGAAAGCTTTATAATAAGATTTATTTGCTCTTTTTTGAATCGGAAGAAGATTCGCTGTCTTTTTCCGGTTGAGAAGAAGCAGATTTTGTGTTTCTTGTTGAACAACTCATTTTTATTTCTCCTGTTTAATAATGGGCATTATGAGCGCCGCAACCGCAGCCGCAACCGGCCGAGGTTCTGTGAGCGGCAAATTCTTCCATTTCAACCTCTACATCGCCGTCAGAAGCGCTGAGTTCAATTTCCTCGTCGCTAAAAGCAGGTTCTTTGGCTGAATGAGGATTATGGTGCAATTTTTGTTTTGCAGTATGCTCCATTTGTGAAGATTTGTGAGTAGATGTTGTTTTATTCATCATAAAAATCCTCCTGATTAATGATTAAGTCCATCAATAAGGTAATGCGCAAGACAGGAGAAACAAGATATATAAACAAAAAGTTAGGAACCGATTCGAGCCTTAAAAATACCGTTTTCATATCCCTGAATGGTGGCATTTTCTTCTGCCAAAGCCAATCGTTTAAGCGCAAGAGCGACATATTCTTTTTCTTTTTCGATTCCGACAAAACGGCGTCCGAGTTTTTTTGCGGTTACGGCGGTTGTTCCCGAACCTAAAAACGGGTCAAAGACAACATCTCCCTTATTGCTGGAAGCTAAAATTAATTTTGCAATAAGTTTTTCAGGCTTTTGTGTCGGATGATTGGTGTTTTCAGGCATAGACCAAAAGGGAATGGAGATGTCTGTCCAAATATTGGAAGGATAAGTTAAGCGTGTTTTTTCGGCTCCTTGATCTTGCCAATCTTTAGGCTTTCCTGACTCGTCACGATAAGGGGCTAAAACCTTACGCTGCATTTTAACGTCATCAATGTTGAATGTATAGTCTTTTGATTTCGTAAAAAACCAAATGTCCTCTAAACAATTTTTCCAGTTATTTAAGGCGCCGCGCCCTTTTTCCCGTTCCCAAGAAATTCGATTTTGCAGAAGCAAATATTTTCCGACAATTTCCGGAATGGCAATAGATGTTTTCCAGTCAGAGCAAATATAGACGGTTGCGTTTTCTTTTAAGAGAGGAATTGTTTTTTTTATCCATTTATCCAACCATTTCTTATAATCGGATAAATCCATTTCCTTAAAAGTTGACTGACCGAAATTTTTGGTAAGATTATAAGGCGGGTCAACAATCATCAAGTTAATGCTGTCACGAGGCATAAAATCAAGAACCTTAAAGGTGTCCTGATAAATAATTTGATTGTATAATTCTTCAATAGGTGTACGGTGGTTCAACTTCAGCGCCTGAGAAACAAATTTTTTTATTTCAGCGCCTGAAACTTCCAGAGTTTTATTACGAGGAGCTTTTGTCTGAACCATAACGGATTATTCTTCACCGAATTTGTTATTAATAAGGGTTGTCAATGTTTCTAAAGCTTCTTTTGCCTGCGGACCGGAGCAAGAAACTTTTATTGTCGTCCCTTTAGCGGCAGCAAGCATCATCAACCCCATAATAGAACAACCGTCAACTTCTTGTCCAATCCGTTCAACCTTAACTTCGGCATCTAAATTTTCAATAGATTTAACAAAAGCAGCGGCAGCACGGGCGTGTAACCCTTTAATGTTTTGAATGGTTAATTCTGCGGATAAAACATCACTCATTTTCATAATCCTAACAATTGAGAAGCAACGGTTATATATTTTTTACCGGCATCTTGAGCCCCTGCTACGGATTCTTTTAAAGACTTATCTTTTCGTAGAGAACAGAGTTTAATTAACATAGGTAAATTGATGCCGGCAATAATTTCAACTTTTGCTTTTTCCATAATGGAGAGGGCTAAATTAGAAGGCGTTCCGCCGAACATATCTGTTAAAACGATAGTGCCGTCACCTTTGTTAACGGATTCAACTTTTTTAAGAATTTCCGCACGGCGGACCTCCATATCGTCTTCCGGACCGATACAAACAGCTTCTACCTGTTCCTGTTTTCCGACAACATGTTGCATTGCGGAAATAAATTCCAAAGCTAAATTACCGTGTGTTACCAAAACTAAACCGATCATCTTTTCCTCTTTAGATTAATTATTTTCCGCTACTCCAAACTTTAACAGCGCCAAAACTTTTCATAACATCATCTTTTGTTTTTGCTTTAACGAACTCATCAGCGCGTGTTTTTCTTCCTTCAATAACAATTTCTTCAACATTATCAACCGGAACACCGTAAGTTCTTTCAACGGTTTTACCTGAAAGCTCAACAATCAGAACAAACTCGGCTTCAGCCAAAGGAGCGCGCGTTTCTTTATCGATTCCGTTTAAAACAACGGATAAGCGTCCGTCACGCTTTAAGAGGGCTGTTTCTTTGCCGTCAAATTCTAAAACCGGATTAATCGGCGCACCTTCTCGGCTATCTATAAAAATAGCCAATTCGCCGAATTTATTTTCAATGATTTCAAAAAAGTCTTGTTTTTCAACGAGTGTATAATATTGATTTTCCATAAGCTTCACCTTTATTTTGATGATAATGTAACATATTATAATATTAAGCGCAATGTGTCAATTTTGAGTTAATAAAGAAGGATTATTTCTCAAAAACCGTATTGTTTTTAACCTCAAAGAATTGGGCGCAATCCTGCATAGAGGTAAACAACGACGGATCTGTTGAGGTAATCCACGCCTGAACATGCAAATCGCGAATTTTTTCGAGTAAAGCCTCTCTTTTAACATCATCCAGATGAGCGACAACCTCATCGAGCAGAAGAACGGGGGGAAAGCCTTTATCTAAAGTTTGACACTTTGTTTGTGCCAAAATAATACTGATAAGCAATGATTTTTGCTCTCCGGTTGAACATAATTCTGCCGGCATATGCTTTTTCTTATACAAAACCTTAAAATCCGTCCGGTTCACGCCGTCAATGTTTTCGCTGTATAAAACATTTTGCCGCTGTTTTTGCAATAAGGTGATATAAAAATCCTCAACATCGATAGCCGGTTTGGTATCAAGTAATTTTTCGATAGTTCCTTCTAAGGAAAGTTCAACATTGGGGAACATATCATCAGGCTCATTTTGAATAAAGGTGTTAAGGCGGGCAATTTGCTCGCGTCTGGCGGCCGCAATGGCAACACCGATTCCAGCCATTTCTTCTTCAATAGAGGCTAACCAGTGCCCGTCTGAGCGTCCTGATTTAATCAATTGAAACCATTCTTTATAGAGATGGTCAAAATTAGCTGTGCGCTTGGCGTGTTCAACATCAAAAGCATAAACCAAGCGATCAAGAAAACTGCGTCTGGGCTGAGAGCCGCCGCGAAAAAGCCTGTCCATCTGGGGTGTTAACCAAATGGCGGAGATATAACGGCCTAAATCGGCCTGAGAAGATATTTTTTGACCGTCTACTTTAACGATTCTGCGATCAAAAGAGCGAAGATCATCATCTGTTTCTTTAACGGAAGATTCGATACCTGTGCCTATTTCAACAATATCATTATTTGTACAAACAGTAGAGGAAACAGCCCAAGCTGTATTGGCGATAGGCGTGTAATCATTGGCAACCAGACAGGGAGAAATTCTCTTAATGTCTGCTAACCGAGCACTGCGCAAGCCTCTTCCCGGTGTTAAAAAGGAAATAGCTTCCAGAATATTTGTTTTGCCCGTTCCGTTTTCACCGGTGATTATAATGGGGTTCAAATCCGTATTAAGCCTTAAATATGCATAATTTCTAAAGTCAGTTAAAGTCAGGCGTTTAACACCTGACTTTGTAACCGATTCGGTATGTCTTTGCATATGAAAAGCTTGATTATCCAACTTATACCCTCATTGGCATTAAGACAAAAACAGCACTTGAATCTGAGATATCGTGAATAACTGACGGAGAAGAAGCATCAGCAAAGCTTATTTTTACTTTCTCGCCGGTAATCTCAGCTAAAATATCCAATAAATAACGGAAATTATATCCGATTTCCAAAACTTCACCGGCATAAGAAGCGTCAAGTTCTTCTTGGGCACTGCCAAGTTCAGGGCTGGAAGTTGTAATAATAACGTGGTTGTTGCCTGTAATCATTTTGATAGCGCGAGTTCTTTCGGCAACAACGGAAACACGGTCAACGGCGGTAGCAAGATCTTTAACGCTAACCTCAAGAGATTTATCATTATCGGTTGGGATAACGCGCTCATAATCAGGATAGGTTCCGTCGATTAACTTTGAGGTTAAAGTTACATCTTCCAATGTAAAGCGGACTTTATTATCAGACATTGAAATCTTAGCTTCTTCAACGCTTGTATCATCAAGCAGTTTGCGTATTTCAGCAATTGTTTTTCTCGGAATGATAACACCGTTTAAGTTTTCAGCCCCTTGCGGCAACGGCGACTCAACACAAGCCAAACGGTGACCGTCGGTTGCAACGATTCTTAAAACGCTGGTAGCGCCGGTTGTTTTAGCGTGCATATAAATACCATTCAGATAATAACGGGTTTCTTCTGTTGAAACGGCAAATTTGGTGCGATCAATAACGCTTTTTAATTCGTTAACCGTCATTATGAAATTAATAGGCAGAGCATCGCCTGAAATAACCGGAAAATCCTCAACACCGATACAAGAAAGCGAGAATTTTGATTTTCCGGAAGAGATGGTTAATTGACCTTTATCATCAGGAAAAGTCAGCTCAATTTCAGAGCCGTCAGATAATTTTCTGACAATATCGTAAAGCATATGAGCAGGAGCTGTTGTTGCGCCCTGTTCTTGAATTTTTGCATCAACAATCTCGGTGATTTCCGTGTCCATATCTGTTGCCTTAAAGCTGATACCGTCAGCTAAAGCTTCAATTTTCACATTAGATAAAACAGGAATAGTGTTTCTTTTCTCAACAATGCTTTGAACGTGGCTCAAAGTTTTTAATAAAGTAGCTCTTTCGATAATAAATTTCATTTTTGGTACCATTTGAAGTGAGTTAAACTATAGTTGTCGCAAAGATAACATAAAAAAGCAGATTGTCTAAGAATAAAGAACGATTCGTCAACAGTTTTTTGAAAACAAAAATTACTCCGTGCTAGTCCTTCGGTATTTTTTTACAGCTACTTCGGCTTCCAAGCCGGAATCTCAAAAAAAAGGCGGGCACAAGGGTGATTATAAAAAAGCTCAAGTATGATAAGGGATAATGATTCTCTAAGTTTTCTTCGATATAATCCAACCGTGCTAAAAAACACGGTTGGATTATAGATAAAGTCTAAATTAATAATCAGAAAGAAAAGACACAACGAGTATTATCACAATCCTTTGCTTTATAATCTATTCCTGTTTGCTTTTCTTCAATATTAACGTACCAAACCTTATCACTGGCAGTTTCTGTAGAAGTCCAGGTATTTCCGCTTAAGTTATCACTGGCACCTGATATTTTTCGCAGAGCTGTTACTATAGAGGAGTAATTATCTCTCATTTGTTCAGCCTCATCTTTCGTCGGTAAGCGAGCTGTTTTACCGCCTTTCGTAATGCCACTACAGGTGCTTTTCGCGCTTGTCCAAGTTCTACAACCCTGATGTTGGTAATAAACAATAAAACCATTTCCGCCCACAACACCTACAACTGTTTTTGTGCTGTAATATGTTGAACTGCAGGTATTATCGCTGTAATAAATATATCCGGCGTTGCATTTTATACAAGATGTAGATCCGCTTTTTGTGTATCCGGATTGACAACTGTTGAGAGTATATTTATAGTTTGCTCCTGACTTACAATTTGAGCAATTTCCTCCGGTCGGACAAGAACTTAAAGTATAACCGGTACAAGAGTTTGGATTGCACGCGCTACCACTTTTTGTGTATCCATCCTGGCAACTGTTGAGGGCATATTTATCAGAAGTACCTGATTTACAAGTTCCGCAGTTACCGTGTTCAGGACAAGAGCTTAACGCATAGCCGCTACAAGCATTTACATTACAAGTGTTACTGCTCAGTGTCCAACCATCATTA
>JAFUSU010000027.1 GCA_017467515.1 Alphaproteobacteria bacterium
AAATCAATAAACACATATCGTCATTAATGGTGATTTAAGAAGATAAAATGTCGGGCAAAAGCAGCAGAATATACGCTCTTATCAATAGCAAAAAGCCAAAGAGCAAAGAAAGCCAAAGTTTTTCTTTTGGCGGTTTTGCTGCGGTTGTTGATGAGTATATCGAGGGCGAGACTGTCACACCGAATCTGCTAAAAAGACTCAATTCGAACGATACGCTTGTGATTGAGAATGTCTCTTTTCTCGGGGCTAATGTTCACGAGATTGTCACGACATTGAATGCTGTTTCCGAGTGTGGCATCAATCTGTGTTTGGCGCAGGAGAATATCTCTTTCAAAGCGGATAAATTGCCGGAAATTGCATCTTCTTTATTATTGGCATTCAGAATTCATCAATCTCTGATTTCGTTGCGTTCTAAAACCGCATTGCAGGAGAAAAAAGCGCAAGGGATTAAACTTGGTCGCCGATTTGGCTTTAATCCGGCTCTGAAATTAGATGATTATAAAGATGAAATTCGTCAAATGCGCCTTTCCGGTGTTTCTATCAAGAAGATTTCTGAGAAATACCACGTCTGCCCTGCGACTATCTATAACCTGATGCACAAATATCCTGAGTTGTTTGTTGTGGGGGGAATGTAATGACTGCTGATTATAACTTTGTGAAAACTCTTAATTGTTGATGAAGTGGAAATAATGATAAATAAACAATTGTCGCTAGCAGTACATTTGCACTTATATTATTTGGAGATGTGGCCGGAAATAAAAAGGTTATTGGCGAATATGGGCGATTATCCGTATGATTTGTATGTGACGATGGTTGCCGAAAATTCGCAAATAGCAGAAGATATAAGGGCATTTCATCAGAATTCGACGATTTGGGTTGTTGAAAATCGCGGGTATGACATTGGTCCGTTTATTGACTTTTTGCATCACATAGATCTCAATCAATATGATTTGATTATGAAGCTTCATACCAAAAACCAAAACAGAGGTGTTGATACCCATATCAATCAGTATGTTTTCAATAGGAAGCTATGGTTTAAAACGCTTATCGGAGCACTAATTGGTTCAAAGAAAGTATTTAAGCGCAATATCAAGGAGTTTGTTAAATATCCGGAGTTGGGCATGACTGGTTCAAAGTATTTGATAGCGTCAGATTCGGAATGTTCAAAAAACGTACAGTGTCAGGTAGAAAAAATATTAGACGAATTGGGATATCCGCAGACATCAGTGAAGTTTGTGGCAGGTACAATGTTTATGTGTCGTAGCAAGCTACTCAAGCTGTTTAAAGAACATTATTCTCTTCAAGATTTTGCACCAACAGATGGTAAAATAAAGGATGAGACACTAGCGCATACGTTGGAGCGCGTTCTAGGGTGTGTTATTGTTGCTAATAGGTTTAAAATCAAAGGTTTTGATGAAAATTTACCACATAGTAGCCGTTTATTATTTAAGAATATGGGACGCTTTGTGTATCAGCACAAAGTCACAAACAGCAAATACGAACTGATAAAAGTTTTCAAACTACCGGTCTACCACCGGCGAATTTTATAGAGAGAAAAAGAATGTTAATATATCGTTTTTATAAAATACTAAGAATGTTTCACCTGATTTCAAAAAAGAAATATAAAAAAAAGACATTTCATTTTCAATTTATGAAAACAAAAGAATATCAGGCTATTGAAAAATCAAAATTGTTTGATAAAGAATGGTATTTAGACCACAACCCTGACGTTAAAAAAGCAGGTATTGATCCGATTATTCATTATTTAAGTATCGGTTGGAAAGAACACCGCGAATGTACGCCGTATTTTTATGGTAACCAATATCTCAAGATGTATCCAGATGTTTTAGAAGCAGGGATGAATCCTTTGGTTCATTGGGAATTATATGGAAAAAAAGAAGGACGTGTATATTTTGATAAAGAAATAAAGCAAAGCAAATTGTGTGAGAAGAAGACTATTGAAAAAGATTTTTATAAAGAGTTGGGCACAATACCAAACAAAATAAAGTTACCGATATGTGACGTTCCTCTAATTAGCATTATTTTAGTCATAAATAATAAATATGAAGAGATGAAAAGATGTCTTTATTCAATATTGAAATCTGAAGAAATATTACCTTATGAAATTATTTTAGTGGAAGATAATTCTAATATCCTATCAGATAAGATCTTAGAAAACATTGATAATGCTCGCATAATTAAGAATGAAGTTAAGAAAAGTGTTGTTGAAAATTATAATGCTGCAGTGAAATTAGCTCAGGGTAAATATGTATATTTTATAGAAAGCAATGCTATTGTTCAGAAAAAATGGTTATCGCAATTATTTAAAATATTTTCAACATGTAAAAATACTGGAATTGTTAGTTCCATTATTTTAAGACCAGATGGTTACATTTTGGAAAATGGTGTGCAAGTTTTTAATAATCTCATAAGGAAATGTGCTGGAGGCAATCCAAAAGAATGGCGTTTTAGTTATTGTAGACAGGTGGATTACATTTCACCAAGCTCTATGCTAATGTCTAAAGAATTATTTGAAAAAATGAATGGTTTTTTACCAATGTTATCTTCTGCCGGTGCAGCAATAGATTTATGCTTATCTTTGCAAAAAGTAGGATATGCTGTTTATGTTCAGCCTAAATCAAAAGTAATATGCTCAAATCAAGAAAACGCACATTTGTATAGAAATGAAATGGTTATGTTGCGAGAAAAATGGCAAGCATTTTATACAAGTAGAACATCTTTTGCCGGGACTAAAGATACATCAAGTATAAAGAGGAAACCTGCAATTTTATTTATTGACGATCATTTCCCTCAATATGATAAACATGCTGGCGGAAAAACGATTTTTCAATTTATACAAATGTGTTTGGCTAAAGGGTTTAATGTAAAATTTGCCGCTACAGAATGTTGTATGGAGATGCCGTATTTTGACGACTTAACAGATATGGGAGTCGAAATCATTCAAAAGGAATTGATAAATGGTTGGATTGAACAACATTATGGGTTACTTGATTATATATTTGTTTCTCGTCCAATGGTTGCTATAAAGTTTATGCTTAAGAATATTCGATACAGAGGAATCAAAGTTTTGTACTATGGACATGATTTACATCATTTAAGAATGCTTAGAGAAACTGCTTTTAACAAAGATATTACCCCAGAAAATATAGCTAGAATGCGACAATTGGAAAAAAATATCATTTCCTTATCAGATGTGGCATTGTATCCGTCTACGGTTGAGAAAGAGTATTTAGAAAAAGAATATAAATTTAAAAATATAGAAGTTATAACACCATATCTTTATGATTTCAAAAATATGCCTTCTCATCAAGATTTTGTAAATTCTAAGGATATTTTATTTATCGGCTCTGCGCATCGACCTAACTGGGATGGAATTAAGTGGTTTATAAATGAGGTTCTGCCATTAGTAAAACATAAAATTCCAAATATTAAATTAAATATTGTAGGTTCTTGTTTAAAAGATGAAATTTATGAATTAGAAAGTGAAAATATTAAAGTTTTAGGCTTCCTTAAAGAGGACGAGTTAGAAGAATTATATGGACAGACAAAGCTTTCTATTGCACCTCTCCGTTTTGGTGCAGGAATCAAAGGAAAAGTAATAGATGCCTTTTACCATCAAGTTCCGGTTATATCTACATCAGTTGGTGCAGAAGGAATACCTAAAGCAGATAAAATATTATCCATTGCAGATACTCCAGAGGAGTTTGCAAAGAAAATAATACAGCTTTATACCAACGAAAAATTATGGAATGTATGTAGACCATTGTTCAAGGAATACATAGCAGATAACTTTTCGTACAATTCTGCCGAAAAGACGTTCAATAAGATATTTACAACAAATTTACGCAATAATATAGAGGATAATAAGTAATGCATATTTTGTATTTTGCTCCAATTAGATTATACCCAGAAGGACATGGAAATATTGCAACTGTTCATCAATATGTCAATAGGTTGTCAGTTTTAGGACATAAGGTGCATTATGTTTATTTTGATGAGCATAATATTTCGCAAGAAGATATTTTTCTTAATCAGCAATATGTTGATACTTTTGATGTAATAAAATGTACAAAAAGTTCATTTAAAAGAAATGATACAGGTTACTGGGAGTTTGATACTTGCTATCAAGATGGACTTGGAGAACAAATAAGAAGGTTCTGTGAAATATATCGTATAGATGTAATTATTTGTACATATATAATGCATTCCAAATTGCTTGAATTTGTTCCAGATAATATTCTTAAAATAATTGATACTCATGATAAAATGTCAAATAGGCATTTAGCCTTGCGTTCAAATAACATTAAAGATGAGTTTTTTTCTTGTACAGAGCAGGATGAGGCTCGTTATCTTTCACGAGCAGATATCGTTTGGGCCAGAAGAGATGAAGAAACTGAATTTTTTAATAGAATAATGGGTGAGAATAAAGCAATAACGGTATCTCATTTTAATATTCCTAATTTTTTGGCCAAGAAAAACAATGTGCTATGCAAAATTGGATTTTTAGCTAGCAGAAATAACGTTAATGCTAAAATGGTTGAAAATTTTGCGGAAATATACTTAACCGAATCTAAGTATGCTAATAGCAAAGTTGAGATTGTTATTGCGGGACTTGTTAAAGAGTTATTAGAGAAAAATATCAAATTTATGAAGAAAATAGAAAATTCTTCTATAAAATTAATAGGTAAAATAGAGGATGTAAAAGATTTTTATAAAAATTTGGATGCCGTTGTTGTTCCAATAACTTTTGGTACAGGTATCAATGTTAAAATGATAGAAGCTATGTCTTTTGGCTTACCAGTGGTTTCTACTCTTTGCGGTATAAAAGGGGTTGGAGATATATCCTCAAAGTATCATCAGGCAAAAGATATACCTGATTTGGTTAAATTAATAGATGATCTATATAAAAAACCTCAAGATATTGCAAATCTTGCAGAAGAATCTAAGCGAATATACAATAAATTTTATCAAAAAAACTGTAAAAATTTCGATAATTGTTTTTCAAGCAAGCTTACTGAAGATAAGAAAAAGTCTCAACAATGTTCTGGTTGTGGCATATGCTCAGGTGTATGTGGGAAAAATGCTATTATTATGGAGGTAAATCAAAAGGGTTTTTATCGTCCGAAAAAGAATTCAGCCTGCGTTAATTGTGGAATTTGTGATAAGGTCTGTGCACTTAAACACTCAGCACATGCTACTCCGGCAGAAAAAAAAGATGTTGTTTTTGGAAATTATAATAATGTTTATGCTACACAAAGTAAGGATTTAAATATCAGATACAATGCTTCGACATCTGGTTTTATTCGAACATTTGCCGTAGAGCATATTGATAAATTTGATGCTGTAATAACGTTGATTGAAAGTGATAATGCATTAAAGCCTGAAGTTCAATTATTGCACAATACCAGTGATATTTTAACTAAAATTGCAAAAAGTAAATATTTTTCCGTAGAAGTTTCTAAAATGGCAGAAATTTTAAAAAATAATACAGGGCATTACCTTGTTATAGCACTTCCGTGTCAAATAGCTTCATTAAGAAATGCTCAAAGTTTTTTCAAAGGAACTTTCTTTTCTATAGAACTTTTTTGTGGTGCTCTTTATTCATTAAAATTTATGCAAAATTATCTAAATGTAAAAAAAATAAAGTCTCCTAAATTTATCGATTTTAGAGATAAAAGTTCGGGGTGGCATAATATCTCCTTATCTGTAAAAGATACAAATAAGGAGATATTATGCCAAGATGGTACAATTTCTTCGCACGATGTGCAAACAAAAGCAAACGATGATGAGTTCTATTTTGCGCAAAGGAACAGGATTTTTACTCAAGAGGCTTGCTTAAGATGTTCATACTGCTACGCAGGAGTTGGAGATGTTCAAGTTGGTGATTTTTGGGGTAGAAAGTATAAAAACGATGATTCTGGCGTAAATTTGGTTATTAGTCGCAATAAAAAAGCAGATGAACTAATTTTACAATGCAAAAATTTAGAAATTACAAAATGCAGCATCAGAGATGTTTATCAATCACAACCGTGGTTCGTTGAATATTATCGTCGCAATCATCTAAATGATATAAATTTAAGAGCAGAAAATAGATTGAAAGATAAAATTACACTAAATGAACTGATGTATCCTTATGTCAATGATGTGGCAAAAATACGAGAAATTTACCAACAATTGGTAAATAAAAATGTCAAACCACTAACTATGCCTGAGATAAAATCTCGTTCATTTCTAATTATAACCCCAGACTCATCTTTAGGATCTTATGGGGATCAAGCAATGGTATTAACATTAATTTCAAAAATAAAAGAAAATTATCCAAACGCAGATATTGGACTTTTCAATATGTATCAAGATATAGAAGATGGAAAACTTCTTAATGAAGGCTTTAATTTGCCACATTACTATCCTAACAGCAATATAGTCCAATCATTTTCAGACATCGTTAATATGTATACGGATGTTTTAGTTATAGGTGCTGATGTTTTAGATGGAGGATGCGGAAAGCAAAATACATTGAGGTATTTTAAATTGATACAAATAGCGCAGAAAAAAGGAAAAAATGTTCAAATTCAAGGGTTCTCTTTCAATAAAACCGAAGATGTTGAGATAATCAGCACACTAAAAAGAATTTCATTATCAGCTACTTTATGTCCTAGAGATATTTATAGCTATGAGAGATTAAAGCAACACGGTTGCATCAATCTAAATCTTGTTGCCGATATGGCATTCTGTTTTGATGAGAATAAATTCACTAAAAATAAGTATGCGTATGAATTGCACCAAAAATTATTGAAATTTCATCAAAATGGAAAAAAAATTATAGGATTACATTTGACAAGAAATAAGTCAGAAAATTATCTTGATTTTCTAAGTAAGATATCATCAGCTCTACAGACAATTCAGAATACGGTTGTGGTCGTTCTCCCTCATGATTATAGAGTGTATGACCAAAAATATTCAGATTTTGAAATGGCCAACCTAATTACACAAGAGATGGAAGCTAAAGGGCTTAAGGTTATAAATGCCTATGATTTAATTTCTGAAGCCGAAGTAAAATATGTTGTTAGTCAATTAGATATTTTAATAACATCAAGAATGCATATAGCTATTGCAGCGGCTAGCAGAAATGTTCCAATAATCAGTTTTGTATATCAAAATAAATTTGAAGGCTTATACGCTATGTATAATTTTAAGCATAATTTAATGTTTGATAGCAATACTTTTCAAGTTGAAGAGCTAAAAGAGGCAATTAATTATCTGTTAGAAAATAATTTTTATTCTATGATGTCTGAGGCAAACAAAGCAATTAAGACAAAATCTGAAAAGAATTTTATACTAAAGATCCCCAATGATAAATTTTTTGAAGAATGTAAAATTAGTGTATTGCTTGTTACATATAACCAGGAGAAATATATCAGTCAGGCTCTTGATAGCGTTTTAGCTCAAAATCTATCATCCATAATCGAAATAATTATATCAGATGATGGTTCTTCTGACGATACAATTACAATTGTTAGGCAGTATATGCAACAATATCCTGATTTGATAAAATTAATAGAAAACAAAGAAAAAAATATATCAAAAAACCCAAAAAAAGATGAAGTACATGCTCAAATTCGTTTAAATTACGTTCGAGGAATAAAAGCCTGTTCGGATCAGGCGGATTGTATTGCTGTTTTAGAGGGAGATGATTATTGGTATCCTCATAAAATAGATTATATTGTTAGTAAAATTAAAACCTTGAAAAATTCAGATGATGATTTTTCTGTTATATTCCATAAATATAACGAATTGGATCAAGGATATGAAAAAAAGAGAAATTATAAATATTCAGATGATTGCGTGGTAAAAATCCGCGATGAAATAATTGACTATCAAATTAGAAATTTATCTTGTTGTGCATATAATGCAAAAATACTAAAGGCTGTTGCTGATAGGTTTTTAAAAGCTCCTGGCGTTGATCATATCTTGAATTTAATGGTTATGGAGTATGCTCCTGCATATTTTATTGCCAAGGAATTATCTGTTTATAGATTGTCGGCAAATGGTGTATGGAGTAGTATGCTTAGAGATGAGCAACTTTTAGCAAGTATTAATAGGCGTTACGAAATGGATGCTTTTCTAAATCATGTATATAAAAAAGATTTTGATGAAACAATTGATGCTCATTTATTAGCTTTGGCTAGGTTTCGTAAAATTGTATCTTAGAAAGGTAAAGATTATGTCTAGACAAGCTGTAATTTTAGCAGGGGGATTTGGTACGAGATTAGCTCATATCGTTACAGATGTACCCAAACCTATGGCTCTAATAAAGAATAAACCTTTCTTAGATTATCAAATTGAGCTACTAAGATCTAATGGTTTTGATGATTTTATTATTTTAACAGGATATAAATCTGAGATTATTGAAAATTATTATGCAAAACAATCGGATATTCATTGTATAAAGGAAACCACTCCTCTAGGAACTGGTGGTGCTGTTTTTAATGCTTTTTCACATTTAGAGGATGAATTCTTTATTATTAATGGGGATACCTTTTTTGATATTGATTTTAGTATTTTACAAGAATTTTCCTGTAACAAACCTTCAGTAATAGCTTTACGATACTCAACCGACATATCAAGATATGGTATAGTTGATACGGATGACAAATTTGTTATTAAAAAGTTTACCGAAAAAGGAAATTTGCCAGATAATTACATTGATGGTTACATCAGTGGAGGAATTTATTATTTTAAGAAATCTCTCTTGAAAGAAATATGTACTCATTTTGAACAAACAAATATTTCTATGGAAAATGATATTTTCCCTTTATTAGTAAAAGAGAAAACATTATACGGATTGCCTGTGGGTGGGGCTTTTATTGATATAGGAATTCCAGAAGACTACTACACTGCTCAAGCGTATATTCCTCAAACCTTACAGCAAATTAAAAAACCAGCCTTATTTATTGATAAAGACGGAACGTTGATTGTAAATACCAATTATCCTCATGGTAAGGATATTAAGATAATTTCCTCTACATTAGATTTACTAAATGCATATAAAAATAAAGGATTTCAAATAATAATAGTAACAAATCAAGCCGGAATAGCAAAAAATAAATTTTCTTTTCAAGATATGCAAGAAAATTTTGATGCTATAACTGCTTTTTACCACAAGAATGGAATTGATTTTTGTGATATTGAGTATTGTCCATACCATATTGATGCAGTACTTCCTAAATATAAATATTTTTCAAAAGCCAGAAAACCAGAAGCAGGCATGATTTTGCATGCTTGCGAAAAACATCGCCTGGATTTAAGGAACTCTGTTATGATAGGAGACAATCAGGCGGTCGATAAAATAAAATTACCTTATCTTAAATCTGTTATAATAGGAGATAAAAATGTTTGATATAAAGAAATATATCAACGATAGTATTTCTACAAAAAAAGCTATATTTGACGATGACCAACTTATAAGTAAAATTTTAAATGTCGTCGATATCATTATTCAATGCTATCGAAATGATAATAAAGTGCTTATTGCCGGCAATGGTGGATCTGCAGCTGATGCGCAACATTTTGCAGGAGAACTTGTTTCTAAATTTTATTTTGACAGACCTGGATTAGCTGCATTTTCATTGAGTACTGATACATCTGTCTTAACTGCTATTGGTAATGATTATGGCTATGATCACTCATTTGAACGTCAAATTCAAGCAAACGGAAAAAAAGGTGATGTTTTTATTGGTATTTCGACATCGGGAAATTCAAAAAATATTGTTTTAGCCTCTCAAAAAGCTAAAGAAAAAGGGTTGTCTGTTATTTCTATGGTTGGTGAAAAAGCATGTTTATTGGACGACATAGCAGACATTGTTATTAAGGTTCCATCATCTGTTACGCCCACAGTACAAGAATCTCACTTGATGATTTATCATATGATTTGCGCAATGGTCGAAGATAAAATATTTGGAGAGCAAAAATGATTATTAGAGCCAAAGCCCCTCTTCGTCTCGGATTTGCAGGTGGAGGAACAGATGTATCTCCTTATTGTGATGAATATGGTGGAAGTATTTTGAATGCAACTATTAATATGTATGCCTATGCTACAATTGATTTAATTAATGGTAAGAATATTGTTTTGTGTGCAAGTGATAGAAAGGAATATTTTGAAACAGAGGTAACTACGTTTATTCCTTACAATGGGACACTTGATTTATTAAAAGCTGTTTATAACCGTTTAATTAAAGACTTTGCTTTTAAACCTCAATCCTTTAGATTAACAACTTATGTTGATGCTCCTGCGGGTTCTGGTTTAGGTTCAAGCTCTACACTCGTTGTTGCTATTCTAAAAGCCTTTGTGGAATGGCTGAATTTACCCCTTGATGATTATGGAATTGCACAGTTAGCTTGGTCAATTGAGCGTGAGGATTTGGCAATGTCTGGTGGATTGCAAGATCAATATGCTGCAGCTTTTGGCGGATTTAATTTTATGCAATTTAAAGGACATCAAAATGTATTAGTAAATCCACTGCGTATCAAAAGAAAATATTTAGACGAATTAGAAATAAACTTACTTTTATATTATACAGGAACAAGCCGTCTTTCGAGTAAAATTATTAATTCTCAAATTTCAAACGTAAAAAATAAAACAGTAAACACCCTTGCTGCTTTAAATAAAATTAAACAATCGTCATATGACATGAAAGAAGCTCTTTTAATGGGACGCTTAAATGATATGGGATATCTACTTAATGAAGCATGGATAAATAAAAAAGCAACCAGCACAGCTATAACCAACCCTATCATTGATGAGTTGTATGAAACAGCTCTTGACGCTGGAGCTACTGGAGGAAAAATTTCAGGTGCTGGAGGTGGAGGATTTTTCATGTTTTTTTGTCCTGAATTAACTCGTTATAGTGTTATAGAGGCTCTAAAAAAATATGATGGAGAATTTAAGCGCTTTACTTTTACTGATTATGGCGCACAAAGTTGGAAATATTAAAACAAAAATTTCTGCGCTGTGAAAATAACAGAAAAAAGTGATGGTAGATACAGCATATTATTATGATTTTCTTTAATTAATTTTAGGAGACTAAATATGGGAACAATGTCTAAAATCAAAGCATTTTCTTTGTTATGCAGAAAAGATTTATTATTTTTTACATATGCCAGTAAAAATAAAAGATTTGAAGTTTATTGGGCTACTCCTGAACCAAAAGTTTTATCAAATGACTGATGGCTAGTTTTAAATGATATTCTTAACAAAAAAATTAATGTATTTAAGATTCCCGCAAATAGTATCTCAATAGGACAGGTTAAATTGAACAAAAAAGGATTACCTCATTTTGAAATAGTATATAATGATCCTTTGTATACGGATAGAATGAGTAATATTCAATTTAAGAAATGGCTCATTGGAGCATTTTCTTATTAATTTTTTAAGTATACGTATCTTCAGACCTTTGCTAAATTTGCAGAGGTCTTTTTTTTGTCTGTTCATTAGCAATCTCGTCTAAATCGTAGCAAAATGTGAGTGAAATTTGCGAAAATGGCTCATTTTAGGGGCTCGCGAGGGTGTTTTTTCACGGCATAATATAAATAGTTAATGAGTAATAACACTATTTTAGAGGAGGAAACACCATGTATTATATCGAACTCAGATACACCAACGGCGAGATTGTTAGATTTCCTGAGCCTTATCTCCTCTGGCAAGATGCCAAGCAAGCCTTAAATTTTTACAATCGCCCAGAATACACCGCGTATATTGTTCAAGATTAAGAAAGGAGCCCCGCTATGTTAAACAATTTCAAAACCTATTTATTGAATCAAAATTACAAACCTTTAACCGCAGAAGATTACAAAGGACGCATTGAAAGACTGCTCGCTAAAGAAAAGTTTACTTTAGAACATTTAGTAAAAAATATCACATCTATCCTGCCGGAATATGAGAGAAATGGTAAGAAACACGCTTATGGTAAAAGAAGTCATTCATCTGTTTTGAATGCTTTGCGTCGTTTTTCTGAATTTTTAGCAGAAGGAACAAACTAATGACTAATGCTATTCAGAAATTAAATGATACCTTTCGTAAGACATTTTCAGGTGGTAGAGTGATGTTAACCTTAGGAATTAACACAAAACCCAGTAATGAAATTGCTGAAATCATTAGGAAAGTTAAGCAATTCAACAATTTTACCACCGCAAATGATCCATATGAAGAGCATGATTTTGGTAGTTTTGATTATAAAGGTCAAAAAATCACGTTCAAAATTGATTATTATGACAAATCCTTACGTTATTTATCCAATGATCCGGCAGATGAAAGTCAGACTGTAAGAGTTATGACCATAATGACTGCTGCAGAATATTAGTTAACAAGAATCCATATTTTGACCCGTGGCAAGCAATGATGTAAAAGACTTATAACTAGCCATCTTTCAGGCTTTTTGCTTGCTGTGGGTCATTTATGGAGCAATGAGTAGCGTTTTATGGTTTTTGATACTTCTATAATAGAATATCTTTCAATTTAGCTGATTGTTCATAAAATTTTTGAGGATTCGTTTTTTGTAAACCAATTAAATTCTGCATTTTCCATTTAATACCTGGTAATTTATCTAAATTTGGAATAGATGATTTTGCTAAATCAGCTTTTAATTCTACAAAATCAACTAATAACTTTTTATCATCATCTGTTAAAGCATTATTGATTGTTTGTACTAAATCGTTGAAAGTTCGTTTTGCTTCTTCATATGTGAAATTTTCATCTGTCATACCAATAAACTCATTATTAAATATATCTTCTTTTATTTGAAAATGTGGTGCAAGCATCTCGTGCAATGGTCTGTTGCTTGAGAGTAATAAAGTTATAAAACCCATTTTTATTTCAGATGTAATACCTGTATCTTGCATTAAATTATGAATATCAAATAAATCTCTTGGATGTTGCCGATCTAAAGCAGCACAGATTTTACCACCCCATAATTCTGCATCTGATATGATTTGTGCTTGAGCATAACCAAACAAATCTTGTGCTTTTGGGCAAAGTTCCGTGATTGTCGGTTCATAAATACAACCACGTAATGTATAATTCGGTTCTATTTTAATCTCAGATACTCCATCAGAACAAAATAGTTTTTCTTCAGTTTTTTTACTTGAATGTATATTTAAACCTAATTTATTCAGCTTATTTGAGATTCTAGCAAGTGCATTATGTATATTTTGATAGGTTGTTTCTCTATCTTCCACAGGCAAGTATACTAAATCAATATCAACGGACAGACGAGGTAAATTGCATTTAAATAAATTAATTGCTGTGCCACCTTTTATAGCAAAGCATTTCTCTGTTTCAATGATAGGCAGACATTTAACCAATAATGAAACTTGCTTTATATATTTTTCTTGCATTTATTCCTCTGTAATTTGATTTATGATTATCTTAAATTCTTTATTAAATTTTCCATCTTTATCTATCACACGAACACCTGAACCAAGATTTATTTTATTTTTATCTATCTTATAAAACCATGAATAACCTGTTTGCGAAGCTAAGTACATAAATAATCGTTTAACTTTAACAGATTTGCATTGTGTTAGAAGATTAGTTAATAAGTCAGGTTTCAATACCGGCATCATTTCAAGTATTTGATAGGATTCTTTTGTAGTAGCTTTATCGGAATATAGCATTTCCAAAAAGGCTCTTTCCGGTGTTGATATTTTTATTTTAAGACCATCAATTTCTATTTCTTGTATTCCAATGTCATCTGATAAAAAGCTTGTATTAGACAGTATATACTCACTTTTAAATGTATTTTGAAACCATTTGTATAAACTTTGACGCTCTGATGTAAACAATTTTACTTTTAAATTTTGGCGAATGAAATGCCTGATATTATGATATTGGTCTAAAGCATAGTATCCCCCAATATGTAAGTTATAATCTGTTTGGTATTGTATAGCGCTGATAGCCGCTAATAGCGTTGGTTTAATACCTTTTTTTATAAAAGCTCCACGGTTAATAGAATCTAACCAACCATATTTTTTATGATCATATATGCTTTTTGCTGATATGTTCTGTTTTTCAAGCCATGAACTTAGAAATATCATATTTAATGGAGTTGTTGATATTATGTGTTTTAAATTTGTCATTAGATATACCTCTTACAGTAATATATTAAAACATAAATAAAATGAAATGTAAACTTTAAAAAATCACAAATTCATTTCTGTAGCGGTAATAAATACACACAAGGATAAAATAAAGATAAAACCTTTGCAAATTTAGCAGAGGTTATTTTTACACCCTAAATCGTTTGGACAGTAATGTTCTTTGGACTGTATCAAATAAGTCTTTATCAATCAGTTTGGGATAGTTATGCGGAAATAAATCACCTTTAATACGCATATAACCATAATAAAACGGATTTTTCAGGAGATTATTAACACATCTTTTTGAAATAGAATAACGTCTTTTAGGAAACAAATGCCACGAATCAGCTAAAATCATTAAGTCTTGTATAGAAAACTCACCGGTTGCATAAATCTCAAATAACGCTTTAACTGCAGGAGCTCTCACAGAATCAAGTATAATGTTAGCTTTCCCGTTATATCTCACATTTAAATACCCGATTGGTGCTAAAAAATTCCATTGCATCATCATAAGTCCTTAAAATCAGTGATTATTACTATTAAGAACTGCATTAAAGACCAAAATATCCTGTAAACAATCTTAAAGAAGAAAGTATACAGCTCAGTTTTTAACCCTTAGAGAATGTAACAATCAAAGTACTCCATACGCACAGAAGATGTTTAACCGCTCTCTTATCCTTAACATTTCTTTCTATGTGCATGGAGTATAAAAATCATATTCACAATGTATTATAACAAGATTCTTTCATCTTACAGAATCTGTTATGTCGTGATTTGTAAATAATGTAAAACCGAAAACTTAACTATTTTTCCATTACTAATTTTTATAAGGAAGATGGAATAAATCATGAGATAAAATAATACGATCGCTGTCAAACTGTCCAAAATCTTTAATATACAGTTCTTTAGTAACATATCCCTCTACTCTAATAACATCATCTATAATAGGAAGTAACTCTAAACAATAACCAGGCAAATCACGTCTTATATTTGCATCAAAGACAGCATTTAGAAGCTCTTGGTCTGTAAACTCTCTGTGATTAAACAAAAGATGAAAATGCCATTCTTGACTCAAACCTCTCTCAGCAAAACAAATAAATGGTAAATGCTTTCGATTCCAATGACGTCTAAGCAAATGAAACTCAAACTTAATCATTATATTGCGAAGATCAGAAATAGAATTATCCAAACTTTCACTCTTTTGGTTTTCAGGTAATTGGACAGTCAAAAAATGTGTTGGTCTGTATACTCCTTCTATCCAATTATGTAATTCTCTCTTTATAATACCTTCATTTATTAAGACTTTAGACATTGTATTATCTCTTCCTTATTCATTCTTATGACTTACAAATACTTATAATTTGAGTAAAGTAATAACAAAGACGCCAGTTTAAGCATCTCTTTGTTGTTTTATGACAGACTTCCTACCTCTGGAGCGATTAACAGCCTCCAATTTTCAAAAGTCCTGCTGATGCTTTATAGAATTATTTTTTTGATGAAAAATGATGGACTATTTAAATAATTTTTTCCAAATATTTTCTTTTTTCTTTCTAAAACAATGTCTTATTTGTAGTTAGATAAAATCTACTGAAAATGACTATCTCATTTGATGTTTCCGCACGTTATAAAGGCTTTCTAAGAGGTCTCATAACAAATAAATATCATCTTATTAAAAATAATTTTTACTTTATCAACCTAATCTTCCTAAAAAGAAAAGGTCCTTTTTTACCTAAAATTGCTCAAAAAATACACTATTTGGAAAAATAATCCTAAAAGTAGCAATTAAAATTCACTTCTATAATGTATGACTGATACTTATAGCCAACTCAAAGATGAGTTATCAGTTTTGTATCCCGATGTTACGGAGACAGAACTCAACGAAATAACAAATAACCTAATACAATTTTTCACGATTGCAGCAAAAGCGGTTTATGAAGCTGAAAAATCAAATTCTCCATTAACTGACATTGATGACACTTAATGGAACTAACCTCTGCTGAATTTTGCAAAGGTCTGACTTCTTTTCTCTCTGGAAAGAAGTTAATTGTTTGAAAAATCACAAATAATAAGATTTTCCGCTTTACGAATAATATCAATCACGACAAAACAATAATTGTTATTTTTTTTAATAGATAAAAATGGAGAAAAGAAATGAAAAAAAAATTAGAACTTAAAAATAATAAAATAGAATATGCTGTAATTTTCAATCCTACAACAAAGGCTAAACAAGTTAATGATATGAACGACTTGGTTAATTATTGCAATAAACACAATCTTACCATTATTAAAACTTTTAATTTTGTATCAAATACTAGGAAAGTTACTCAAAAATATAGAAATGCAATGTTTTATTTTATAACAAAACAGAATTATCGGCTTCATATTGTGTGTAATTATTTTACTGATATAATTTCTGATTATGCATCTTTGTTAACGCTAGAATCTTTGATAAAAAATAATAAAATAACCATCCATTTTTGTAAACAGAACCTTATTTTTGATAAAAACAACTACAATTCAGAAAAGGCCTTATTGTTCAGCTCATTTATACTAACATATAGAACCCTTTTATCAGACCATATCAAAAGAGCTCAAGAATATAATATAATGAATGGTTTATACCAGGGTTTAGCTCCTATTGGTTATAAAAATATAAGAGATACCTCAGGACGTGCTGATATCGTTGTTGACCCTGAAAAAGTTTCAATCATTATGAAATTATTTAGAGCTTATTCAACAGAAGAATACTCAATTAAGGAATTAACAGAATTTGCACACTCTTTAGGCTTAAAAAACAAAAAAGATCATCTGGTTTCTAAAAGCTGTATCCATGATATACTTACCAACCCATTCTATCATGGCGAAATGTCTTGGAATGGAAAACTTTATCCTCATAAATACCCAAGAATTATTCATAAAAGCACCTTTGATAGAGTACAGGATATATTGAAACAAAGAACGTCTCATAAAAAGTCTTAATTGTTTGAATTTTCGTAATAAATAGTCACAAAAAGTCGTTAGAAATGGAAAAATAACCGCTTACAAATCCATATTCCCACGACATAATAATATTATAAAGATTGACGATAGAAAGGAAATACTTCTCATGCGTAAAAAATATCAAAAGAAAATTATTAAAAAATGTACAGAAGCAATCACTTTTGCCAGAGTTTCCAGTGAAAAACAAGAAAAAGGTGTTTCAATCGACGCTCAAAAAGAATTAATCTATGACTATTGTCTAGAAAAAGGTCTTCGTATCATTAAAGAATTTGAAATTACCGAAAGTTCAACGCGTGGTGATCGTGTTAAGTATAATGAAATGCTTGATTTTATAAGGTCACGCAACAAGAAAACAGCAATTGTGGTAAACTGTATTGATCGGCTTCAAAGGAGCGATGAAGACAATCCTGCTCTTAATAAATTACGAAAAGATGGTAAAATTGAACTTCATTTTATGAAAGAACATATTATTTTAGATGAAACATCTCCAGTACAAGATATTTTTACTTGGAAAATGAATGTATTGATGGCTGGAAACTACACCGATTCCCTATCTTACAATGTTAAAAGAAGCCGAAAACGCTACTTAAATCTAGGACAATGCCAGGGACGAGCTCCTCTAGGCTATTTAAATCGAAGAAATGATGAAAATAAAGCTATTGTCATTATAGATCCAGAAAGAGGGCCAATCATTAAACGTTTGTACCAAGAATATGCAACAGGCAAACATTCTATTCATACAATTTGGTTGCTTTCAAAAGAATTAGGCTTAACTTCTAGAGCTAAACATCATGTTGGAGAACCGATTTGCCAAAATGCCATTTATGATATACTCACTAACCCGTTTTACTATGGAGAAATGTGTATTAATGGAGAGTTTTATAAACACAATTATGAACCTATTATTTCTAAAGAATTATTTGATAAAGTCCAAAAAACATTTGTAAACAACGGCAATCACAATAGGAATAATATAGAAGAATATGCCAAAACACCATACACATTCAGAGGTATAATTCACTGTAAAGAGTGCGGATGCTTAATTACACCGGAAACAAAGACTAAAAAGAACGGCAAACAGTACATTTACTTAAGATGCGGTCATCCCAACAGAGTTTGTCACCAGCCTATTGTTAATGAAAACCAGATTATTGAACAATTAAAATGCGAATTGCTTGATAAAATAACGATTCCTCAAACATTACAAGAATTATTAAAGCAGAAACTCTTGCAAGAATTAAATGATACGTCTGCATTTAACAAAAAAATGAAGAGCGATATTACAAACAAACTCAATGAAATCAAATTTAAAGAAGACAATTTACTTGATTTTTACCTTGAAGGAAAGCTCTCACAAGACAAATATGAAGAAAAACAAAAGCAATTTTCACAAATGCATCAGGAACTAGAACAAACAGCAGAAAAATACAAAACCATTGATTTTGAAATGAAAGAAAACATAATGAAAACAATGGATTTAGCCTGCAACATCTCTAAAATATTTGATATGGCATCTCCAGAAAAGAAAAATGGACTCATCAGGATTCTTATTTCAGACTGTAAACTTAACAATAAACGGCTTGAATATACAGTAAACAAGCCGTTTAACAGATTAATTGCCGATACAAACTATAAACAATGGTCAACCCTTGCTATTGACCATCTAGATGAATTTGAGTGCGTTAAAATCTAAAATTGCCATAACCTCTTGCGAAACCATAAATTTTTACCTAAATAAACTGTATATGAATTTTTATAATGAAAGTTAAATCAAATGAAGAATATCATTTTTTTAGCAGGCATTCATGGTGTTGGAAAAAATTTTATGTTAAATAAAATAAAATTTTCTCGACCTGTTGTTCATCTAACGGCAAGTGAAGTATTAAAGTGGAACGAAGTTAGTAAAAATCCTAAGGATAAGAAAGTTTCTTCGATTTCAGAGACTCAGGATTTGTTGATACAAAACTTGAAAAAAATTGTTAAAAACGATCAATATTATATCCTTGATGGACATTTAACACTTCTGAATAAAGAAGGAAAAATAGAGAGAATACCTGAGGAAACATTCTTTAAAATTAATCCTAGGATATTAATTGTTAAAACGGCTGAGCCTACCATTATTCAGAACAGATTAAAACAGCGCGATAATAAAGAATGGGATATAGACGATATTACTTTGATGCAAGATGAAGAAATAACTTATGCAAAAGACATTGCTTCAAAGTTAAATATTCCTTTTTATCAATTAGGTGATAACCAAGAAGAACTTTTAAATTCAATCATTAATTTGGAACTGCAAAATGGTTAAAGTACTACTAGATACGAATGTAATTATATACAGAGAAACTAACCGAATTTTAAATGAGAATACGCCGGATTTATTTAAATGGTTAGATAAACTTCACTATGATAAGTATATACATCCAATATCTATTGAAGAAATATCTGGATATGCTGATGCAGAGTTAAGAAGAACTATATTAACGAAACTAGAAGCGTACAATATCATATCCGTGTTGGCTCCTTTAGATTCAACAGTTAATAGTATGCTCTTAAATGATTCAGATACGAATTCTCAAAATGATACTAAAATATTAAATGAATTATATTGTGGTCGGGTTGATTTCCTTATTACTCAAGATAAAGGCATATATCAGAAGGCAAAATATCTAGGAATTACTGATAAAGTTTATTCAGTAGAAGCCTTTGCCGCTCGAATGTTGGCTGAAAATCCACAATTAATCGATTATTCTGTGCTGTCTGTATATAAAAGGAAAATAGGTTCTCTAAATTTTAGCAGTCATTTTTTTGATAATTTGAGAAAATCATATGCGGGATTTGATCAATGGTTAAATAAAAAATCTGAAGAAGATGCTTATGTATGTTTTCTTAAGGATGAGTTAGAAGCATTCTTGTATTTAAAAAAAGAGGATGAAAAAGAAGTTTATTCTGATATTTTTCCGATTTTTGCACCTAAAAAAAGACTGAAAATAGGTACTTTTAAGGTTAGTATGAATGGGCTCAAATTAGGAGAAAGGTTTTTAAAAATTGCTTTAGAAAATGCTATTCGTTTAAGAGTTGAAGAAATTTATGTTACAATATTTGATAATAATCCAGATGATCTGCCTAAACAGTCATTAGTAACATTATTAGAATCCTTTGGTTTTCGCAAGTGGGGAAAAAAATTAACTGGAGAAGGTGTTTATGTAAAAGAAATGCTTTCTCATTTTAATTTAGAAAATCCCAAATTGTCTTATCCCTTTTATAGTAGAAGTGAGGATACATATTTTTGCCCTATTTGGCCGGATTATCACACTTCACTTTTTCCCGATTCTATACTTAATAATGAAAGTCCGGAAGATTTTAGAGAAAATGAACCTTTTAGAAATGCAATTTCAAAAGTTTATATATCAAGATCATTTTGTAGAGATTTGAAATGTGGCAATAATATCATTTTTTATAGAACAGGAGGTTTGTATGCAGGAGTAATTACAACAATTGGTATTGTACATAAAATTTACTTTCCGAGGAATCTTGATGACTTCAAAAAAGTTTGTCACAGGAAAAGCATCTTTTCTAATGAAAAATTAGAAGAAATTTGGTATCACAGAGCAAAAAATGGAAAGTGGTATCCTCCTTTTGTCGTTGAATTTTTATACGCATATTCTTTACCTACACCAAAAATTAATCTTTCTCGTCTTATAAAAGAAGGTATTATTAGTGATATTGATAGTGTTCCAAGAGGTTTTGAGCTTCTATCTAAAGAAAAAGTTGATAAAATTTTAGAAATATCGAGGGCCGATGAAAGTTATATTGTCGATTAAACCAGAATTTGTTGAAAAAATTTTCTCTGGAGAGAAGCGTTTTGAATATAGGAAGTCTATATTTAAACAACGTGATATTGACACTATTATTATATACTCAACTATGCCAGTAGGAATGATCGTCGGAGAATTTAAGTTTAAGACAATACATGCAGATTCTCCTAAAATGATTTGGAAAGAAACAAAAAAATACTCAGGAATTACTAAAGACTTTTTCTATGACTACTTTAAAAACAAGGAAACCGCTTTTGCTATTGAAATCGAAAAAGTGCATAAATATAAAAAACCGTTAAATCCTTATACCATTTTTACTAATTTTACAGCACCTCAATCATTTTGTTACCTTGAAAATTAATAATTAAATTTGAAATTTAATTGTATAAATTGGTCCGTGGATTGCAAGACTCCTCCTGCCAAGTTGTGTAAGTCGTCAGAAATGGCGGCTTTTTCTTTTATTTTCAATAGCTTAACAGAGTCCGTGTGGCAAGTTCTCAAAAACAGCCTTCCCGAGCAGTTACACGGACCACTTTCTGTCGCTTTTCTTAAAAATCAAGCAGTTAAGCTCTTTATCGTCCCAGATATGTTAAAATGGGATTTTGTGAAGAATTGTCCTTAAATAACAACAAACCTTTGCAAATTTAGCAGAGGTTAAATCATACACTTATGTTATCCCTGATGTACCGGTGTAAAGTTGACCAAGTGCAATGCATGAGGCGGGCGATTTCAGCTTTTGTGACACCTTTTTCGAGCAAATCCTTAATTCTATCGTGCTCTTTTTCTAATTTACGATAAGTAAAACCGAACGGTCTACCGAGGTGTTTGCCTTCATCTTTCAAGCGTTGTAAAGAAAGGCGTGTCCGTTCAGAAATCAATTGTCTTTCAATCTCACTGGCTAAAGAAAAGGCAAAAGCCAACACTTTGGATTGAATATCTGCTCCAAGGCGGTAACTTTCTTTCAAAGTCCAAACTTGGCAGTCTTTCTCTAAACAACTTTGCAAGATTCCCATCACTTCCATTAAATTTCTGCCTAAGCGGGAAAGCTCTGTTGCAATAAGAATATCGCCTTTTTTGAGCTTTTTAAGTAATTTACCGAGTCTGCGTTCTGGTAACGGAATGCGAGAAGATATGGTTTCTTCCACCCATTTATCAATGACAATATTGTGGATGCTTGAAAATTTCTCAATTTCGTGATGTTGATTAGCAACGTTTTGATGGTCAGTGCTGACGCGTATATATCCGTAAATCATAAAAAAAATCCTTATAAATAGTTGAAACCATCTATAAGAACTTGCAAAAACAGCAAAAAAATAAATACCTGAAATAAAGGTATCCATAAACCACCATTTATATTTGATACTAATCCTTTTATTACAAATAAAACTAGAAATCAACATTTTTTTCTTAAATTTCTTTATTTTCATAACCTTTTGAAAAATCACAAGAAATCAATAAACACATATCGTCATTAATGGTGATTAATGTTGAGAAAATCAGTTATAGACCAGTATCACTGTAAATATGAAAAATATCTTCATGCTGAGGATTATGAGCTCTGGAGCAGAATGATTAAATATATGGAATTGCACAATCTTCAGGAAGTTTTGCTGAATTATAGATGTCACACAAATCAAGTCTCAGTAGCTCATTCTGATATTCAAATTGAGACAACGGAAAATATCAAACAAAACATGCTTGATTTTCTGACGGATGATAAAGAACTACAGCAAAAAATCATGAATTTGGTTTGTCCGCCACCGGCGCAACCAGTCCCTCAAAAACTTAAATACACTTTCTGGCAGAGAGTTTTTTCTTTGAGAAATCATAATCGCTATAAATACCTTTGTATCTTGGGGGTAAAAATTAAATTCAAAAGAAAATTCAAATATTATATTGTTCGTCTGCAAGGTGGTTTGGGCAATCAGATGTTTCAGTATGCTTTTGGTTTAGCACTTAAAGCTAAAATTAGAAAAAAGGTGTTGTTTGATACTTCTTGGTTTGATGAGGTTTTAAAATTAGCTGATAGCAAAAATGAGTTTGCAAATGGTGTGGCTGTTAGAAAATATGAACTTGATATTTTTAACAAAGATATACCTATAGCAACATCAAAACAACTTTCTTATTGCGAAAATCGCCCAGAAGAGAAAAATGCATTTATTTTTGATGATAATTTATTTAAACAACCTGATGCAACTTATTTTAGCGGTTATTTTCAGAATGAAAAATATTTTAAAAGAATAAAGAAGAAAATCAAAAAAGAATTTACTTTTCCGCAAATAGCAAAAGATGATGATTTTAACCAAAACTGGTTGAGAAAAATAGATGAATGTGAAAATCCGGTATTTGTCCATCTGCATCGAGGTGATTATTTGAATCTGCGAGGGTGGGCTTTGACGGCGGAATATTATAAAAAAGCTATTCAATATATAAAGGAACACGTTAAAAATCCGATATTTTTTGTATTTGGTCAGGATTGCGAAGATTATATCAAAAATGAATTGCTTAGTCATCCAGAACTTGTTTCAGAATCTCTTAAGTTTGAAATTATTGGTGAGAAAAATTCTCAAAACAAAGAAGACTGGAAAGATATGGCTCTGATGATGCGGTGCAAACATGCCATTATTGCCAACTCAACGTTTAGTTGGTGGGCGGCATGGCTCGGTAGAGCTAACGAACAGGGGGTTGTTGTTGTCCCAACACCGTTTGTTAATGGGCAAGATGAAATTATTTGTGATAACTGGGTAAAAATTGAGAGAATTTAAAATGGATATTAATTCGTTTCATAACACTAGATATGACTATATTTTAATTTGGGGTAATGGTCTTCCTTATAAAGATGAGATATTATCTTTAATTGAAAATAATAAAAATTTTGAGATTATAAAAATACTAAGTTATAAAACAGAAAAAATTGATAACTTAGTTGAAGCTGTCTATGCATATGATTATGCACCTATAGAGCATTTAAAAAGTAAAATTCAGTACTTGTATAAAACGCCTAAAGAAGTCTTATTTGTATTTATTAAAAATTTATGTGCAGATGAAGATTATTTAGGTAATGGACCTTTTAGACACTTAGAATCAATTACTTTGAAGAAGTTTAAGGAATTTATAAGAGATAAATTTAATGAAAGAAAATCAGATAGAAGAACAGAAAATCACGTTATTCATGCTTCAGATAATCAAAAGCAAACAGATTATATTTTGAAATTCTTAGGATATAAGAATGGATTAAAAGATATTTTACATAAAGAAAATATAGTATATTTGCCTTATCATATTTCTCATCATAATAAATTTAGAATCTTTTCTATCAGCATTGATGATTTGTATGCAAATATTTTATACGTAGATGAAAATAATGAAATAAAAAATAAAGCTCTTTCTATAAAAAATACACCACATTATAAAACGCTTGAAAGAGGCTCGAATGATTATAATAATTATTTAAAAACATTTACCGGTAAATGTTTGCAAGATGGGTATTCTTTACAGAAATTCTTAGATTTATCACATAATATGATTTATCCATATAATAATTGTTTTATCGCCGTAAAAAAGGAAAATGAAAAATATATTATTCAAGATGGAGTTCATAGAGCTGCTATTTTAAAATATAGAAACGTAAAAAAGTTAATAGTCGTGGAGATATTGTAATGGAAAAAATTGATTTAGAGAAATTTTTTAATTCGTTGAAGATGAAGTATTGCATTATTAAATTAAATAGTAAATTTCCTGAGTATGAGGAAAATAGTGATATTGATGTATTTTGTTATAATATAAATAGCTTTTTTTCATCCTTAGTGGCTTTTTTAGATAAATATTTGAAAAATGGATGGGAAATTAGAGTGCAACAACTTTGTGATTCTCATGTGCAATATGATGTGTATGAGCCAAATAGTGAAATTCTTAATATTAAATTTGATGTATATTCGTCTTTACCAAAGTATACAAAAGTACATATCAAAAGTGGTTTTTTTACTTCAGTAATGGATAATCGGGTTATGCAAAACAAAATATTTGTTCCTTCATTAATGCATGAATGTGTTTTAAGGTATATAGAATATATTGAATATTATGATATTAGAGCAGATAAAATTAAACATATTTCTTATATTTTAAGTATGTTAGATTCTACAAAGCAAAAAGAGTTTTTTGATATGATTTACTACTATACTAAATTACCTGAAGATGTTTATGATGGAGATGTATTTTTACATGTTCAAGAGAATCACAAGAAATTTTCGAATAACACAACAAGAACAAAAAATAAATTAAAACCTCTGCAATTGATATTTTCTATAGTAAACTTACCAGATAAAAAACACAAACAAATCTGTATATTTGGTTGTAAATTTAAAATAAAAAGGACGCGTAAAAAAAATCATAAACAAGTTTAAAAATATTTTTATTAAATAACTTAATTTTAATTATTATGCAGGATATAACTTTTGAAGTAAAGAAGGCTTTTTTTGTCTGTTCATTAGCAATCGCGTCTAAATCGTAGCAAATGTAAGCAAAATGTTACCTTTCGTTTCTCATTTTAGGGGCTCGCGAGGGTGTTTTTTCACGGCATAATGTAAATAGTTAATGAGTCATAACACTATTTTAGAGAAGGGAACATTATGTACTACATCGAACTCAGATACACCAACGGCGAGATTGTCAGACTTCCTGAGCCTTATCTCCTCTGGCAAGATGCCAAGCAAGCCTTAAATCATTACAATCGCCCGGAATACACCGCATATATTGTTCAAGATTAAGAAAGGAACCTCACTATGTTAAACAACTTCAAAACCTATTTATTGAACCAAAAATATAAACCATTGACAGCAGAGGATTACAAAGGACGTATTGAAAGACTTCTGCTTAAAGAAAAGATGAATTTAGATACGTTATAAAAAATATCACATCTAATATGCCGGATAGGTCGTAATTGTGGGATTAAGATTGGGCTGTTCGATATAGCTCACATCTGAAGCCGGAAAAGATTGAATATCATATATTCGCCCGCCGGATTCATAGAGCGTATTTTGAATTTGCTTATTAACTGTTTGCGGTGTCTCTTGTGCCGATATTTGCGGATTTTGAGGCAAACTTTCCTGTATTTTAAAAGGGCGGGACACTTTTTGCGCCGGTGATTTTTCAGAAGTTTGCGGTGAAGATAGACTTTCCTCCGGATCTTCCGAAGAATCAAAACTCAGCGGATTTCCCAGCGGGTTATTCTCACTATTTTGCTCCAACAAAACACTATCCCTATGACCGTTTCCCTCATTGGCACTACCGTAAACAATCACCGGAGAATCAGCCGGAGCTTCTTGCTCAATGGTATAACTGTTCTCAACTTGTGCGGACACGGCTTGAACCACAAGGAGTATAAAAAACATCGTACTAATCAAATATTTTTGCACACGCACAACCTTTGTTCACATTAAACAGAGAACAAAGATTTAATCATTAATTTTATAAATTAAAGACAGTGATATAACATATATAAATATCGTTATTTATCTTTAATAAGGCTCAATGCGTCACCTTTTTCGCCAATATAAGTTACAACGATTTCAGCATCTGAAGAACCTGTACTCTCGCCATAGTGCCAAACATCAATCAACTCAACAATCGGATCTCCCGGATGTAAAACAATAACATCGCCTTTCTCCGAGCGGACCGTCAATTCACCCTTGGTTAAATAACCAACATTCAAAATAGGATGCTTATGCATCGCTAATTTTTCACCGACAGGAATAGTTATTCTCAGAATAGTTACCTCCGGATGCTCAATATTGATTGGTTTAATAGGTTGTTCATTCCAGTGGGTTTGCGTTTTAATAACCGTATCCGATGTTGCGGCATAGCCGTTAGCCGCACACAAAACACCAATGAGTAACATAAAACTTTGGAACAATTTTTTCATCAGGGCACCCTCCTTCTACAATTTAAAATACTTAACACTGAAACAAACGGCATTTTGACAAGATTAGTTATTCAAATACCAATCTACCGTTTTAACGATACCGGTGTCAAAATTTTCATCAGCTTTCCAACCAAGCTCTTTGGTAATTTTATCCGCATCAATTGCATAGCGAAAATCGTGACCGGCACGGTCTTGAACAAAGGTAATTAAATCGGCATATTTTTGACCGCTCTTGCGGGGTCTGCGTTCATCAAGCAAGGCACATATTGTTTTGACGATGGTAATATTGTTGCGCTCGTTATGACCGCCGATATTATAAGTTTCTCCGGCCTTTCCTGTATGGAAAATCAAATCAATTGCTTTACAATGATCCAAAACATACAACCAATCGCGAACATTTTCACCTTTACCGTAAATCGGTAACGGCTCCTCTGCCAACGCTTTCTCAATAATATGCGGGATTAATTTTTCGTGATGCTGTTTCGGTCCGTAGTTATTGGAGCAGTTAGATGTTGTCACATTCATACCGAAAGTATGACGATAAGCCCGAACCAAAAAGTCAGAACTTGCTTTGCTGGCAGAATACGGAGAATTCGGAGCATAGGGTGTTGTTTCCTTAAAAAAGCCCTCAGCCCCGAGTGTCCCGTAAACTTCATCGGTTGAAATATGATGGAAACGGCATTTTTCATAACCGGCTTTTACTTTATTCGGCGCTTCCATCCATTGCTTACGAGCGGCTTCTAATAAATTGAAAGTCCCGATAATATTGGTATTAATAAAAGCGCGCGGTCCTTTAATTGAATTATCAACATGGCTTTCGGCCGCAAAGTGAATCACACCGCGAACATCATTTTGGCTGAACAATTCCTCCATCTTATCGGCATCGCAAATATCTGCCTGCACAAAAGTATAATTCGGCATCGCCGCACACTCTTTAAGATTATCCAAATTACCGGCATAGGTCAGCTTATCAACGTTAATCACCTTATATTCAGGATATTTAGCACAAAAATAAGGTACGAAATTAGATCCGATAAATCCGGCACCGCCTGTAATTAAAATTGTTTCAGCCATAATTAACCTCTTTTACTGTTAATAAAATGATTTCTCAGATTCGGTATATCTCATTTATAGCCTTTCTGCAACTTCTTTTTCTTTTGACTGTTAGAAATAAATTCTTGACATCTGACTCTAAAAATATTTATATAGCGGTAAGATTTAACGGCAGTTACTTCTAGAAAGTTGTTATTGCCCTTTTTACACAAATCGGCAGACAGCGATAATTCGTTTCAACTTTATATTTATTGGGTAGTTATGGCAAAAATAAGTCCTATACAGTTTTTAAGACAGGTTAAACAAGAGGTCAAAAAAGTAACTTGGCCTGTCAAAAAAGAAGTGATGCAAACGTCAACAATGGTCATTATTTTAGTTGCGATTGCTGCAACATTTTTCTTTTTTGTTGACCAAATTATCGGTTGGCTGATGAAATTAATTTTAGGTCTTGGAGTTTAAATAAAATGACAGCACGTTGGTATGTCTTACACGTTTATTCCGGTTCCGAAAAAAAAGTTGCGGAATCCATCAGAGAACAAGCGGCTCTGAAAAATATTGAAGATAAAATTCAGGAAGTTATCGTTCCGACGGAAGAAGTGGTCGAAGTTCGCAAAGGAACAAAAGTCAATGCGGAGCATAAATTCTTCCCCGGCTATGTTCTCATTAAGATGGAAATGTCAGATGAGTATTGGCATATTGTTAAAAATACGCCTCGTGTTACCGGTTTTTTGGGCAGTCGTAACAAACCGCAACCTATTAGTGAGGCCGAAGCTCAAAGAATTATGAAGCAAATGCAGGAAGGTATTGAAAGACCTCAAACAACCGTTGAATATGAGGTTGGAGAGCAAGTTCGTGTTAATGACGGACCTTTTGCTTCATTCATCGGTTTAGTCGAAGATGTTGATACAGAAAAATCTCGTCTGAAAGTTTCTGTTTCAATCTTTGGGCGTTCTACACCGGTTGAACTTGAGTTTAATCAAGTTGAAAAAGTAAAATAAATCTATAAAGTCACGGTTCTGTCGTGACTTTATTTGTTTTAAGGAGACTATCAAATGAAAAATTTTATTAATGAATTTAAAAAATTTGCAATGCGCGGTAATGTTATCGATATGGCTGTCGGTATTATCATTGGTGCCGCTTTCGGTAAAATTGTCGATTCTTTGGTTAAAGACGTTATTATGCCACCTATCGGATTATTACTCGGTAAGGTAGATTTTTCAAATTTATTTATCGTTTTGAAAGAGGGTGTTAAAGCGGCGCCTTATGCCTCTTTAGATGCGGCTCAAAAAGCAGGTGCCGTTACCTTAAACATCGGTTTATTCGTCAATGCTTTAATCAGCTTTACAATTGTTGCGTTTGCCGTCTTCATTTTAATTAAGGGAATTAATGAATTACAAGCAAAGATGGCTAAAAAAGAAGCCGCTGAAGAAGCTGCAAATCCGACAACAAAGAAATGTCCTTATTGCTGTTCGGAAATTGACATTAATGCAAAAAAATGTCCTCACTGCACAAGCGACTTAAAAAAAGCAAAATAATTTTGCATTAAACAATATTTAATATATTTGCTCTAAACTGTATATAACTATAAGATTACTCTTGAGGGTTATATGCAGTTTTTTAGAGCTTTAATACTTCCGTTATGTTTTGCAGTTTGCTTAATAGCACAACCGGCTAAAACGTATGCATCTAACGCCCATTTTATTTTCGGGGCTGATTTTTCAAGTTCCGAAATGAAATATTCTCATTCAAGCAAGAGTAAAAAAGCGAATCCGGACTTTATCGAAATAGATGATAATTTCAAAAGTTTTTCACCCGTTATCGGAATTAGCGCTTACGGAATCAGCCTTGAAGCCTTTATTCTTAACTCCAATACCGTAAAGAAAGACTCCGTATCCGCAAAATTAAGAGCTTATGGTGTTGACATTGCCGGCGAAGCAAGTCTTTCTGACAACTTCTCTTTTCTGGCTTCTCTCGGCTTGGCTGAATACAGAATCAGTACAAAAACAAAAAACGGATCTAAAGATGATAAAAACAGCGGTCCGCGCATAGGTGTCGGTTTGCAATACTACCTTTCACGCAATGTTGCTTTACGCTTAATGTATCGTTATACTTTATTAAACTCCGGCGAAGCTGAACGCTATAAAGCCATCAGCGAAATAACAGCCGGTATCCGATTTATATTTTAAGAAAATTAAGCCACCTGTGCTTTAGGATTGGCTTGTTGCAACAAATTATAAGTATCTTTAGCAATCATCAGTTCTTCATTTGCCGGAATAACCAAAACTTTTGCCTTAGAATTGGCAGATGAAATAACAGCTTCTTGTCCCTGAGCGTGATTTGCTTTTTCATTCAATTCTATACCCAAATACCCCAGTCGCTGACAAACCAATTTGCGAATAAATGATGAATTTTCACCGACACCACCGGTAAAAATAAGAGCATCAAGTCCATTCAAAACAGCCGCATAAGCACCTATATGCTTTATCAATTGGTGAACATAAACATTTATGGCCGTAATTGCACGTTCTTCTCCTGCAATATAATGCTCTTGGATTTCTCTCATGTCCTGATAGCCGGACAAACCAAGAAGCCCGCTCTCCTTGTTGAGCATCATATTAACTTCGTGCATTGTTTTATTTTGTGTTTTCATAATATGAAAAGGTAAATAAGCATCAATATCACCGCAACGCGTTCCCATAATCATACCGACCATAGGAGTAAAACCCATTGTGGTATCAACGCTTTTTCCGTCTTTAATTGCCGTAACGGAAGCTCCGCTTCCTAAGTGGCAAGAAATAAATTTTCCTTTGTAGCCTAAAATTTCTTCCGTACGCTGAGCAATATAAGCGTGTGATGTTCCGTGAAAACCGTATTTACGAATTTTATGCTTTTCATATTGTTCTATAGGCAGGGCATAAAGAAAAGCTTCTTTAGGCATTGTTTGATGATAGGCCGTATCAAACGCCGCAACCTGTTTTATATCAGGCAAAATACGGGTGATTGCCTCCATTCCGAGAATTAAGGCAGGACCATGCAAGGGGATTAATTCTACCGCATCATAGATTTTTTTTCTAACATCATCATCAATGAAAACAGATTTATCAAAATATTCTCCGCCGTGTCCCATACGATGTCCGACGGCAGCCAATTCATCCAGACTTTTCAAATTATACTTCAACAAAACGCGTAAAAGCTCTTTAATCGCCTCATCGTGATTAGGAAAATCCATAATTTTAGATTTTTTAGGATCTGTCCCGTTAGAATATGAAATAACAGAATTAGGTAAACCAATACGCTCAACCATACCTTTGGCCAAAACGCTGAAATGCTCGCCTTCTGCCTCAAATAATTGATATTTTACACTGGAAGAACCTGAATTCAGAACTAAAATTTTTGACATTCACTTATCGCCTTTTGTTATGACGCCCAAAAAAATCTTGGACATAATAGCAGAAAAAAAGAAAAGACACAAGCATTTTTATAAAAAAAAGGGGGAAAATCCCCCTTAAAAAAATTTTTTATTTTATTTAATCAAACGAACCGTATCTTGAGCAATAACCAATTCTTCATCAGTCGGAATCACATAAACGTGAACCTTTGAATTCGGTTTTGTAATTTCAATCGTTTCCCCGCGTTTATTATTGGCGGCTTCATCAATTTCAATACCTAAATAACTCAAACGATCACACAAAGCTTTGCGCAACGCGGGCGAATTTTCACCGACACCTGCCGTAAAGACAATTGCATCAACACCGCCTAAAACGGCAATATAGCTACCAATGAAACGTAAAATAGAATGGATATAAACTTCATTGGCAGCGATTGCATCTTCATCTCCTTTAGCAATGGCAGCCTCAACATCGCGATTATCTGAGTACCCGCACAAACCCAACATTCCACTTTCTTTATTTAACAAATTATTGACTTCATCAATAGACTTATGCTGTGTTTTGAAAATGTGCAAAGGAATATACGGATCGATATCACCACAACGAGTTCCCATACAAATACCGGCTAAAGGAGTAAATCCCATAGATGTATCAACACATTTTCCGTTATCAACGGCGGAAATAGAAGCCCCGTTACCAATATGACAGGTAATAATCTTACCTTGTTTTCCCATTAAGCGAGCGGCTTCACGAGAAACATAGTAATGAGAAGTGCCGTGAGCACCGTAACGGCGAATTTTATATTTTTTATATTGTTCTAACGGTAACGGATAAAGATAGGCCGCCTTATCCATTGTTTGATGAAATGCCGTATCAAAAACAACAACCTGCTTAATATCCGGCAATAAAGATTTCATAGCACGTAAGCCCATAGCTGCTGCCGGATTATGCAAAGGAGCAAGAATAGACAACTCATCAACCTGATCAATAACTTTATCGGTAACCAAAGCAGATTCCTTAAAGTATTCCCCGCCGGCAACAACACGATGTCCGACACCGGATAATTCATCAATACTCTTTAACGCGCCTCTGAGCAACATTGCCAATACTTCACGAATAGCCTCTTTATGTGTCGGTAATGCGACATTATCAACGATTTTATCACCGTCGCCGATTTTTATCGTTACATAAGACCCTTCAATACCGATTCTATCGGCTAATCCTTTTGCAATCGGTGTATATTTATCACCGTCCACTGAAAATAATTGATATTTAAGAGAAGAAGAACCTGAGTTCAAAACAAGTATTTTTTGCATAATTTTTCCACATTCAAAAATTTAAAACACACCAAAAAAGGAAGATTTCTTCTGTAAAAAGAGCCAAGAAAAAATCTTCCTTTTTTATTTCTATTTTTCAGCTTGAATTGCTGTTAAAGCAATCATACCAATAATATCCTCGACTAATGCACCGCGAGATAAATCATTAACCGGCGCATTTAATCCCTGCATTAACGGGCCGTAAGCCTCGCAACCGCAAATACGTTGCAGAAGCTTATAACCGATATTGCTGGCTTCTAAGCAAGGAAAGATTAAAACTCTTGCGTGACCGGCAACATCACTGTCCGGAGCTTTTTTCTTAGCGACGACAGCATCTAAAGCGGCATCTGCTTGCAATTCACCGTCAATTTTAATTCCTTTTCCGGCATATTCCGGAGTTTTCAACAATTCCTTAGCCATATTAGCGGCATTACGAACTTTATCAACCCCCTCACCTTTACCTGAACCGCGTGTTGAATAAGACAACATAGCGACACTCGGCTCAATACCGAATTTGATTGCCGTTTCACCGGCAGCCAAGGCCATATCACACAATTCTTTTTCGGTCGGATCAATAATAACGGCACAATCAGAAAAGACAAAAGCTTCACCGTCTTTAACCAACAAAACGGCCGTAGAAACGGAACGATCTTTATGGGTTGATTTAATAATTTGTAATGCAGGACGAACCGTATCTGCCGTTGAATGATTAGCGCCCGATAACATACCGTCGGCATCACCGGCTTTAACCATTAAAGTTCCAAAGTAATTATAATTCAAAGCTGTCTTTTGGGCATCTTCCTCAGTCATCCCTTTTGCTTTACGTAAATCATAAAGCAAATTTGCATATTCTTGCAATTTAGGTGAGTTTTCAGGTTTTACAATTGAAATGCCATCCAAACTCCAGTTATTTTTTGCATAGTATGCTTTTATTTCTTCTTCATCGCCCAAAATAATCAAACGTGCGGCTTTAGCCTCTGCTATAACGTGAGCTGCCTGCAAAATGCGTTCATCTTCCCCTTCGGGCAAAACAATTGTTTTATAGCCTTTTTTAGCGCGTTCAATCAAACCTTTTAAATAATCACTTATCATATTCTTAACCCTTTTCATATTAACAAAAATTCTGAGCAAAACATAACACTGTTTACCATCAAAAGTCTACAATTAATTTCAATTTGTTAAGCTTATTTAAGCGGATATAATTATAATTTGTTTTGCTTTTAAAATGAACATACATTACCATTACTCAAAAGCGGATAAAAGGAGGTGCTCTGTGCTTAAAGTCATAATTACATTGATAATAACCGTAATAGGGGCTTTTTCGGTTCGAGCTGAGGATATGAGTATCTATGAGGCCTTGGTTGAAGTTGATGCAACTGCTGACAATTCTGCCTTAGCCAGAGAAAAAGCAATGACAGAAGCTAACCGTAAAGCATTATATGCCGTTGTAAATCGCATCAGTACAGCCGATAGTACTAAGATTTTAGATGAACTTAATGACAACCAAATTTTAAATTTTGTTCAAGAAGTTTCCGTTATTTCGGAAAAAGTCATTGATACACGTTATATGGCTTCTTTAAGGCTCACTGTCAGCGCTCCGATTATTAAAGCCTACCTGGCTGAAAAAAATGCACCTATTACCATTTTGCCGGAAACACATATTTTGATTATTCCCATTTTGCAAAATAATGAAACAGCCGCTCCTTTACTATGGGAGGAGGAAAATCGTTGGTATAAAGTTTGGCGTGAGAATTCAATGGAAAGCGGTCAAATTACAATAAAACCGATTCCCGCTACCGAAAACAATAAAAATTTACTGATTCCCGACGATGCCATTCAGCTTAACCAATTAAGTTTAAGTGCTTTAAGTAAAAATAACCAAAATGCGCAGATTTATGTTGCTGAAGCTGTTCTAAAACAAAATGTCTTATTTATCACCTTAAAATCACCGACCTACGGCACAATTAAAACAAAGACTTATGATAATGACAGTAATGCCTTTGAAAATGCGGTACAGGATATTAAGGTAACAATTATGGAACAATTACAACAACAAGCCTTAAATCATAATAATCAACAAAATCAACTCACCATTATCTATAATTTTAATGCCTTGAAAGATTGGTTGGAATTTCGGCGTATTCTGGAGGCTGTTCCAAACGTACAAAAAATGGATATTACCTCAATGAGCGGCAGACGAGCTCAAGTTTCGTTGCAGTATACCGGAAATTCCGATGAGTTGGAAAAAGAGCTCAGGAACAAAGGATTTACACTGACTGACAGTGGCAATTTTCATACAGCAGAAAGGATCTCAAATGTCAACAACGAATACTAATCGCAATTGGCTGATTTGGACAGCCATCTTTGTTATATTCTGCCTTTTGACATATATACTTCGCTCTGTTTTACTCCCTTTTGTCGCAGGAATTATCCTTGGTTATTTATTTGATCCGTGGGTTTCTTTTTTAGAAAAAAAGAGAATAAACAGGACATTAGCAACGTTTCTTGTAATGTTCACCGCGATTCTGGTTTTTATTCCCATCGTTGCTGTTTTAATAAATCTTATTGATGAACAACTCGCCAGATTTATTAAAATTGTTCCTGTTTATATGACAACAATCATCAAAAAAATAGAACCGACAATAATTGATTTACAAACCAAATTTCCTTCTTTCGATTTACAGACGGCAGCAAATTCCATTCAAAACAGCCTATCGGAAAACAGTAAATATATCAGCGTATTTTTGAAAAAAATCGTTTCAAAAAGTTTTGCCTTTTTTAATTTACTGTCCCTTTTAATGATTACCCCCGTTGTCACTTTTTATATGCTGAGAGATTGGGACCGTTTTGTTGCAAAAGTTGATAGCCTGCTCCCCCGTAAATCAAAAAAAAGCATTCGCAAACAAGCCAAAGAAATCGACCGAACACTGGCCGGCTTTATTCGCGGACAACTCAGCGTTTGTCTGTTACTCGGCGCTTACTACGGCCTCGGTCTCTATTTTGTCGGACTGGATCTGGGAATTATCATCGGTTTATTAGCGGGTATTCTGTCGTTTATTCCTTATGTCGGCAGCATTACGGGATTTGCTTTAAGCTTATTAATGGCAACGGCACAATTTAATGATGGGTATCATATTGCCTTGGTTATTGTTGTATTCTTATTCGGTCAATTTTTAGAAGGGAATTTCCTCACGCCTAAACTGGTAGGAAACAGTGTCGGCTTACACCCGGTTTGGATAATGTTTTCTCTGTTAGCCGGAGGCGTATTGTTGGGCTTCTTAGGATTGCTTATAGCTGTTCCGACAGCCGCCGTCATCGGTGTTCTGATTCATCATGCGATCGAAAACTATAAACATAGTGGTTTATATTTAGAAGATTAACTGTAAAATTAACACTATTTTAGATTTTAGCGCCTAAAATAAGCGCATTATACAATTTTATTCCGAAAGGTCTTTGATGTTACAGAATCTGCTTACTTTTAATGACGATATTTTAGTCAGAAGCTTTTTTGCTTTTTTATGTGCCCTTGTTTTAGCTTTAAGCTGCGGCAGAAAACTAATAAACTTTCTACATACGCATCAAACCGGCGGACAGCCGATTCGAGAAGACGGCCCTCAAAGTCATCTACAGACAAAAAAGGGAACCCCGACAATGGGCGGTCTGCTGATTTTAGGCAGTGCAATTTGTTCCGTTCTTCTTTGGTGCAACTTGAATAATGTATTTGTATGGCTTTGCCTTTTGGTCCTCATTGTTTACGGAGGAACAGGCTTGGCCGATGATTATGTAAAAGTCAAAAAACATACACCGAATGCAATGACGGCAAAAATGAAATTGTTTTTACAATTTGCAACGGCCTTTTTCATTGTTTTCATCGTCACCCAAAATACACCTGAAGACATCCGTTTTAATCTCAATATCCCTTATTTTAAATCTTTGGCACTTAATCTGTTATGGTTTTACGTTCCTTTCGGAATGTTTGTTATCGCCGGTGCTTCCAATGCCGTTAATTTAACTGACGGCTTGGACGGCTTGGCATCCGGCTTGGTAATTATAGCTTTAAGTGTTTTGGCTGTCTTTTGTTTTATAGGCAGCGATCCTCTGGCTTTTGATTTTCATCTCCCTTATATAGAGCAATGCGAAGAACTTGTTGTTTTTTGTGCGGCCACAATCGGAGGATGCTTAGGTTTCTTGTGGTTTAATGCCCCTAAAGCTAAAATATTTATGGGAGATACCGGTTCAATTGCACTAGGCGCGCTTCTCGGAACGATTGCCGTTATGTGTAAACAAGAATTGATATTAGCTGTTATCGGCGGTGTTTTTGTTATGGAAACCGTTTCTGTTATGATTCAAGTGCTGTATTTCAAGAAAACCGGTGGCAAAAGATTCTTCAAAATGGCCCCTATTCATCACCATTTTGAGCAACTCGGGTGGAATGAAACCTGCATTGTCATACGTTTTTGGATAATCGGGTTAATTTTAGCCATACTGGGATTAGCTTCGTTATTAAGTTTTTAGGATTTATGTTAATGATAGCATTTTCTCGCAAATCACATAACATTTTAAGCAACTGGTGGTGGACTGTCGACAAAACATTGTTGGGGTTAGTATCCGGCCTAATGGTATTAGGAATCTTTCTAACTTTTTCGGCCAGTCCCTCTGTTGCGCACCGTGTCGGATTTGGGAGTTATCATTACATCTATCGCCAATGTTTTTATGTTCCCGTTGCTTTTTGCTTTATGATTTTTTTATCAATGCAAAATTTAAAGTTTATACGCCGCTTTGCAAGTATTGGCTATATTCTTGCGCTTATTCTCACAATAATGACGATTTTTTGGGGCGAAGAAGTTAAAGGCGCACATCGTTGGATTCGCATTTTTGGTTTTTCTCTGCAACCTTCCGAATTTATAAAACCGACTTTTGCCATTGTGGCAGCTTGGCTCTTTGATGCCCAAAAACAATACGCGGAAATTCCGGGGACATGGCTTTCCGTTGCTCTGTTTATTGTAACCGCCGGCTTATTGCTTGCGGAACCGGATATCGGAATGACTTTTGTTGTCAGCGCGATCTGGTTCTTCCAGCTTTTCTTAAACGGTTTACCTTTTATCTGGATTATCGGTGCCGGAGTTCTCGGAATAATCGGCGCTGTCGTCTTATACTTTACATTTCCGCATTTTCACACCCGTATTCAACAATTCATTACTTCAGAAAATGAATTAAGCTATCAAGTTCAAAAAGCTTTTGATGCTTTCCAAAGCGGACATTTATTAGGACGCGGCCCCGGAGAAGGTGTTGCCAAACTAAGCATTCCGGATGCACATACGGACTTTATTTTTGCCGTTGCCGCCGAAGAGTTCGGGTTCATCATCTGCGCCCTGATTATCGGTGTTTATGCAACCATTGTTATTCGTTCAATGTTCATTTCTATGAAAGACCGCAATTTCTTTATTATTCTGTCATCAGCCGGATTGGCCGCCTCTTTCGGCTTGCAAGGAATTATCAATATGGCTTCTTCTTTGCATCTGATGCCAACCAAGGGAATGACTTTACCTTTCGTTTCTTACGGCGGTTCATCGGTTATTGCTTCTGCAATAGGAATAGGTATGCTTTTGGCAATCACGCGTAAAAATGCTCATTCGGAGGATAAAGATGACCAATAATCAACATCAAAAGCCTTTAATTATTCTAACCGCAGGAGGAACGGGAGGACACGTTTTTCCGGCCGAATCATTAGCGGAAGAACTCTCTGCCCGCGGTTATGAGTTAGCCTTAATCACCGATAGCCGAGGAAAAGATAATTATCACGGGAAATTGGGCGAAATTACAAATTATTCCGTCTTAGCGGGCGCTCTCGTCGGCAAATCAAAATGGTTCAAAATTAAAAGTTTATTCAAAACCGGAATTGGTGTTTTGCAGGCTGCCCTTATTTTATTAAAGAAAAAACCTATATGTGTTGTCGGATTCGGAGGATATGCTTCATTTCCGTGTTGTATGGCCGCCATTTTGCTGGGCATTGATTTAGTTATCCACGAACAAAACTCTGTTATGAGCCGCACCAATCGCTTTTTAAGCAAATACGCCACGTTTATCGGTCAAAGCTTCAACAATGTTAAATACACACCATCCCATACCAAAAAAATTCTAACCGGAATGCCCATTCGTAAAAATATCGCCGAGCTAAATAAACGCATATACACCCCGTATAATGATAAAAATAAAATTCAGTTACTTATCATAGGAGGATCTCAAGGAGCTAAAATATTTGGAGATATTATTCCTGCCGCTGTTTGTATGCTCCCTGAGAAAATACAAAAACGGATGCAAATTTTTCATCAGTGTCGTAAAGATGATATAGAAAGCATTAAAGCCGCTTACGGAGATTGTTTGGCAGAATTAACCATTAGCCATTTTTTTGAAAATATGGCCGATTTATATGCGCAAACAAGTTTGATTATCTCTCGAGCAGGAGCTTCATCTATTGCGGAAATAACAGCGACCAAACTGCCTTCCGTTATTATTCCGCTCCCCACCGCTGCCGACGACCACCAAACAACAAATGCTTTAGCGATTGAGGAAAACAAAGCCGGCTATGTTGTCGCCCAAAAAGACTTCACTTCGGAGAAACTCTGCACATTACTATCCGATGTCTTAACAAAAGAGAACGAATTAATTAAAATGTCAGATAATGCAGGAAAATTGAGTATCGTTGATGCTTCTTTCCGCTTAGCAAATGCGATAGAAAAAGAAATTATCGTCAAGAAATAGGAGGCTAAAATGTTCACCTCTCCTCTTTTAAATAATTTGATAGAATTTCTGCCCAAAGTCAGGGGAAAATACCAAAAAGACGAACCGATGTCTAAGCATACATGGTTTGCGGTTGGCGGACCGGCAGAAATTTTATATCATCCGGCCGATCAGGAAGATTTAAAATATTTTCTGCAAAATTTACCGAACAACATCCCGATTTATTTGCTTGGCGGAGGCTCAAATCTCCTTGTAAGAGATGGCGGAATTTTAGGGGTTGTCATTAAACTGGATAACAAAAATTTCAAACAAATCGAAGTTGGTGACGGTTGGATTAAATGCGGAGCCGGTTTACCCAATATCGATTTAAAAAAAATACTTTTAAAACACGAACTCGGCGGTCTTGAGTTTCTTTGTTCAATTCCGGGCGTCATCGGCGGATCCATAAAAACAAATGCAGGGTGTTTCGGTTCTGAAATAAAAGATGTTATGCTTTGCGCTGAAGTAATGAACGGTTTAGGCGAAATTTCAACCTTAACTCCTAAAGATTTTAATTTATCATACAGAAACAGCCTGTTTCCTGATGATTGGATTATTTTATCGATGACACTGAAGACATACCATGAACCTAAAGCAAAGATTCAACAAAAATTGGAAGAACAAAAAAATTATAGAATTGCAAATCAGCCGTATAACGAAAAAACAGCAGGTTCAACATTTAAAAATCCTCAAGGACTGAAAGCTTGGGAATTGATTCAAAAATCAGGATGTGCCGAATTGCAAATCGGCGGAGCAAAAGTATCTGAAAAGCACAACAATTTTTTAATTAACACGGGCAATGCCACTGCCGAAGATATCGAGCAATTGGGAGAAGAAATTATAGCGCGTGTTAAAGAACATACATCAATTACTTTAGAGTGGGAAATAAGACGATTAGGTATAAGAAAATAAATAAGAATCAACCTATCGCTGTCGCGTCGGCACCGGTTCTGATCTCCCCCCAAATTTGGCTTCCGCAAATTTGGATATATCGTTTTATCGGAAATTTAATTCTTTTAGCTCTGATTATTGCATCAGCTTTTTGCATATTTACGATTAAATCAAATCTTATCGGTAAACAATTAGGAACCCTGAGTCATCAATTCTATACCATCAGCGGAAGTTTCGGCTTTAACATTGATGATGTCATTATCAGCGGTCGTCATCATACCAGTAAAGACGAATTGGCTTTAGCTCTTGATATTGACCGCAACAGCAACATTATGCAGCTTGATTTATCTGCCATAAAAGAAAAATTGGAAAATCTCCCTTGGATAAAAAAAGTAAACCTTCATCGCTCATATTTTCCGAATATATTACAAATAGATATTCAAGAACGAGAAGTAAAATCCATTTGGCAATTTGAAAATAATTTCTACCCGATTGATGCGGAAGGGAATATCATTGATGCCGAATATATTCCGACATCCCCTGTTTTGTTAATTGTCGGGGCGGGCGCTCCGGAAAACATCAAAGATCTGATGACCAGTATCCAAGACAATGAAGAAATTTTTAAACGAATAAAAGTGGCAAATTTTATTTCAAAACGCCGGTGGAATATTGTTTTGGATGATGTTGAACACGGCATCACCGTTAAATTACCGGAAGACAATATTCATGAAGCGTGGCAAAAACTGCTAAACTTACATAAAACAGTCGGAATTCTTAAACGTAAATTAACCATCATCGATTTAAGATTACAGGGAAAGGTGATCGTCAGACTCCGTAAATCAGAGTTAGATTCGCCACAACAATTAAAAGAAATAAAAGAACATAAAATATAAATCGTGAGGCAGGCGTTGTCACATTCATTTAACCGTTATACAACCATTTCCGCTTTAGACATCGGCTCTTCTAAAGTATGTTGTTTAATCGCAAAAATCAGCCGTGACAATAAAATTAACATTATCGGATACGGCTACAATGCCTCTAAAGGAATCAAAAACGGAATCATCACTGACATTAATCAAGCCACACTTTCTGTTTGCAATGCGGTAGAAAGTGCAGAACAGATGGCTAACGAGCGCATCAATAATGTAATCATTAATGTTTCCGGAGAAAAAATAACCAGTTCTATTAAAGAATCAACCATTGCCATCAATCGCAATCGTCCGATAAACGATATTGATATTAATAAAGTTATGGATAAAGGCCGGAACAAAATCAATGTTGAAAATAATGAGCTGATTCACAGCCTGATTACCGGATACCGTGTAGATTTAGGGGAAGAACTAAAAGACCCGCATAATATGTATGGGGAAAATTTATCTGTCAAAATTCTTTTAGGTTTAACACCTGAAGTACAATACAAAAACTTGGCTACCGTCGTTGAAAATGCGCATCTGGAAATTTCGGATAAAGCTTTTTCGGCATACGCTTCAGGTTTGTCTTGCCTTGTTGATGATGAAAAAGAATTAGGCGCCACAATTATTGATATCGGCGGGGGAAGCACAAACATTGCAACATTCCGCAACGGCTACCCTATTTATTTTTCCAGCATCGGAGTTGGCGGAAACAACATCACCAATGATATTGCTTGGGGATTAACAACATCTTCTTCTCATGCGGAACGATTAAAAACTTTGCACGGTTGTGCTTTCTTAACCAGCAAAGACAAAGAAGAAAACATCAATGTCTATCCTGTTGGAGAAGAGGATGATACACTCATAAAACAAGTTCCGAAGTCAGACTTAATCAATATCATTGCTCCTCGTGTAGAAGAAATGTTCGAGCTGATTGGACACAAGCTGAACGAACACGGCTTAAAAGATGTATCCAGTCACCGCGTTGTTTTGACCGGAGGTTGCGCTCAATTATCCGGAATCAGGGAAGTTGCAATGATGATTTTGGATAAGCAGGTCCGCATCGGTCGTCCCCGTAATATCTTAAATCTGCCCGAAAAACTTTATAATCCTGAATTTTCAACAGCTGTCGGCCTGCTTTTATACAGTAATATGCCCTGTGAAAAGAAACCGCGCAAAATCTTACACAAGACCATCAACAGTGATAATAAATTCGCTCAAATTATGGATTGGTTAAAACAGAGTTTTTAATCTTTTTCTTCCCCTGTAAAATTAACCATAGGATAACTACTAAATATCTGTTGTGTTAGAGTACCCTCTAAAACTTATTTTTAAACAACAAAACAATAAGGAGGAAAACGATGAAAAAAATACTATCTGTAATAACTGTATTGACAACAATTTTAACAGGGACCAACACACAAGCAGAGGAAGCAACAATGAGTGAACAAAAAATATTGGTTGCCTATTTCAGTGCAACCGGAACAACAGCCAAAGTTGCGGAAAGACTGGCTCAAGCAACGGGCGGCGATTTATTTGAAATAAAACCGGAACAACCTTACACAGACGCTGATTTGGATTGGCGTGATAAACAAAGCCGAAGTTCTGTTGAAATGGACAACAAAAACAGCCGACCGGCTATTGCTTCTAAAATTGACAATATGAACCAATATCAAGTTATCTTTGTCGGATTCCCTATTTGGTGGTATAGAGAACCCTCCATTATTGATACTTTTATGGAATCTTACAATTTCGAGGGTAAAACAGTTATTCCTTTTGCAACATCAGGAGGAAGCGGTATGGGCAACTCCGGCGAAATTATGCAATCTCTTGCCCCTCAGGCAAAAGTTTTAAGCGGTAAAAGATTCCCGTCCAATGTATCTGAAGAAGAACTAAAAACTTGGGCAAACGAGTGGTTATAAAGGAAATGAAAATGTACGACATATTAAACACAATCAACTCTCCGGCTGATGTCAAGAGATTGAACGTTCAGCAATTGGAAACTTTAGCCGCAGATATTCGGGAAGCTCTCTTTAACAGATTAACCAAATTCGGAGGACATTTTGGTTCGAATTTCGGTATTGTAGAAACTGAAATCGCTATGCATTATGTTTTTAATTCTCCGCAAGATAAATTTGTTTTTGATGTTTCTCACCAAAGTTATCCGCACAAAATGCTGACCGGACGCAAAGCCGGATACATAGATGACAGCAAATTTCACGAAGATTCCGGCTATACAAATCCTGATGAAAGTGAGCATGATTTATTTAATGTCGGTCACACGTCAACATCTGTTTCTCTCGCATCAGGCTTAGTAAAAGCACGGGATTTAAAAGGAGGAAAAGAGAATATTATAGCACTCATCGGAGATGGTTCTTTATCCGGCGGTGAAGCTCTTGAAGCTCTTGATTTTGTTGGTTCGGAAATCCACTCAAATATGATTATTATTGTCAATGACAATCAACAATCTATCGCCGAAGTTCACGGCGGATTATACAAAAATCTCACGGAACTGCGTCAAACGAAAGGGAAAGCGGCAAATAACCTGTTTAAGGCTTTCGGTTTAGATTATATCTATGAGGAAAACGGCAATGATATTCAAACAATGATCAAAGTTCTGCAAAAAGTTAAAGATATAGATCATCCGATTGTTCTCCATATTAACACTCAAAAAGGAAAGGGATATAAATTAGCGGAGAAATATCGCGAGGCATGGCACTGGTGTCTGCCATTCAATAGAGAAACGGGAGAATGGAATTTTTCTTTTCCTGCTGAGAACTATACAGCCCTGACCGCTGATTATATTATGAACAAGGCCAAACAAGATAAAGAGTTTGTTGTCATTACGGCGGCAATGCCGATGGCAGCAAGCCTAACACCTGAACTGCGCCAAAAGCTGGGAAGACAATATGTTGATGTCGGCATTGCTGAAGAACACGCGGCCGCTTTTGCTTCCGGTATTGCGAAAGCCGGAGGAAAACCTCTGTTTGTCACAAACTCAACCTTCATTCAACGAGCCTATGATCAGGTATCACAAGATATTTGCATCAATAACAATCCGGTAACAATTTTGCTAAACTATGCATCTTTTAACGGTTTAACTGATGTTACCCATTTAGGAATTTTCACTTTGGCAGGTTTTTCGAATATTCCGAATTTAGTTATTTTAGCCCCATCTTCAAAAGAGGAATATTTAAATATGCTGGAGTGGTCTGTCAATCAAAAAAATCATCCGGTTATGATTCTTATCCCCGGCAATGAAGTAACTTCTCGTCCTGCCGATAAAAATTATGACCGATTAAATACCTTTAAGGTTGAGCAAAACGGAGAAAAAATTGCAATTTTAGCTCTTGGTGATTTTTATCAAAAAGGGGAAGCTCTGGCAAAACAAGTAGAATTACAATTTGGATTTAAACCAACACTGATAAATCCTCGTTTTGCTTCCGGTATAGATGAAAAATTACTGCAAGAACTGCAACAAAATCACAAACTTATCATTACTATGGAAGATGGTATTTTGGAAGGAGGCTTCGGGCAAAAAATAGCTTCTTATTACGGAACAGCACCAATCCAAGTCAAAAGTTACGGACTTAAAAAGGAATTTTATGATCGCTACAATCCGGAAGATTTGTTAAAACAACTCGGGATGACAACCGATCAAATTATTTCGGATATAAAAAAATTAAATATTTAAACTCTAAAAAAGGCGTATTCTTAATGAATACGCCTTTTTTTAGTTCTTAGTTCTGATGCTGTCCCCAAGTTTCCGGCGAATTGCGCCACTCAGCAAGCCACGGCAAATCTTCCTCCGTCAGGAGTCCATCTTCCTGAGATACCTCAAGCAACTCCGTGTAGTTTGTTGCTGTTCTGAGGTCAACTCCTGCCTTGGCAAAAGCCTCCACAGCCTGTGGAAATTCATAGGTAAAGACAGCCACCATCTGCACCACTACGGCACCGGCCTCACGCACAGCCTGAACAGCCTTGAGAGAAGAAGCTCCGGTAGAAATCAAATCTTCAATGATAACGACTTTTTTTCCGACCAGCTCATTTGGCTCAAAGCCCTCTATCTGAGTCTTCAGACCGTGATCTTTCTTCTCTGAGCGTACATAGCCGCAGGGCAAATTCAATTCCTCTGCAACCAATGTTCCCCAGAAAATAGCTCCTGTGGCAACACCGATAATAACATCAGCATCACCAACCAGTTGAGCGAGATGAAAAGCCACCTGTTTACGCTCGGTCGGAAATGCCAGAGCACGACGATTGTTACAGTAGATAGGAGACTTCCAGCCTGATGCCCAAGTAAAAGGCTCATTCGGGGACAACTTAACAGCTCTCATCGAGAGCAATAATTCAGCAATTTTTTTCATACGATAAAAATTAAATTAATAATAGGTATTGTAATACAAAAAGCATCTGAAATTTAGCCTGTTTATTTTTTTTGTCAATTAAAACTTGCATTTTAAAATAGCTTTTCTATAATCGAACCTCGTTATTTTATTATTATTTAACTATTAATTTTAATGTTATGGATTATTCTCAATTAGTCGGGGAGATTTTTAAGAAAAATTCTTTCCTTTGTGTCGGTCTGGACACCGATTTCAACAAAATTCCCAAATGCCTGCAAAGCTTACCCAAAGAAAAAGCCTTAATGACTTTCAACAAAAGCATTATTGACGCAACAGCTCCTTACGCTGTTGCTTTCAAACCAAATGTTGCTTTTTATGAGAGTGAAGGATTGACAGGATGGAAAGTTTTGGCAGATTCGATTGCCTACATCAAGCAATATTATCCTGAGATTTTGGTGATTGCTGATGCTAAACGCGGTGATATCGGCAATACATCTGAACGCTATGCTGCGGCAATGTTTGACAACCTGCAAGCTGATGCCGTAACGGTGGTCCCTTATATGGGAAAAGACAGCGTAGCACCCTTCTTGGCACATAAGGGCAAGTGGACGATCATTTTGGCATTAACATCTAACACCGGAAGTGAAGATTTTCAGTTTCTGCCAACCTTTGAAGAAGATGTAACAGCTCCGCAGATTAAGTGCCAAAGCAAAGGCAGATTAACCTTAACTGAAGCACAGAGCGGCGGCTCTTTAGCCCCCTTGTACGAGCAGGTTTTATCAACAGCATCTGCCTGGGGATCAAAGGACAACACAATGTTCGTCATCGGCGCAACTCAGGCAGAAATGTTAACTGATGTACGTAAAATTGTGCTGAAAAATTTCTTGCTTGTCCCCGGTGTCGGGGCTCAAGGCGGAAGCTTAGAAGCTGTTGCCGAGTTTGGAATGACTGCCGAATGCGGTCTGTTGGTTAACTCCTCACGAGGTATCATCTACGCCGGCAATGACGAATATTTTGCCTGCGTTGCCGCTGAAAAAGCCAAAGATCTTCAACAGCAGATGGCTAAATTACTCTACAAACATACTCGTCTGTATGTAAAGTAGCTAAAAAACCTCCCTATTTTTAATGGGAGGTTTTTTACTATTATGAATTTAAGATTTTTCGGCTTAAGCCTCATAGAGTAAAAAAAAGCCTCCGCTAAGGGAGGCATTTTTTATGGCGCGCTCGGCGGGATTCGAACTCACAACCTTCTGATCCGTAGTCAGATGCTCTATCCAATTGAGCTACGAGCGCATCTTGCAAACACGAGTTATCTTACTAAACCATTTTAAATTGATTTGCAAGTAAAAAGTTCACAGATTTAAAAGATTTTTAAACTATTTTCCGTATCTTTTCAAAAAAGAAGGATTATATAGTCACAAACGCTTTTTTTTGTGAGAAATTACTTTACAAATTAAGAAGCTCGTGGCAAAAATAAAAAGGATTAAACTAAATTATTAAAGGTATGTTCAGATGAAACACGTCATTCGCAACTTATCCATTCTTGCTTGTTCTTTATCGTTATTAAGCGCATGCTCCTCAGATTCGCCTTTCCGTTCTTTGTTTGGTAAAGATGCATCTGTTGATTACAGCAAAAATGATTTACCCTCACTCGGTTCAACCAATTTTGAACCCATCGAAGTTTCAAAAGTAGGAAATACAGGAACTCTTGTCGGACAAAAGGTTCTGGCCTATCGTAGCGAATTGACAGAATTGGAAGATTCTATCAAACAAAATAATGCAGACTTACAAAAAGTCCGCAGTTCAGTTATTGACAATGCAATTGACTATCATAACACCACCGCAGCTATGGAAGCAAAACTTCAGGTCGGAACAACTCCGGGTAACCCGATTATGTACCAAATGCTCCAAAAAACGCAGAATAATGTCGTTGTCATGGATGAAAATGCAAACGCCTTAAATAAGATTTATAATCAAGCGGTTTCGGATATGTCTGTTGTTAAAAATTTACAAGATTCGATTCGCGCAACTTACGGCGTATCCGGAGCAATTGATGAAGATCACGCTCAACTTCGTACTCTGGAAAATGAAACCAGCCAAACCGCTATTGTCATTAATAGCTTGATTTCAGAAGTAGGTAGTGATTACAGTCGTCAAATTGAATACACTAACACAGCCCGTAACTACTTGTCTTCTCTTGATAGAGCAATCAAAGTCGGAAGTTACGGTGTCAGCAATACGCCTTTGGCGACAGCGCCTTCATACAATCTATCCGGGGCGCAAATAAATGTTCCAAATCGTAAACCGCATAGTGTTCGAAATAATGTAAACGGCAAGCCTTTATTTGTAGCAAAGTTTAATAAAAACAATGTCAATTATAAAGACAGCCTTCAAAGGACCATTCGTGCCGCACAGAGCAAAAACGGAGGTTTCCGCTATGACGTTGTCGCTGTTTCTCCGGTGAATGCCGGCGCAAATATTCGAAATTTAGCACAAGATCAAGCGGCAGCCATCTTTGAGGAAATTACAAAAGCCGGCGTCAGTCCGGATAAAATAAATTTACTATCCAAAACGAGTGAGCAAGCAACCTCCGCGGAAGTCCAGGTTTTTGTAAAATAAAAAATAAGACTCAATTAAAGAAAAATAAAAAAATACCTCCACAGATTACTGATGGAGGTATTTTTTTATAATCGGTAAAAATTCCGATACAACACGTATATAAATATTTTTTTTAAAATCGACAACGCTATTCGGCGCTTTTTCCAAATCAACCCAAGCATAAGAGCGAAATTCAGGCTCCTGTGTTTGTAAATTAATTTCACTATCTTTTCCGGTAAAAAAGAATAAGTGCCAATACTGCTCCTGTCCGACATTATGTCTTTCCGGATGTCTTTGCTTGACGTATGGAGGAAAATCATATCGCAATGGCTCAGCAAGTGCCGCAACAAACTTTGCTGATGTAACAGATGTTTCCTCTCTCAACTCTCTTACCGCAGCCTGCAAAGGTGTTTCTCCATCATCTATTCCACCTTGAGGAAACTGCCAACGCTTCGGGTAATTTTCGATTCTTTCACAAAGCAATACTTTACCGTCTGCTCGAAATAAAACAACTCCGGCATTAAGGCGATAGGTTTTCATCTAGTACTCTCCCGCTAAATTTGAAAGGGGAACCAAAACTAAAGGCTTTTCAAAATCAGATACACCTTGAGCCTTCATTTCATCATAAGTCAGCTGTTGCGAAAAAGTCTTAATCCAATTATAAAGTTCTAAAACGACAACCGGCTTCGGATCTGCAACTACAACCACATTTCCGTTTTTCAGAGCTTTTTTCTCCGCCTGATCCAACTTTTCCCTGATACTTGTTCGGTTAAAATCTGAATCAATCACAATATTGGCACGAACTCTATCCAGTCCCTGCACATTATTGCTCCCTATATTTAAACCATGTGTTGCATCAAGCAAAAGAAGACCTCTTTTCTCAAGCATTGCCATAATGGCTGAAAAATGGTCATTAAAATCAGTATCATCAACACCATCACATACGGTAAAACCGCCGACAGCCACATTTTGAGCCAAAATACCTTCTAACATTTGCACATTTTGATTAACACTTTTTTGAAAATTAAGCGCTAAAGGCCCGGAATCTGTCCGAGCAAAATCTCTCGAAGGTAATATTATATCGACATAGGTTTCGTGACCGTTTTCTCTCGCTTTTTTTACGATATCCGTCAATATCGGCGTATATGGGGAAAAAGATAAAGAAATCTCAGAAGGCAACCGAGAGATGATTAAATCAGAATTAACCGCATTTGTTCCAACATTTTTTATAACAATTGCAACCTTATTAAACATAGGCATTACACTAACTTTACGCCCGTAAACTTCCCAAGGTTTTAAATTATCAGATTGAACAGGCAATCTCTGATCCTTATCATTTTTCATTAATAACGTTTGTAGCGGAGTAACATAAGTTAATGCTTCTATATTATCTCTTGTTGGTAATTTTGCTAAAAAAGGAATATCCAGCTGATTTAATTTTTCATTATTGGTTAACGGCTTAATTTCTTTTTCTGCCTCTTTTGACAAACCGGCAAGCTCTATATCTTCTTCATTAATGGAGGAAGGCTCTTGTTTTTTTTGCTCTTCAGGAAGAGTCATAACATATTTTGGAGATTTGTTTTTGGTGTCAAACATAATTTCTTCTGCTTTAGAAGCAAACTCCGGTTTGCTTTTTTCATGTGCAAAAAACAAACCGGCAAAAACCATTATTCCGATCAGAATAGGAATAATTAAAAAGAACTGTTTTATTTTGTTCAGGTATTTTAAGATAAGAGTGACCAAAAAAATCTCCTATTTTTGAGTATAAATTCCCAAGGCCTTTACTAAATCAACCGCTCTTGATAACTGGTAATCCTGATCAAGCTCACTGTCTTTTTTAGTTTTATCAGCTGATTTTGTATCCGGCAAAGTATCATTTTTAAGAGCATTCTTTAATTCGGCTTCACTGCGTTCATACTCATTTTCAATAACTTCAACTTTTGCGGGTTTTACTAAGACATCAGGTTCGATTCCCTTTGCTTGGATTGAGCGTCCTGACGGCGTGTAGTAACGAGCGGTTGTGATACGCATTGCACCATATTTAGCCAAAGGAATCAGTGTTTGAACAGAACCTTTACCGAAAGATTTTTCACCTAAAATAACAGCACGTTTATGATCTTGCAAAGCACCGGCAACAATTTCAGATGCTGATGCGGAACCGTCATTAATCATCACGACGATAGGTAAACCATTGAGAACATCACCTTCTTTTGCTGAATATTTGATGTTATCTTCTTCATTGCGGGAACGTGTAGAAACGATTTCTCCTTTATCCAAAAACAAATCAGATACGGCAATGGCCTGATCCAGCAACCCTCCCGGATTATTTCTTAAGTCCAAGACCAAACCTTTTGCCTTATTACCAAGTTTCTTTTGAGCTTGTTCAATGGCTTTGGAAACCATAACATCAACTTCCTCATTAAAAGAGGAAATACGAACATAAATAACATCATCAGATTTAATATCATTTTTAACGGACTGAATTTTAATTTCATCCCGTTTTAAAGTAACATCAAACGGTTTCTCGTTTGGTCTGCGAATTTGTAATTTTACTTTTGTCCCTAACTTTCCGCGCATTTTGCTGACAGCTTCATCCAAAGTCATTCCCATAACCTGCTCGCCATCAATGGCTGTAATATAATCTCCGGGCTTAATTCCCGCTTTTTGTGCCGGATTACCATCAATCGGAGAAACAACTTTAACAACACCGCCTTCCATAGTAACTTCTATGCCCAAGCCACCGAATTTACCTTTTGTTTGCTCAGTCATATATTTGAAACTTTTTGCATCTAAGTAGCTGGAGTGTGGATCCAAAGAAGATAGCATTCCATTAATAGCCGCCTCAATCAACTTTTTATCCGTAACTTCTTCAACGTATGATGTTTTGGTTTTTTCCATAACATCACCAAACAAATTAAGAAGTTCATAAGTATTAACGGTTTCCTCGTTTTTTTTGACGTCGGCATTTGTATTTAAGGCCCAAAAGCCGGATAAAATTACAGAAGCGCTTATTAATAGTATTTTTTTCATAGTGTTGCTTTCATTCATTATCATTTAACCAACCACGATTCCGGATTAATCGGATGATTATCCTTTCGTATTTCCATATATAAACGGGCAGCTTCACCAGACGGCATTAACCCGACCGGTTCACCGGCCAGCAGCATCTGCCCTGTTTCACAGTCTATACTGTCCATTCCCGCTAACAAGGAAGTATACCCCTTGCCATGTTCTATAATAATAAGATTACCATATCCTCTGAACGGTCCCGCAAATAAAACAGATCCGTCAAACGGGGCTATAACTTGAGCCATTTGACGCGTTTTTATGGTTATTCCTTTTGAAGAAACCCCTTTTGAAGTTTCTTGTCCGTAACGCGTTATAATTTGCCCCCGAACAGGATATGGTAATTTTCCTTTTGCTTTAATAAAATTAGTCCCTGTTTCATTTATAATCTGAGGATCAAATTTAATCAAGTCAGCTGTTGATACTTGTCCAGACTTTTGAGAAGAAAGTATTTTTTTCTTTGCCTCCTCAGCCATCTGACGCCGCTTAGCTTCTTTATCTTTTTCCAGTTTAACCAACAAATCTTTTAAATCCTGAGCCTGACCTGCTAATTTTTGAATATTTTTTTTCGTTTCCATAGATTGTTGAGAAACTTTTGCTCGATATTTTGTTTTAGCTTCCGCTAAAACTTTCATTTGCGAATGTTCCCTCTCTAATTTTCGCTGTTGTCCGACAATCCTTTCAACCTGTCGCCGAATGATTTCTTTTTTATTTTTTAAAACATCAAGTTCCTGTTTAATAATATCAGCTTCGGCCTCCAAATAAGGAACCGTTTCTCTGAGTAACATCGCACTCCGAACAATATCGACCGGCGCCAACGGTTGAACAAATAGAGCTTCGGTAGGCTTAAGGGCCAAACTTTGTAAAGCCGAAAGCATTTTAACCATATTTTCATCTTGTCCGATGAGTTTTGCTTCCGCCGCCTTATAGTCATCTTCTAAAACTTTTAATTGATCCTCCATTTCAGAAATGGATTCTTCATTATTTTGAATCATCCTTGCGGCTTTAATCATTTCTTGATTGACGCGTTGTAATTCTCGACTTGCCTTTTCAGCTTCTCGTTCTAACTGTTTTTGTTTCTGGGCTTGAATTTGAACTTGTTTTTCAACCTGTTCCAAATCACTTCTTGAAACTTCCGCACGGCAGACAACAGCTCCTGTCAGTATAACACCGACAAAAAAGAAACTGTATATCTGTCGTACGGTCAGTCTCATTGAAATTTATTTCACAAGCAAAGATTGCCCGTTCATCTCCTGCGGTTTATCAATATTCAAAAGTTCAAGTAATGTCGGCGCAATATCAGCTAATTTACCTTCATTCATAGCCTTAATCGGCCGGTCACTGTTATACAAAACAGCCTGAACTTTACCAACGGTATGTGCCGTATAAGGCTCGCCTGTTTTTTCATCTATCATTTTTTCGGCATTACCGTGATCTGCCGTCACCAACAATACACCGTCAACAGACTTAATAGCTCTCATAACACTGCCCAAACACTCATCAACAGCGGCAACAGCTTTCAAAACGGCATCCATTTTACCGGTATGTCCGACCATATCGCCATTGGCAAAATTACAGATAATCACATCAAACTTTTTGTTTTGAATCACGTCGACCAAATGATCTGTTACTTCATAGACCGACATCTCAGGCTTCAGGTCATACGTTGCCACTTTCGGGCTGGGAACCAAAATTCTGGATTCGCCCTTAAATTCACGTTCTTCACCACCGTTAAAGAAGAATGTGACATGAGCATATTTTTCGGTTTCGGCAATACGCAACTGCGTTAAACCGTGTTCCGAAACAACTTGTCCGAAAATATTATGTAATGCTTCCGGACCAAACAAGGTTTTCATAAAACGATTATGATCGACAGAATATTCGGTCATTCCGACAGCCATTGACAAGTTTAACATTTTTTTACGCTCAAAACCGGTAAATTCTTTATCGGCCAAAGCATAAAGAATTTCACGAGCACGGTCTGCACGGAAGTTAGCCATTAAAACGGCATCTCCGTCTTGAATACCCTGATAATTTCCAATAACGCAAGGAACAACAAACTCATCGGTCACTTCTGCCTGATAAGAGGCTTCAATAGCCTCTGCGGCTGTTGCATAACGTTTTCCCTCGGCAAGAGCCATCGCATTATAAGCCGCCTCAACACGATCCCATCTCTTATCACGATCCATAGCGTAAAAACGGCCAGAAATTGTTGCAACTTGAACATTTTTCATTGTTGAAATGGATTTTTCAAAATCAGCTACAAATTCTTTTGCCGAAGACGGCGGCGTATCGCGTCCGTCTAAAAAGGCATGAACAGCAACTTTGACGCCCTTATCCGACAAAACTTTACACAAAGCAACAATATGTTTTTGATGAGAGTGAACCCCTCCCGGTGACATTAACCCCATCAAATGACAGGTACCGTTGCTTTTCTCTAAAGCGGCAATCATCTCCAGAAGGACTTTATTGTGAGCAATTGTTCCATCGGCAATGGCTTGGTCAATTCTCGGTAAATCTTGCATAACCACACGACCGGCACCCAAATTCATATGACCGACCTCAGAGTTACCCATTTGCCCGTCCGGCAACCCGACAGCTAATCCGGAGGTTTCAATTAAACAGTGCGGATAATTATCAATCAGATAATGCCAATTGGGTGTATTTCCGTTTTCAATCGCGTTATCCGGTGTAATCGGGCGGCGGTATCCCCAACCGTCAAGTATCAATAACATTACAGGTTTTTGTGTCATTTTATTCCCTTTTCATTATAACCAAAATTTATTTTTGCCTATTATATATAAGAAAACAGAATAAAAAAACATTATTTGCGAGTTATTGACTCTAAAAAAATAAAAGAAAAACCCCTACATTGACAAACAGAGCTTAATTTGCTAGCTCTTGTACATAAAAACGGGAAAACAAGATGACTTCTGAGACAAGATTTTGTTCTCCGACGGGAGATCTGCTATAGATGCGGATTAGAGAAACCTTATAGTTAGCTTCTAAATCTGCACCAGAAAATTATTTTGCGCATTCTAACATAACGCGGCGCCAGATTTCTGCGGGCAATGTACCACCGGTAATTCCTCTCATCGGCGAATTATTATCATTACCAACCCAAACCACGCAAACATATTTTCCTGTAAAACCGGCAAACCACGCATCTCTGAAATCTTGTGACGTACCCGTTTTTCCGGCAGCAAAAAACGGCAAGCGAGCCCTTTTTCCCGTTCCCGTATTTATAACTTCCTCCAACATTTTGCTCAAAGATAAAACACTTTGTGCATCTAAAATTCGCCGTGGTTCATCGGCCTGACGCATATATCTTTCATAACCGTCACGGCTGAAAATTTCCAAAATACCATACGGCCAAACCGCATATCCGCCATTGGCTAAAGAGGCATAGGCCGCTGCCATATCAAGCACTCTGACTTCCGAAGTACCGAGCGATAAAGTCGCATCATTAACCAACGGCGTTGTGATTCCCATTTTCTTTGCATTTGCAATAATTGAACGACGACCGACCCTCTCTGCCAAATCAATCGTTGCCAAATTATAAGATTGACGCAGTGCTTCTTTTAAAGTGACCTCACCGTGATATTGTTTATCAATATTTTCCGGCCGCCATTTGCCGATTTGAATCGGGCTGTCCATAACTTTATCATTCGGGGTAAAACCCTGTTGCAAGGCCGTTAAATATACAAAAGGCTTAAATGCGGATCCCGGTTGTCGTAAAGCGGAAACCGCACGATTAAACTGACTTTTTTCATAACCTACGCCGCCAACCATCGCCCGAACCGCACCATCTTTATCCATAACCACGATAGCCCCTTGCGTCACATTTTTATTTCTGTTTGCAAGAATGGCTTCATCAAGAATCTTTTCGGCTTTCTCTTGAATATCTTGATCCAAAGTTGTATGAACATAAACATCTTCTTCCCGTTCTCCTAAGATAGCATTGACATCTTGATACACCCAATCCGCAAAATGTTTTCCGCCCAACACTTTGTCCGAAATTTCCGGACCAAGGCGCATCGTCAATGCCTGTGCCATCTGTTTTGAGGTAATTAAACCGGCATTAACCATATTTTGTAAAACAATTTTCGCGCGCTGATTGGCTCGTTCTTTACTGGCAATCGGATTATAGCGCGAAGGAGCTTTTAACATTCCGGCTAAAATGGCGGCCTCTCGTAAATTAAGATCATTTGACGTTTTTTGAAAATATTTATTTGCCGCCGATTCTATACCATAAGTGCCATTTCCGAGATAAACCCGATTCATATACAAAGCCAAAATCTGATCTTTTGTAAATTTATGTTCCAGCCAAAAAGCCAACAGCAATTCCTGAACTTTTCTCTTTATATTTTTTTGCGATGTCAAAAATAAGTTTTTGGCAACTTGTTGGGTAATGGTACTTCCGCCTTGAACATAACGGCGATGCATGACATTAATAATCATAGCTCGCGTAAAAGAAATAATATCAAATCCGAAATGTTCATAAAACCGTCTATCTTCTGTTGCCACAATGGCCTGAGAAACATATTTCGGCAAGTCATCAGGCATAATAATTGAGGAATAGACACTCCCGAAAGACTGTATTTCATTGCCGTTTTCTGCCGTAATAGTGGTTGACGGTTGCCTTGTGCGGTGAATAGCCTGCTCAATATTCGGCATCGTCACATAACAATAACCGACATATATCACTAAAACAATAAAAAGCCAAAAGCAACTTATCAACAACCATTTGAAAATTTTTCCGCGTTGCTTAGTGACTCTCTTTTTACGTTTCGGAGTCTTTTTCTTTGTTTTTGTTTTTTTTGCCATAAATCAATCCTTGCAACGAGTCGCAAACTATTTTAGTATCTGTCTTATAAGTTATCATAAAACATTAAAGGAAGTTTTAAGATGGACGCCAGCATTGATATAAATTTTTCACTTTATCAAAAATTGCAAACAATTGCTTCTGAACAAAATTGTGATTTGCGTGACTGTCTGGAACAAGCTTTAAACGATTACATTGATAACTACGGTGACAGTCAAAACAGCGATTTGGAAAGCCTGAGCCAAAATGAGCGCGCTTTCTTTTTATCCGTCGCCGAATAAAATACTTATTAACTTTTTCCCAATCATACCGATTTCAATAGCTCACCTCATTTTATTAATTTGACAAAAAATTAGACGTATGATATATTTTAAATAATCTGAAAATTTAAGGAGTAAAGAATATGGATGCGGCTGAAACAAGAAAAAAACTTCATTATCGCGAATTAATGAAAAAGGCTGTCTATGTATCATCACATGAAGGTGCTAGAGGACTTGGCGTAGATAACCTTGTAAAAAAAATGGTTCTTGAAGCAAAAAAAGGCATCCCTGTAAAATCTGAATGGCAAAACAGAGAATTCGTTATAGATGCTGAACTACCTCTGGAATTAGCTCTAAAAGAATGGAGAGAACAAGCCTGTAAACCTCTCTTACAACAAAAAATAGATGATGGATCGCTAACTCCCGAAAAATTAATTAAAACACTTCAAGCTACCGCTGAAGATACATGCGTAGATAAAAAAGATTCTGATTCCCATATAAATGCCGCATGGACAGAAGCTTTAGTTACAAATTTTCCTGAATACGCTGATAAGCCAACAATATTACAAATAATGAATGCATATTATAAAGCCAGTGATAAAAATGCTGTAACTTTAGAAACGATTCTTGATACTAAGATTCAAAAATATATATCAGGAGAAGAGACATTTCCCCACACCCTGGATAATATTGTAGCTCTACAACGCCTGTCTGAATCATATTCAGCGCAAAAATTAGAAAACCCTCAAGAACTTGAAGATAAAATAGCAGAAAGTGAATTAAAAATGCTAAAAGAACTTAATCCAGAAGATTTAAAATACACTTCAGATGCCTTATTGGCTGCGGGTCGAAATATTGCAGAAAAGCATCAAGAAGAAGGTGATTTCAGTAAACCATTTCAAACTGAATTAATGTCCCGATTAGCTGCAGGAAAAATTTTTAACCCACACACACAAGGTTAATTTATAGCGAGTATTACTGTAAATTTTTCTTTTGAATTATCCTAAATCTCGTATATATTGCTTGATAAGAATAATTATCAGGATGCTTTTGATGAGTAAAAAAATTTGTTTAATTGATGGTTCAGGCTACATTTTCAGAGCTTTTTATGCACTTCCGGCGATGACAAGTCCGGACGGAACACCTGTCAATGCCGTTTACGGTTTTACGAATATGTTCTTAAAACTCACGCAACGCTTAAAATGCGACTACTGCCTCGTTTTATTTGATGCTAAGCGACAAAATTACCGCAATAACATTTTTGCAGACTATAAAGGCACGCGAAAGGAAACACCTGAAGAATTAATTCCTCAATTTTCCATAATTCGAGAAGCTTTAAATGCTCTGAATATTCCTTACCTTGATATGGAAGGATATGAGGCTGATGACTTGATTGCCACCTACGTTGAACAAGGTTTGGATAAAAATTATAGTGTAACCGTCATTTCTGCCGATAAAGATTTAATGCAACTGATAAAACCAAATGTCGATTTCTATGATCCGATGAAAGATAAGTTTTTTTCTCCCGAAGATGTTAAAGAGAAATTCGGCGTTTATCCTGATAAAGTCATAGATGTTCAAGCGCTCGCCGGTGATAGTATTGACAATATTCCGGGGGTTCCGGGAATTGGCCTAAAAACAGCGGCCGAACTTGTTAATCAGTTTGGTTCTTTGGAAAATGTTCTCACGCACGCTTCTGAAATTAAACAAAACAAGCGCCGTGAAACACTGCTGGCAAACACTGAACAAGCCCGCATTTCATTACAACTTGTTACACTAAAAAAAGATGTTCCCGTAGAACATAATATTGAAGATTACCCTTGCCAAAGTCCTGTTAAAAATAATGTCATCTCTTTTGTTGAAAAATATGGCTTTAACAGTATTCGCCCACGTATTGAAAAATGGGTTGAAGAACAGTGTCACACCCCGCAAAGCAAACCGGAAACAGTGAAAAACTACTTTTTAATTGAAAATGAAACCCAATTACGGGAAATGTGCTCGCGGATCCGTCAGTCTCATCGTTTCAGCTTTGAAACGCTTTCCGATGGACCGAATCCTCAATTTGATTCTATCATCGGTTTGTCTTTATCGGATACAATCGGGCACGCCGCTTATGTTCCTTTAGCAAAGGAAGAAAGTACTTCTGCAACACTTGATTTGTTTACCGCCTCTGCGCCTCAAACGGGCGGACTGAAAAAGCAAACCGTTTTATCTTACTTGGCAAGTTTATTAAATGATAAATCCATTCTTAAAATCAGCTTTGACGCCAAAACAAATATTCATTTTTTGAATCAAATTTTCGGGGCGGAACAATCATATCAACCGCTGGAAGATACTGCCGTCTTATCATACGTATTGGATAATTCCGCACAAAAACATCTGATACCTGAGCTGGCTGACTTCTTCCTGAATATAAAAACAGTCAATCTTGAAACATTAACCGGAAGCGGTAAAAATAAACTTTCAACAGCAGATTTACCCGCTTCCTCTCTAACAGAATATGCAGCTGAAAGAGCTGATTTAACGTTACGTTTGTATGATTTATTTCGTGAACGATTGTACAAAGAACATCAAATCAGTGTTTATGAAGACCTCGACCGCCCGCTTATTCCCATTTTGCAAAAAATGGAGCATATAGGAATTATGGTCGATGCCGCTAAACTCAAAAATTTAAGTACCGAATTATCTCAAACCCTGCAAACTTATGAACAAGACGTTTACCGCCTTGCCGGAAAAGAATTTAACCTCGGTTCTCCTAAACAAATAGGCGATGTTCTCTTTGAAGGGACCGGCATCAAAGGCAAAAAAACAGCCGGCGGGGCATGGCAAACCGGCGCTGATGTTCTCGAAAGTTTAGCTGAAGACGGAAACTTACTGGCGGCCAAAATCCTTGATTGGCGCGCTTTCAGTAAGCTGAAATCAACTTACACGGATACGTTACTCAATCAATTGGATAAAGCATCTCGCCTGCATACAACTTTCAGCCAAATTGCTGTCAATACCGGACGTCTTGCCTCCTCAAATCCGAACTTACAGAATATTCCTATTCGCAGCACAGAGGGAAAGAAAATACGCTCATGTTTTATTGCACCTAAAGGCTGCAAACTAATTTCCTGCGATTACAGTCAGGTTGAATTGCGTTTATTAGCCGTGGTTGCCAACGTAAAGGAACTGAAACAAGCTTTTCTCGACGGGCAAGACATTCACGCTGCCACCGCCGCCAAAGTGTTTAATGTTCCTTTATCGGAAGTAACACCGGATCTGCGACGCCACGCTAAAGCCATCAATTTCGGCATTGTTTACGGTATTTCACAATTCGGTCTGTCCCGACAAATAGATGTTTCTCCGGCAGAAGCAAAAGTTTATATTGATTCTTATTTTGAAAAAATGCCCGAAATCAAAAAATATATGGATGACACAATTGCTTTTGCGCATAAACACGGTTATGTTGTCACCCCGTTTGGCAGGAAATGCCCTGTTTTCGGAATCAATGATCAAAACAAGCGCATTGTTCAAAATGCCGAGCGCGCCGCAATAAACGCACCTATTCAGGGTGGCGCGGCCGACATTATCAAAATGGCTATGAGGCAAGTTGCCGAAAAATTGGAACAAGGAAAATTCAAAACAAAAATGCTTTTACAAGTACATGATGAATTGATTTTTGAAGCGCCTCTGGAAGAATTAGATTCTGTCAGTAAACTCATTAAAGAAACAATGCAAAACACGGTTCATTACGACATTCCGTTTATTGCCGAACTCGGTATCGGAGATAACTGGACTGAAGCTCACTAAAAAGTTTTTACAAAACAGACTTAAGCGAACTGTGAATCTGCGCCAAAAGATCTTCCCTGCTCATCGTAAAATTGCTTTCAATCCACAAATGTTCAAGCATATCGAGCATTTGCCCTATTTTGCGATTATCATTTACGCCGACTTCAATTAAATCTCGTCCTTTTAGCGGAAAAGTGTAAATCGGTAAATTTTGAATGTTTTCAAGAACTTGGTGAAAATTTTCCGGCATTTGACCTAATTCGGCACAACGCAGAATAAATTTATGATGACAAAAATCGCGCCCCCGCTCATACAGTAATTTTTGCAAAGTTTGCGGATTGGTAAAATCAGTGATACTTGGATTGAAGCGTGCCCAACCGATAAATTGTTCTTTTTCTTTTCGGCTCAACTTCAATCGATTCGAAAAACTCTCTGCCAAAGTTTCATCGGGAAGATAAAGAATAAACAGCCGACGCAAAGCAGATTCGTCAAGCTTTTCGGAACGAACTAATTTGATTAATCTTTCCAAACAGCCGAAATGCGGTGCCGGAGGTAAAATATATCCTAAAATATCATTATCAATCATAATTTTGACTGTTTTAATAACATTCGGCGTTAACAGTATTTTCAAAAATTCATCCCGAACTCGTTCAATGGAAATATTCTTCAAACCGACCTGATTTTCACGGCAAGCTTTTAAAGCCCTTGCGTCAATATCACCCTTTCCGAAAATAGAGTAAAAACGAAAAAAACGAAGTATACGCAAATAATCCTCTTGGATTCGATGTGCCGGATTTCCTATAAACCGAACAACACCTTTTTCCAAATCATCTATCCCGTTATAGTAATCAAAAACATTGCCTTTTTCATCAGCATAAACAGCATTAATTGTCAAATCACGACGGGAGGCATCCTCATTCCAATCCGTTGTAAATTCAACCTCTGCATGGCGCCCGTCTGTCTTGATATCTTTACGTAAAGATGTTACTTCCAAAACCGTATCATTAATAACAACACCCACCGTTCCGTATTTGATGCCGATAGGAATGGTCTTTAGACCGCTTTCCTCGCACATTTCCACCAATTCATCCGGAGACATATCCGTAGCAAGGTCTAAATCAAATCCTTCCAAGCCGGCAAGGGCATCACGCACTGCACCACCGACAAATCTTAAGACACCGCCATGTTTTTCAACGACTTCAAAAAGTTGTAAGACGGCTTTATCCTTAATAATTTTGCTCATATCCAAATAATTATCTTTGAACATAGATTGACCTTTTACTAGACAATGTTTTAAAAGTTTGTTACAAGCTATATATAATGTTTATTTGAGGATGTAAATATGAAAAAATATAAAGGGATAACTCTTTTAATTGCATTGTTTTTCAGTGCACAAGCCCAAGCCGGAAAACCTCAAATCTTAGGCGAATACGGCGATTGGACGGCTTACCATTTTCACGACGGTCGAGGCAGTGTTTGCTATATGATTTCCAAACCGACCAAAGATGAAGGAAAATACAGCAAACGCGGTGATATTTACGTTGTTGTTACTCATCGTCCGGCGGATAAAAGTTTTGACGTTGTAAACTTTGATGCCGGCTATACTTTCAAAAACGGAGCTCCTTTTGTTGTCAAAATCGGGCATAACACCGTTAATAGCTTCTTTACGGAAGGAACAAAAGCTTGGACGCTTAATGATGAAGCCGATAAGAAAATGGTTTCTCTGATGAAAGGCGGCGACAGAATGATTGTTGACGGCATTTCCTCTCGCGGAACAAAAACAAAAGACACTTACTCGCTCAAAGGATTCACCGGCGCATATAAGGCAATCAGCGCTAAATGCAAAAAGAAATGATTGAGATTATCGGTTTAACAAAAAAAGAATTAACCTCCGTCCTTGAAGAAATGGGCGAAAAATCTTTTCGTGCCAAACAGATATGGCACTGGCTTTATGTGCAAGGCGCTAAATCTTTTGAAGAAATGACAAACATCTCAAAAGACTTGCGAAACAAACTGACGGAAAAATTTACACTAAACCGTCCGAAAATCGTCACGGAACAAATTTCTGCCGACAAGACACATAAATGGTTACTTGAATTTACTGATGGACAAAGAATTGAAACCGTATTTATTCCCGAAGAAGAACATGGCGCTGTATGTGTTTCGACACAAGTCGGCTGTGCTGTCGGTTGTAAATTCTGCCATACCGGCAGTCAAAAAATTACACGCAATTTAACTGCCGGAGAAATCATCAGTCAGTTTATGCTGGTTAAAGACGTTTATGCCGAATGGCCAAGCTCTTCACAAGATAACAGGCTTGTTTCTAACATTGTGGTTATGGGAATGGGCGAACCGTTGCATAATGCGGATAATGTCATTAAAGCCCTTAATATTGCCACAGACCAAGACGGTTTAGCCGTCAGCAAACGGCGGGTTACTTTATCGACATCAGGCATTGTCCCTCATATTCCCGAAATTGCGCGCGAAACCGGCGTTAAATTGGCAATCAGCCTACACGCACCGAATAATCAAAAGCGCTCACAAATTATGCCTATTAATGATCGCTATAAAATAGAAGAAATTTTATCAGCCTGTCAGGAATATCAAAAAATTGTCACCAGTCGTTATATTACTTTTGAATACCTGATGCTTGACGGCTTTAATGACAGTTTACAAGACGCTCAAGAACTGGTTGCCCTAATGAAAAAATATAAGATTGGTGCTAAATTTAACCTTATTCCGTTTAATCCGTGGCCGGGATGTCATTTTAAACCAAGTTCCAACAACCGTGTCTATGCCTTTTCCAAAGAATTAGAAAAAGCCGGTTTTGCAGCACCCGTACGCACAGCACGCGGGCAAGATATTTTGGCAGCTTGCGGCCAACTAAAATCAAAAAAATCAGTCTGAACTTTTACTGATTACTTACATATTTTTTGCCTAAGAGCGCAGCGTACATAGAAGTACGTGAGCATTTTTTCTGCTTGAGAACGACGCACGAGTAACCCGTTACTGCTTAAAAATTCGGATAATGAGGTTAATCGTAGGAGTTGAAAGAGAAAAAAGCGCAGCGTACATAGAAGTACGTGAGCATTCTTTCTGCTTGAGAACGACGCACGAGTAACCCGTTACTGCTTAAAAATTCGGATAATGAGGTTAATCGTAGGAGTTGAAAGAGAAAAAAGCGCAGCGTACATAGAAGTACGTGAGCATTTTTTCTGCTTGAGAACGACGCACGAGTAACCCGTTAGACGAATTTTTTATAAAACTCCTTACGACCTTTACGTGACATACTCCATAAATTTCCCCAACCGTTAATGGGCTGAATTTTATAAAGAGAGTCAAAGTGAAAATTACGGCTTAAAAATAAAGAGGTCGTTTTTGTATAATTATTCATCGGACAGAATCCGTAAAAATCAACTTGTATCAAATCAGCTTGTTGCAAAGCATCAACCGCTTTAACATATTCCTGAGAAGTATTGATACGATCACTGTCATCAAGAATAATCATACCGCCGGAAGCTAACCCTCTAACCGCAGCTGAAGCGCATTCGGCACGACGTTTACCATCAATCACTATCACATCATACTTTTTGCCCTCTTCAAAAATAGCATTTTCATAAATTTCACCTTCATCACGCCAGCGAATATCAAGTTTAGGGTGAGAAAATTCATTTTGCCAGCGCTCAAACCATTGAGGATTATCTTCAATACTGGTAACCGATTTAGCACGTTCTGCCCAAAACATTGAAGAATAACCGCAGCCATATTCAAAAATATCTTTATCCGTATAATCAAATTGAGATATATATTCTATTGCCGGATAGGTATACCAAGGTATCGGATTGCCATCTTTATCAACACAGACTTTTTCATCAATACTGCGTTCAATAGCAAACTCCTTTTGCCACATTTCAATAAATTTCAAAAATTTTTCACTATACATAAATACCTCTGTTGAATTTTTAGTTTTGATAGTTATATCACATTTGCCTAAAAAATAAACCTTTTTAAAAGGAGATAAAAATGAACATCATCAATAAAATAGCTTATATTTTAGTCATTATCGGTGCTCTCAATTGGGGGTTAATCGGAATGGGCGGATTTGATCTTGTTGCCTTTATTTTCGGCACAATGAGCTTATTGAGCCGCACCGTTTACAGTCTTGTCGGATTATCTGCTCTGTGGCTGATTATTGCGCCATTTATTCAAGATCACAGCAACCACGGTTAGCAATACTTTAAAAACTTGAATAATGGGCTGTCCTTATTAATAGCCCATTACTCGAGTTTTTTGCATTTTAGCCGCAGCTGAAGCTATCTGCATAATCAAATAGCTGACAATTTCCTCAGTCGGCATATTCGTTGTTTTACAATCCCGCTCTGCTTTATATAACAGTTCCAAAACATCAAGCAGACGATTCTTATGCCAGAGAGCAACCTGTGTTTTAAAAGTGCTTTTTCTGAAAAAAATAATTGGTGGAGATATTTTACTGACGGCATTGTCAATTGTTTCTCCTTTTTCCGTTATTGCCGCGCAATTGAGCAGTTTCATAAAATGATACATCAAATTTCTGACAACGGAAACAGGTTCTCCGCCTTCTCCTAATAGTTTATTATAAGCCTGCAATGCTTTTTCAACCTGACCTGATGCCGCATAATAACAGACATCATCACCGCTCGCTGCCGAATTATCACTGATAACTTTGCAAACATCATCATTGGTAATATTTTTATGCCCGCCCATATAAATCATCAGTTTTTCAATTTCCCCGATATTACTTTTACGATCATTTGATAAACGGCTGCATAGAAGTTGTAAGGCCTCATTACTGATGGTGTACCCGTTTTCAATAAACATTTGCCGTGCCGTGGCGTAAATAGCCTCATCTCTGTCCTCATAACAGGCAATCAAGGCAAAATCATCCCTTTCTTCAGCTAGAGAAACCAGAGAAGATTTCTTATTTAATGATGAAGAAGATAAAATCAGAAGTGTATCCGACTTAACGGCATCAAGCATTGCTTTTAAAGGTTTGGTAATATTATTGTCAACTTCTTTAACAATAACAACGCGTCGTCCACCCATCAAAGATTGTGCGCCGTACTCTCCTGCTAAGACACCCGTATCCGAACTGATATTATCCCATAACAATTGTGAAACCTGAAAAGCATCATTTAAATCCGGCACGATAGCCTGAGCAAATTGTTTAACATACTCTGCCACCAAACCGTCATTTGTTCCATATATAACGACACATTTAAGAGAAGGATCCGGATGCTTAATAAATCTGTCAATTTGGCCTTGTTTATAAATCACCGTTTTATTTCTCTTTTTGTTTTATATTTTTCTGTTCGACATCTTCATAAGAATTAGCCTTTGCGTTAAAAAACGCACCCAAACGCAATGCTATATCATTAGCCATAATTTTAGCAGCATCTTTCTGAACTTTTTTACGAGCCACAACCGTAGAATAAGGATTATCTAAAATATCATAACTCACAAAAGAAACTGTATTTCCTTTAACGAGTTGCTGATCCTTCTCCGTCATATAATATTGAACACTATAATCTATTCGTTTACGAGTTGCCGTAATATCATTACGAAGAGCTTGATCGTACTCATTTTCCTTGTCAGGTGTAATATACAAATAATATTTTGGTTTTGAAGGCACACCGCGAGGAGTCAATAAATCAATCAGCTCATTTTTAATCATTTGGCCTAATCTGCCTCCATGGGCAACAACTTTAATTTGTGCCATCTGATCTGAAACATAATTGTCAAAATCACCATCAAAATACCATTTTGTATGTTCACTGTCTTTTTGCACATACAAAGGCTCAAAGCCGCAAGCGGCAACAAATAGAAACAAGAAAGCGATAACACTTTTTTTCATTGTTATTTTCCTAAGCTACAAGGTTAATCAAACGATTTGGAACAACAATAACTTTGCGGATTTCTTTTCCTTCAAGCTGACGTTTTACATTTTCCAATTCTAATGCTTTAGCCTTTACTTCTTCTTGTGAAGCATTTTTCGGCATTTCTATTGTTCCGCGCATTTTGCCGCAAATTTGAACGGCATATGTGACAACATTATCTTCCGCCAATTTTGCATCACCTTTCGGCCAAGCGGCTTTAATTAATAAATCATTATGCCCCAGTCTTGCCCACATTTCTTCGCATAAATGCGGCGTAAACGGACACATTAAACGCAATAAAGTTTCATACATCTCTGCCGGAATCTTATCCATATTGGACATATAATTAACGTATGTCATCAAAGAAGAAACGGCTGTATTAAACTTCATTTGGTCAATACGTTCCGTCACTTCTAATATAGCCTTATGCATTGCACGAGCATCAGCTTCCGATAATGAAATATTATACACTTTTGTAAACAGAGTGTATATCTTACCTATAAAGCGGTAAACACCCATCAGGCTTTCTTCTGACCAAGAAGCAACTTGGTCAAACGGACCGATAAACATTTCATATAATCTGAAAGTATCCGCACCGTAAGCCTCAACAATTTCATCCGGATTGACAACATTACCGCGCGATTTAGACATTTTTTCACCATCTGCAGCCAAAATCATTCCGTGTGAAGTTCGACGATTGTAGGGTTCTTTAGTCGGGACATACCCGCAATCATATAAAAATTTATGCCAAAAACGAGAATATAACAGGTGCAACGTTGTATGCTCCATACCACCGTTGTACCAGTCAACATTCATCCAATAATCCAACGCTTCTTTTGAAGCAAATTCCTTATGATTATGCGGATCACAATACCGTAAAAAATACCACGAAGAACCGGCCCAGTTCGGCATAACATCTGTTTCACGACGAGCATGACCTCCACAACAAGGACACGTTGTATTAACCCAATCTGTTGCCTTTGCCAACGGAGAATCTCCCTCATCATTTGGCAAGAAATCCGTGACCTCCGGCAGAGTTAACGGCAATTCCGATTCAGGAACAGGCTGCCAACCGCATTTTTCACAATAAACCATCGGAATTGGCTCACCCCAATAACGTTGACGAGAAAATACCCAGTCACGCAACTTAAAATTAACTTTGGCACGACCGAAACCTTTTTCAGAAGCATAAGCAATAGCTTTGCTCATAGCATCTTCTTTATTAAGGCCGTCTAAAAAGCCTGAATTAATATGTGTTCCATCTTCTTCCCACGCTTTTTCGGAAATATCGCCACCGGCTAAAACCTGAATAATCGGTAAATTAAAGACTTTCGCAAAGTCATAATCTCGTTGATCGTGAGCAGGAACCGCCATAATAGCGCCCGTTCCGTACCCCGTTAAAACATAATCAGAAATAAAGACCGGTATTTCTTTTCCGTTAAACGGATTAACAGCTTTAATTCCTTTAAGTTCAACACCCGTTTTATCGGTACTTTGGGTACGCTGCAAATCAGATTTCTTAGCTGTTTCAGCCACATATGCTTTAACCTCTTCAGCGTTTTTAAATTTTGACATATACTTTTGAACAAACGGATGCTCCGGCGCCAAAACCATATATGTTACACCGAATGCGGTATCCGGACGTGTTGTAAAGACCGTTAACTTATCCTCACCAAATCCGAAATCCAGTTCGGCGCCCTCCGAACGACCAATCCAGTTAATTTGCTGAGATTTAACACGATCTATAAAATCCAAATCTTTTAAATCATCAATTAAACGGTCTGCATATTTCGTAATGGCAACCATCCATTGCTCTTTATTTTTACGAACGACTTGCGCTCCGCAACGTTCACAACAGCCGTTGACAACTTCTTCATTAGCCAGACCGACTTTACAACTCGGACACCAGTTAATTGCCATTTTGGATTTATAAGCCAATCCCTTTTTGAAGAGTTGAATAAACATCCACTGTGTCCATTTATAATACTCCGGATCACAAGTAGCAAAAGACCTATCCCAATCAAAACTGAATCCCAACGATTTCAGTTGACGCGTAAAATTAGCAATATTTGCCGCTGTGGAAACAGCCGGATGAACACCTGTCTTAATAGCATAATTTTCAGCAGGCAAACCGAACGCATCAAAGCCCATCGGGTACAAAACATTAAAGCCTTGCATTCTTTTTTTGCGTGCAATCACATCAAGTGCCGTGTAAGAGCGAGGATGCCCGACATGAAGTCCTGCACCGGAAGGGTAAGGAAATTCGACCAAAGCATAAAATTTTTCTTTTGTTTTATCAATTTCTACTTTATAAGCTTTCTCATCTTCCCAAATTTTTTGCCATTTTTCTTCAACGGTATGGAAATTATAACGTTCCTCCATAGCCCAATCTTTTCGCCACTCATTCCATTCTTTATCGTTAAAATGCGTACTTTTAGTCATTTCTTATTTATTCCTTATCCTGTATATATAAAACTTTTGCACGAGAGATAATTGCCTTTTCAATTTCTTTTTCAAAATCCGAACTCGGAGCTGTTTTAGTCCACCCGTTCTTTCCTTTAACTTCTTTATATACTTTCACATGAAGGGCATCTGCTCGCAATTCACCGTCATTAATTTCAGCAACGATTTTAAATCTTTCATTGGGAGCCGAGGGCAAATTCTTCCAAGCTGTTTCGATTCTACCCTCTTGCGGATTCTCGCTGACAATTTCCATAAAGGATAGTTTATCCAAACCGGCCTGCCATAAATATTTATTAACATTTGCAGGGAGTGCCGGTTGAGTTTCTGTGGATTCAACAGATACATCATTCTCAGACCAAGGATTCAACATATCCCAACTTAAATTGTTCCAATAAGAGCAGCCCGATAACATCGTGACAGCCATAAGTACAAAATATTTTTTCATTTTTGCCCTCTTTTTTTATTTCGATTGTGATTAAATTATATTACTTTTTTGCAAAAGACAAGTCAGATAAATAAATTTATCACTTGTAATTGGCTTAAATCCAGCCTAAACTTGAGCAAATTTAACAACAGAGAACTCAAATGAGCGACTTACGAGAAAGAACAGTCCTTTTCCTGCACCAGATTCTGCATCAGCACCTTTTGCCAGAAGCAGAGATAAAGCAATCGGCTTTTGAAAAAATGCTGACATTAACCGTTTGCCGTAATGTTCCCTCGCTTGATAAAATCTTGGCCAAATTTCTTAAACATACAATTCCTGACAAGCAATTGCTGGTTCACACCATTTTACTCACGGGAACTGCAGAGTTACTGTTAATGGATTCCCCTGATTATGCTGTTCTGAACAGCTATGTTGCGCTTACAAAGAAAAATTTCGGTAAAATTCTCAGTGGTTTTGTTAATGCTGTTTTACGCCAAATTTCCTTGCAAAAAGACATTTTATTACAAGGTTATCAACCTAAATTTTTTCCTGAAAATTTTGAAAAAATATTGGCAAAAGATTATGACGAACAAACCATTAAAAAAATTGAGCAGGTTTCTCGAAATCAACCGGCTCTGAATATAAGCGTAAAAAAAGACAGTTCTTTTTGGGCTGAGAAATTAAAAGCACAACGCGTCAATCAAAATACGATTAGTCTCAAAAATTCGGGAAATATAGACACGCTGATCGGATATAACGAAGGAGAATGGTGGGTTCAAGATACAGCTGCAGCTTTGGCTGTTGCCCAATTTTCAAATCTGAAAAACAAGCGTGTTTTGGATTTATGTGCCGCCCCCGGAGGAAAAACAGCTCAGATGATAAACGCCGGAGCAGAAGTTACTTCTTTGGATTGTTCCGACCTTCGTTTATCCGTCCTCCGAAAAAATCTTTCTCGTCTTCGATTTACGGCAAAACAAATCATTTGTGCTGACGCTCTTTTCTATTTAGAAAATTTTGACGGTATTCCTTTTGATGCCATTCTCCTTGATGCCCCCTGTTCTGCAACCGGTATTTTTCGCCGACACCCCGAACTTGTTCATCTGAAAACACAGCAAGACATTAGTCGACAAGCGGAACTTCAAGAAAAAATGCTCGAAAAAATATCGCCTGCCTTAAAGTCCGGAGGAGAATTAATTTATTGCGTTTGCTCGATAGCAAAAGATGAGGGAGAAAACCAAATAAAAAAATTCCTGAAAAAGCACCCCGAGTTTCATATTTGTCCGTTAAAAAACAAAGAAGAACCTCAAAGTCTTACCAAAGAAGGATTTATCAGAACCTTACCCTTTCACTATGCCGCAACCGGCGGGTGCGATTCTTTTTTTATAGCTAAACTGATAAAGGATTAATATTATGAGCAGTGACCTTTCTTTTCCGATATATGTTATTGGCGATACACCTCTTGCTTATTTTTTAGTGGCCAAACTTTCTATAGAGGGAGAAGATGTTCGCCTGCTCTCAGAAAATAAAAGCCTGCACACACTAGATTCTTTTACACTAAAAGACGAAACTTTATCTCAAAAAAGAACCGTAAGAATTAAATTACAGACAATTATGCACGATAATGCACAAATGATTTTATTGTGCATGAGTCCTGAAAAAATAAAATCCGGTTTAATTTATTTTTCAAAAGCCAAAGCTGAAAAATGCCCAGTTCTGTCTTTTTGCCAAACCTTAAAGACAGATCTTCTCACAAAGGTTATTGGACAACCGATTATACCGGCCTATTTTGACGGGTGGTTAAAAACCAATACGGATAATTCTCTTATCTATTACGGAACCCAAAAAGGATTAACTGTCGGTATATCTTCGCATCATTCTCATTATGATATTATTCAGGAAACCTTGGATAAAACAGACATTCCAACAGTTTTCAGTGCAAACCAAAAACAAAATTTTTGGAATTATTTTATTCCCGAAGCCACCTGTTCCTTTTTTTCTCTGCAAAATGGGAACCATTTACGCGACATTGCAAAAAAAACAGCCTTCCGACAAAATTTAAACACCATTTTAGACGAGCTGTTAACCATTGTTCCGGAAAACACCGAAATAAATAAAGAGCAGATTATCAGCAGCATATACTCAACACCGTCTAACTACAAATATCCGATATCAGAAGGGACAATTTTGCATCAAAAAGCCGTATTATCATATTTGAGCGACGTTATTCGCTCTCAATCTGCTTATAAGGTTTCAAATTTACCGGTAATAAATGCACTCATTACACAACATCAGATGTTACAATCATCTTCTGTGGAGGAATAACGCATCACCGTTGAACAAATGAAAATATCATACTATAAAAAATATAAAACAAGAAGCAAACGGGGAAGATAAAAATGGATACCTTTATAATGATTGCTGTTTCTGTCAGTATATTTTTTCTAAGTTACAGTTGGTTTCTTTTTATTGTCCGAAACGCATCTTCCGAACATCATTTTCTTGAAATACTCAGGCAACCTCTCGCCCCTGTTTTGTGTCTTGGCAGCATCTGTTTTTTATTAGCCCATATTGTTTCTAAAGGACAACTTGATGCTATTGTTTATTTACCGTTAAGATGCCCCGTAATTTTTATTCTGTCATCTTTTGCTTTGCTTATACTCTTAAAGAAGACTGCTTCAAATAAAAAACAATATTTAATCATACTGGCATTTACCCTGATAAACACCTTATGCCTGCCTTCCGAAATAAATATTACCGATAACATTCTGCCGCCTTTAGCGGAAAAATGCGCTTTAGCTTTGCTGTGGAGTTTATTTGCTTTCTTATATTTCACCCTCAATGGCGTAGAAGGCGTTTTATCCTTGCAAACCTTATCTATAGCCTTAGGCGTAATGGTTTTATTTGCTCTGGGAATGATTTCCGGCCTTGACGGATTTTACAGTTGCATCGATATTGCACTGTTTCTCGGACTAATGCTTTTTACAAGCTTTCCCGCAACACTTAAATTATCCGTACCTGACTGCCGCATTATCGGATTTTTCATTGGGTGGTTAGGTATTTTAATCAGTATTGAAGGTGCCGGAAGCTGTTTTATTATTTTAAGTATGTACTACATATATGAAACTGCTTTTGCTCTACTAAAAAGATTGAGTTTTCAAGATCAGTTCAAACGGTTGGTTAATAACACTTTTTATGCCCGTTTGGCCGATACCGGGGTTTCTCCCAAAAATATTTGCAGATTCGTTTCTCGCTTAAATTTGGTAATGATTATTTTGGCCTGTTTTCAGGTGTATGCACCAAACAATTATACATTGATTATCTTTTCCGTCTTTATGATTTTTTGGATGATCGGAAAAGTTATGTCAACACAGGAAACGAATAATCACTTATTATTAACGGGAAGCTTAATTTCTTTTCTGAAAAAAAATAAAAACAATCCCCCAATTCAAGAGAAAAAGGAATAGCGCAGCTTATGACTTTCCTTAGTAAAATGACCGGTTTGTTCTCTCCCAAATCTAAAAAAAATATTTCTTTAGAAACAAAATCTGATGTCAAATTCAGAATTGTTGTTGTTGATTTTCAAGACAATATAGAAAGCTCAAGCGGAGAAAACACCGTCCGGATTCTTCAAACAATGCCCGATTTTGAAGTTCGTTTTTTTGATGAACCATTCAATAAAGCATTCCTCAATCTGGAAAGCAAAACGCTATTTGATATGATAGATAAAGGACAAACGCTTATAGAAAGGACCGGTGCCGATGTCTTAATCTGGGGATGCCGAGATAATGATAAAATTCGGCTCAACTTTCAAACCGACAAACAATATGAAAATAAATCTCAAAATTTTGTTTCTTTATTGGATTCTCTTTATCTCCCTGCCAATTTATTCAATAATCCTGAAGATTTTCCTTCAGCCGTTAAAACTTTAATACACGGAGCAATCATCAGTGCTCTGCACCCAACCGAAACGAGCATTCGGATTCATCGCAAATATTTACTCAAAAAAGACATTGCAAATTTAAGCAATGATAATTCTGCCAAGCAATTGGCTATTAATTATATGCCATTCATTATGAACTTTTTAGGTATTATATATCTGAGTTGTAATTTTGACTCTGAAGATATCTCTGACTTTAAAATTACGCAAAATTTATTTACAACAGCCGTTAAGCATCAAGATCTGATTGATTCTCCTTTACATTTGGGATGTATTTACTATCATTTGGGACAGCTTAATGACAGCGCAGCTTCTTATCAAAATAAACATCAAAATCGCTTTTTCAGCGATGCCGTCAACGCTTATCATCAAGCTCAAAGATACCTCGGTAAATATACTTATCCTTATGATTACGCTCTTATTTGCTATCGTCTGGCTCATCTGTTTTTCAATTATTGGAAAAAGAAAGAGGATATTCAGGCGCTGCGTGACGCCGTTTCTCAGTTAAGAGAGGTTGAAAAAATCTTTTCTGTTGCTCAATTTTCAGAATTTTGGGCAGATATTCAGAAAGAACTGGGCTATTATCTTTCTGTTTTGGGAAATATTGTAAAAAGTGCCGATATATATCAACTCGCCATTAACTGCTATCAAAACCAACAAAAAGTCATCACCGAAAAAAGAGATCCTATCCATTGGGCTGATTCTCAGGAGCGCATCGGTCAGTTGCACTATAAAATCGGCATTGATCGCAGCAACAGAGATCACCTTGAAGACGCCTTAGAATGTTTTCATGATGCTCTATATATTTACGAAAACGTTTCTCAAACAGAAAAAATAAAACAACTCCTGATAGCGATAAGTAAAACAGATAACGAATTGCGAATTTTATAACGAAAGGCATAGTTTTTTCCGTAATTTAGGACTAAAGACAGACTTGTAAACACAAAATTAACTCTTTATACTGTAAAGTGTAAGCAATAGACTTTTATAAAGGGAGAAAAACAATGACTAAGATTTATCAATTATCAGAGCAAAAGGGCCGTTCTATGGTTGAAATGCTCGGCGTGCTCGCCATCGTCGGCGTGCTGTCCATCGGTGGTATTTCCGGATACTCTAAAGCTATGGCTAAATATAAAATCAACAAAACCGTTGATCAGGTTTCTATGCTGATTACCAGCATTCGTACTGCTTTCGGCAACCAAAACTCTTATGCCGGTTTAACGACAGTAAAGGCCATTAACTATGATTTAGTCGGCAATGATTTGACACTGGGATCAACCAGTACCTTAACCAATGCCTACTCCGGTAGTGTAACAATCGAGGCCTTGACAGATGCAGGCGCTAGCTGTGGCACCAATACATATTGTCCAAAATTTGCGGTTACTTATACAAATCTTGATCGTCAAGCTTGTGCTGTAATCGCCTCTTCTGACTGGGGTGGGTCTGCCGCTTCCGGCTTATATAGCATTACAATTAACTCAGTAGAGCATACTTGGAACGGAACCGCTAATACCGGTGACGGCTTACCGATTGGTTATGACAAAGCTATGAGCGAATGTTCCGGCGACGGTAAATCTAAATATGTTACAGCAACTATTAAATGGACTTATTACTAATATTAATCTTAGTCATCTGAAAGGCCTCGTTTCAAAGCGAGGCTTTTTTTTATGGTTTTCGCAAAATACTAACTAAAGTTATATAATTATTTATCCCTTATACCTAAAGTCAGTCTTGTAAAATCGAAATATTTTGGATAGGATAGAAGTATAATAGATTTATAAAGGGAGAAAAACAATGACTAAGATTTATCAATTATCAGAGCAAAAGGGCCGTTCTATGGTTGAAATGCTCGGCGTGCTCGCCATCGTCGGCGTGCTGTCCATCGGTGGTATTTCCGGATATTCTAAAGCTATGGCTAAATATAAAATCAACAAAACAGTTGATCAGGTTTCTATGCTGATTACCAGTATTCGCACGGCTTTCGGCAACCAAAACTCTTATTACGGTTTGACGACGGAAAAAGCCATTAACTATGATTTGGTCGGCAATGATTTGACATTGGGTTCAACCTCTACCTTAACCAATGCTTATTCAGGGAGCGTAACCATTGCCGCAAAAACATCTACAGGCGCTGCTTGTTCCACCACTTATTGTCCTGCCTTTTCAGTTACTTATACAAATCTTGATCGTCAAGCTTGTGCTGTAATCGCCTCTTCTGACTGGGGCGGATCTGCCGCTTCCGGCTTATATAGCATCACAATTAACTCATCAACGCACACATGGAACGGAACCGCTAATACCGGTGACGGCTTACCGATTGGTTATGACAAAGCCATGAGCGAATGTTCCGGTGACGGTAAATCTAAATATGTTACAGCAACCATTATGTGGACTTATTACTAATATTAATCTTAGTCATCTGAAAGGCCTCGTTTCAAAGCGAGGCTTTTTTTATTTCCCTTGCCTTCTTTTGTTTTTTATGCTATAAATCCTGCTGTTTAAATATTATTATTCACAAAAATAATGCTTATGGAAATAATTATCTTTTATGCAGCGCTTATCTGCGCGCTTTTTCTCGGTTTGAGCTATGGGATTTTATTTATCAGAAAAAAAACAAATCTCTCGTCGTTTAAAAGGTTCAATAAACTTGAGTCTTTTCTCTTAAAGATTCCGGCTCCCTCTGTTAAAATCCTGATAACCCTGCTTATCATTACTGCCATCTGCTTATGTTGGGCTGAAGCGTCTTATCTGACCGATTTATGGTTGGGAAGAATTGCACTTTCTGTGTGGAACTTAGGCTGTTTATATCTATTGGCCTACATCGTCTATACGATTATTCACCCCTACAGCTTAACAAAAGAAGCTGCTTGGGCATTTTCCGATAAATATCCTTGTGGGCATAATATAGCAGGATTTATACTGCTGGTTTTCTTGTCAGCCGGTTTAATGTGGCTGTTAAAAGTTAACGGATATGAGTGGAACATTGCCATTTTCGGTATAAGTGCTCTGGCTGATTATGCAATATTTATGACTGCATACGCTTGCTTCTTTATCGGCAAAATCATTTTGTCACTTTGTAAAACAATCTATAAAATGGCAAAGTGGTTGAACAAAGCCTATTGGGAGTGGGTATTGAAACAATAATAAAAACCCCGTATCATCAGATACGGGGTTTTTATATTTTCAAAATTAAAGTAAAATTACTTCAATTCAACTTTAGCACCGGCTGCTTCCAACTTAGCTTTAATTTCTTCAGCTTCAGCTTTAGGAGCACCTTCTTTAACAGTTTTAGGAGCACCGTCAACTAAATCTTTAGCTTCTTTCAAGCCTAATTGTGTAATAGCACGGATTTCTTTAATAACATTGATTTTGTTTGCGCCAGCTTCAGCTAAGATAACATCAAATTCATCTTTTTCTTCAGCGGCAGCAGCACCAGCGGCACCACCGGCAGCAACAGCAACAGCAGCAGCGGCAGAAACGCCCCATTTTTCTTCTAACATTTTTGATAAGTCAGCAGCTTCCATAACTGTTAAGGCTGACAATTCATCAACTAATTTGGCTAAATCGGCCATATTTTTTCTCCAATATAAAATAAATTAAACTTTTAACTAAAAACTCTTTTGTTCTTACAATTTGCATCAAACATTTTTCGTTTTAGGCTAGGTATTACGCTGTTATTTTTAAGCACAGTGTACCAAAACAGTACATAAGCGAAAAAATAACAAGTAAGAACTGCATAAAACAAAAAATTAAGCAGCCTCTTGAGTTTTCTCAGAGTATGCTTTAGTAACGCGAGCTAATTGAGCACCCGGAGCTTGTAACAAACCAATAATTTTGGCGCGTAATTCGTCCATAGACGGAATAGTAGCCAAACGTTTGATTTCATCAACAGTGAGAACACCCGTTCCCATTGCACCGCCGACAACGATTAACTTTTCATTATCTTTAGCAAATTCGACACAAGCTTTACAAGCTGACACAGGATCATTGGCGAATGCAATAGCAGTCGGACCTTTGAATAAATCAGCGATAGCTTCAAACTTTGTGCCTTTAAGAGCCAAACGAGTAATCCGGTTTTTAGTAACTCTAAAACCTGCTCCAGCTTTTCTGATTTTATCTCTTAACTCAGAAACTTCTGCCACCGTTAATCCTTTATAGTGAGAAACGACAACGATTTCAGCATCAGAAAACAAACCATTCAGTTCATTGAGCAAGTCTGATTTTTCATTACGATTCACTTGTTGTCTCCAAATGTGGATATTCTAAGAGAATACCCGTTTACTTAAACACCATTATCCGCGGCAAAATACCGTGTGATAATGAACTCAATCTGTCCGAGGAGAAAAATATATAAAAAGAAATGTATTTACTCTCGTCTATGCAGGAGATTAAGGCATTTGCCGCCTGCAGTCTTGGACAGGGTAAACGACTCATCGTCATTTATTGACTTGGTTAATAATACATTACCACTCTCTTGTCAAGACCTTTTTTAAAAGGCTTTTCGCATAAAATAAAGGGAGTATAAAACTCCCTTTTCATAAACTTACCTATCATTGTAAGATTTTAGTTTGTGGGTAATCTGTAAGATTTGAGACTAATACGACGAAACCTCTTAAGCGCGGTGTACAAACCTAGTACATAAGCTTAAGAGGTTTCTAGCAGTAGTCCAAGTACAAATATGTAAGATTTGAGGGTTATATGGAGAGAGTTTTTAACGACGTGTACAGCTAGTTACACGAGGAGAAAACTCTCCCATAGAACACCAAAGACTACAAGTTTGAGAAGTAATCTGTAAGATTTGAGGCTAATACGACGAAACCTCTTAAGCGCGGTGTACAAAACTAGTACATAAGCTTAAGAGGTTTCTAGTAGTAGTCCAAATATTATAGATTACTAAAGTCAACACGAACGCCAACACCCATAGTCGAGCTGAGTGAAACCTTCTTCATATAAGTTCCTTTAGCACCGGCAGGTTTAGCTTTCAAAATTGTTTCGATGAAAGCTTTAGCATTCTGAGTTAATTGTTCTTCCGTAAAAGATGCTTTACCGATACCGGCATGAACAATACCGCTTTTTTCAACACGGAATTGAACTTCACCGGCTTTTGCGTTTTTAACGGCTGTTGTAACATCGGCCGTAACGGTACCGAGCTTCGGGTTTGGCATCAAACCTTTCGGACCTAAAACACGAGCAACACGACCAGCCATTCCCATCATATCAGGAGTTGCAATACAACGATCAAAATCAACTTTACCTGACATAATAGAGTCAACCAAGTTTTCAGCGCCGACAATATCAGCACCGGCAGCTTTAGCTTCATCAGCTTTTTCGCCCTGAGCAAAAACGGCAACACGGATTTTTTTACCGCTTCCGTTAGGCAAAGCGCAAACACCGCGAACCATTTGGTCTGCATACTTCGGATCAACGCCGAGGTTAATTGCGACATCGATTGTTTCGTCAAACTTAGCAGTAGCGTTAGCTTTAACGATTTTAACAGCTTCAGCCAAGCTGTAAGCCTGGTCTTTATTTACTGTTTTGTAAGCATTTTCTATTCTTTTTCCCATCGTCTTACTCCACAACCTTAATACCCATAGAAACAGCCTGACCTTTAACCATATTCATAGCGGCTTCAACGGTTGAGCAATTCAAATCCGGCATTTTTGTTTCAGCGATTTCTTTAACCTGAGCCAAAGTAATTTGACCGGCAAAAGATTTACCCGGTTCTTTAGAAGCAGACTTAACTTTCGCAGCGGTCTTGATATAGTAAGCAACCGGCGGAAGTTTGGTAACGAAAGTGAAAGACTTATCTTCAAAAGCCGTAATCACAACCGGAACAGGAACACCCGGTTCCATTTTTTGTGTTGCGGCATTGAAAGCCTTACAAAATTCCATAATGTTCAAGCCTTTTTGACCCAAAGCAGGACCAACCGGCGGAGAAGGGTTAGCTTTTCCGGCGGGGATTTGCAGCTTGATTAATCCTAAAATTTTCTTTTTAGATTTAGCCATTTTTCCCTCTATAAAAAGTTAGGTTTGTGGTAAACTTCAGACTATGGCAAGTCTCCCACAAAATTATTAAAACAAGACTATCCTCAACGATTCTCCGCGCACCAAAAAAGGCGCTCAATCGTTTCAGAGTCGCCTTTGTATAACACAATTTATTAAAATAGCAAGTGTTTTCTTCTTTAAAAACCTTATTTTCTGTTTTTCCAAGCCTGATACAATGACCAAAAACATAAAACAACATTATTTATCGCGGACGGGTAAGACTGAATATAAAAATCATGCACAATCCAAAACGCCAAATTAAAAGCCAAAGCGTAGCGCATCTGTTGTTCATTTTTGGTCACATATAAGCAGATTGTGTATTGAAGCGTTGCGACCACAGGCAACCACCCGATAACCCCTCGATTATTAAGGTACAAGCCGATTGCAACGGCCAGTCCGCAAAAAATAATCGTCAGAACACTGTTTAATTTATTATAATATGCAAAAAGATTTCTGATTAAACTGAGTGTATTGGCAACCACCGCCGAATAACTGCGTAAGACATACGTTGAGGCAATAAAAAAAGCGGTATCTAATATCTGCCAACCGATGAGTTTCTTTTTGCTTTTAACGACAACAGAAACCGCCATACACAGCACAGCCAACAGCGAAAATATATTTCCCAAAATCAAAGAACTTGTCATTTTTTAAATCCTTCATCTATAAAACCGATTACGCCACAATGCCTCTTTACCTTACCATACTTGCAAATAAGTTAAAAACCAATAAAAAAAGGAACCAACCTAAAAGTTGATTCCTTTTTTAATATTAGAAGTTATAACAGAAGGTCAGACCAAACTGCCAAGAGTCCGGCGACCATAAATAGTAACCTAACTCCTGGCCCTCAACAACGAAATCGTTATCATCCGTCGGATCCTTTGATGTTACGTACCGAGCAAAGAGACGAATATCCGCATTTTTGATGTTAGCGTGGAGTAGATTGCTCCTAACCCACAGCTGGAAGCCATATTTCAGACACCAGCGCGTATCGTAATCATTATAATCTTCTCCATATTCACCACCGTCAAACACTAAGGTAACGGCCGAATTGCCTGTACCGACTAAGAAGTCTACCCCGATACCCATAGCGTGCCCGTTTCCTGTTTCAAGACCAATTTTTGCTAGCAGGTCACAGGTTGCCCCATATTTATCCTGCTTATCAATTGAGGCTATAAAGCCTAAGGTATAACCAAACCCAAAAGAATTGAGCTTCAGCTGATCACCTTCAATATGGCCGGGAACGAATACTAGAGAATACCCTACATTCAATCCCATATTGAAGGAGTGATTGTCATCGGTATCTCCTGTTTTAACATCATCTCTATATTCAGACATATCGCTGTCATCAGGATCTTCAGCTTTATCAGATCCACCTAGGATACTGATTTCTAAGCGTTGAGTGATATAATTCCTGCGAGTAAACTTTGTCCGCCCATGAATAGGAACATACATGTTATCGTAATCAGGCTGCTCGAGCTGAGACTCTGCTAAAGCGTTTTTGTTAAACTCGCGCAATAGTGCTTTCAGTTCCTCCATATTATCACGCGTTTGAGCAACTTTCTTGTGCTTAGGCTTCGCAGCAGGCGTTTCAGCATCTGCATCAGGAGCTTCAATTACCAACGAGTCTTCAACTATCTGAGAAGAACTCGCAACAGCGTTGACCTCAGGGTCATCTGTCTGCGCATGCATCCCGCTTACGCAAACCATCATACATAGTACGATGCAAAAAATTTTCTGTTTCATAATTAATAATAATTGGTTCATAATATTTTGATAAAACAGAGTATACACGATTTTTTAGCAAAAAACAAACATTTTTTGTCATATTTTTTGACAAATTAAAAAAATAGAGGAAACAAGCCGTTTTCACGAGCATTTTAAATTTGCGACTCTTATAAATACATCCGCATTAAATTTATGAAATAATGTTTTTCATCAAAACCATTGACAAAATATTCTTCTATAGTACACTGGCAACACTTACATACAATGATTAAATTATTTTGTTTATAAAAATTGCTTGTCTGTAAAAAAAACAGAGTTCCCCTCGCAATTTTAACAATTTTGCTCCGAGGCGAACCGGAGATTTTTCAAATTTTTTCAATTATGGACACCCAAAAAAAACTAACTCTCTCCAAATTTCTTGAAGAAAGAAGAAAGAATTACGAACTTCTTTTCTGCCTTTTAGACGCTAAGCAGAAAAGCGGGGCATAACAACCAACAGTTCCCAATAACAAAAAAGCCACCCTCTTCGGTGGCTTTTTTGTTATTGGAGCGGGCTGGAGGCAAAAAATTGCTCTTGAATGAGCAATTTTTAACGACAGGCGAAGTTTTGTTATTGAGTGAGCTAGTGAAAACGACGCGAAACAAACATTACAAAACGAGTGACCGCAGCGACTTAGTGTTGCGATTAACGCAATGCTTACGAGTAAGAAACGTTTCACTCCGCCGCTTCGTCATTTTCTCCCTTTTTCCGTCATACTCGGGCTTGACCCGAGTATCCATTGATAAAGGAATCAAAATCATTTAATTGCAATGGGATTTGGCTTCGCTACGCTTCGCCGCTTCGTCGTCGCAAGAGCGGCGATGCTTCCGCCTCGCCTGCTCCTCCTAGTGAACCCACTTCTTCGTGGCTTCACATCCGTTATCTCTTTCCAATAACAAAAAAGCCACCCTCTTCGGTGGCTTTTTTGTTACTGGAGCGGGCAATGGGATTTGAACCCACGACATCAACCTTGGCAAGGTTGCGCTCTACCCCTGAGCTATACCCGCATCACTTTAACGAGATATTAGATACCATAATTTTTTTTAATTGCAAGCACTTTTTTTATATTTTTATAAAATAATAATAAATGGGCCTTTCCTTATCCCGTAAAAACTTGAATAATGCGGCAAGTAATAAGATTTAAGAGAGGGGAAATGGCATCGTACAAAGAGGTACGTAAGCATTTCCCCTACTCGAAAAATCTGTATTAATAGCCCATTAAACGAGTTCTTAAAATACGATAGATGGCATTTCTAGTAAGATATCGAAAAAATTACGAAGGGAGTGTACATAAGCGTACATGACCGAATAATTTTTAAGATATCTGCCCTAGAAATTCATCTTGCGCATTTTAATTTAGTACATACCGCCCATTCCGGCAGGAGCTCCTGCACCCTCACCGCAATGGCACTCTTTCTTAGGCAATTCGGTAACCATTGCTTCGGTTGTAATCAACAAACCGCCGACTGAAGCCGCATCTTGCAAAGCCGTACGAACAACTTCGGTCGGATCAATAATACCTGCCTTTACCATATCGGTATATTCACCACTCTGAGCATTAAAGCCGTAGTTTGTATCTTTGCTTTCAAGCAATTTTCCGGCAACAACAGCACCGTCAAGACCTGCATTTTCGACAATCTGACGAATTGGAGCTTGAGTTGCTTTACGAATAATATCAATACCGACTTTTTGGTCTTGATTGTCAGGTTTCAGACCATCCAAAACGCGACCGGCATACAACAAAGCCGTACCACCGCCGGCAACCACACCCTCTTTAACAGCGGCGCGAGTCGCATGCAAAGCATCATCGATACGATCTTTTTTCTCTTTAACTTCAACTTCAGATGCCCCACCGACTCGAATAACGGCAACACCGCCTGATAATTTAGCCAAACGTTCTTGCAATTTTTCACGATCATAGTCAGATGTTGTATCGGCAATTTCTTTTCTGATTTGAGCAGCACGGGCAGAAATTAATTCCTTATCACCGATACCGTCAATAATTGTCGTATCATCTTTACTCATATCAACACGTTTTGCAGAACCAAGCATATCCAAAGTGATATTTTCTAACTTCATACCCAAATCTTCAGAAACAACCTGACCACCTGTCAAAATTGCAATATCTTGCAACATTGCTTTACGTCTGTCACCAAAACCCGGAGCTTTAACGGCACAAACTTTTAAGCCACCGCGTAAACGGTTAACAACCAACGTAGCCAAAGCCTCACCTTCAACATCTTCGGCAACAATAACCAACGGACGTCCTGATTGAACAACAGCCTCCAAAACAGGAATTAACGGTTGCAAATTAGAAAGTTTTTGCTCATAGAGCAAAATATACGGATTTTCAAATTCGCAAGTCATTTTTTCAGGATTTGTTACAAAGTAAGGAGATAAATAACCTCTATCAAACTGCATACCTTCAACAACATCTAATTCGGTTTCCAAACCTTTAGCGTCCTCAACGGTAATAACACCCTCGTTACCTACTTTTTCCATAGCGCGAGCCAAATACTCACCGATTGAGCGATCGCCGTTAGCTGAAATTGTACCGACTTGGGCAATTTCCTCAGAAGTCTTGATTTCTTTAGAACGAGATTTGACATCTTTAATAACAGCTTCAACAGCCATATCAATACCACGTTTCAAGTCCATCGGATTCATACCGGCAGCAACGGCCTTACAACCTTCTTTAATAATAGCTTCAGCTAAAACGGTAGCTGTTGTTGTACCGTCACCGGCTTTATCGGCTGTCTTTTGAGCAACTTCTTTAACCAGCTGAGCGCCCATATTTTCAAACTTATCTTCAAGCTCAACTTCTTTAGCAACAGAAACACCGTCTTTAGTAATTTTCGGAGCCCCATAAGACTTGTCTAAAATAACATTACGTCCTTTGGGACCTAAGGTAACTTTGACTGTTTTTGCCAAGATTTCAACACCACGCAACATTTTTGCGCGAGCATCAGTTCCAAATTCAATATCTTTTGCTGACATTATTTATTCCTTTTCTCTTTATAAATTACTCAACAATAGCCAAAATATCTGATTCTTTCATAATCAAACGAGGCTCTCCGTCTAATTTAATTTCCGTACCGGACCATTTGCCGAACAAAACTTTATCGCCGACTTTAACAGACATCGGGACAATCTTACCATCTTCGGCGCGAAAACCGTTACCGATAGCTTCAACAATACCTTCGCTCGGTTTTTCTTTAGCATTATCCGGAATAATAATGCCACCGGCTGTTTTATTAACTTCTTCTACCCGTTTGACGAGAACTTTATCGTGTAAAGGGACTATTTTCATATCTAACTCCTTATGATTATAACATAAAACCTCATAACTGATAGTTTAGGTAGGGAGTCAAAAAACAAAAGTCAAGAGGAACAGAAAAAAAATTCTAAGTTTTTATCCTTTTACGCATTAAAAAAATAATTGTGTCAATTCCCCTTTACTATTGACAAAAATAAGAACAATGCTATTTTCTAGACTGAAGAAACTATTATTAATAAAACAATTATATATGAAAAAGAGAATTCTGGAAACACTCGGCACATTTAAATATAATGCCGATGTTCAAAAAAAATTCGAGAGTATTCTCGATGTCCGCTTCGGTCACAAGTCAGATATTAAAGCTAAATTTGAAGCATTTTTCAGTTCAGATGAAGAAATGAAAAAACTGCTCAATGAGTCCGATGAATTATTTATGGCTGAGCTCAAGCGTCTTGATCTGATGAACCTGAAACAAAGGCTCATTGACCTTAAAGGACAAAAAGAAACCGTTGTTATTGCTTATATGAAGGCGCTGGTTCAAGAAATTGAGCAGCAGGCTCTTTTCTGTCCTTCTTCTGAATTAGAGCGGACAGAAGACACTATGTTCCAACATCTTCTTGACGGAGCTGTCTATAACGATGAGCTGACAGGACTGGAAGGAATCAGCAATGAGAATTTGCGCTTGGTTTTGCAAAGCTGGGCTTTGTATCCGGAATTTGTGAAGCATCCGGAAAAATGCATTGAAATGCTGGATTGCTTCGCAATAAGCTGTATGAAACTCTAATCAAAAAGCCGCCCTCTCGGACGGCTTTTTTTGTTAGTATTTATTTTTCTTTGTCTTATCTGCACCGCATTTTACCGAAATATCGGCAAACACACTCATTACAAAACTGATGACAATTAAAAATGAAATAAAGACAAATGAGATAAAGAAAATCCAGGCATTCGGGAAAACAGACATCACCGGACGCGCAATATTTGAAGCCCAACCGTCAAGTGTAAATACCTGAAGCATTGTAAATACGGCATGAGACAATGTTGAAAATTCAACAAATACACCGCCGTATAAATAAACCGACATAATCGAAAAAACATAGAAAAAGACGGCAAAAACAGCCAACATCGCCAAAAAATTGGGAAGCAGTGTAATAAAGATATTGACGATATTTTTCAAACGAGAAAAACGATTAATATACTTCAATGCTCGGAACAAACGGAATGTTCGTAAAATAATGAAATAATTGGCAAACGGTAACGATGAAATCAAAACGACCGCAAAATCAAAAACATTCCATCCTTTTTTAAAGAAACCGATTCCGTATGCATAAATTTTCATCAGCATTTCAACAACGAAAATACCCATACATAAGCGATCAAGAACAAATAAAATTTGATCAAAACGAACATTTTTTATATCTGAGGCCATCAAACCGAGAGCCATCGCATCAATAACAATCAAAGACAAAATGAGCAAATCAAAGCTCGAGCCTTCGAGTAATTTTTTAATTTTACGTTTATCCGTTTCAACAATTTTTTTCATTATTTTACCCACCTTTATTAAAAAACTGCTTTTATTTTATATCAGAAAAAGTAAAAAGCAAGCACAATTGCGGCAAGAGATATTGCCGGACCGAAAGCACCATCTCTCCGTCGCATAACAAAAGCAAAAACAGCAAACAGGACCGATGCCGCTAAAATAGTATAAACAACAGGTAAAAGCCCCAACCACGCCCCGACTGCCGCCAACAATTTAATATCTCCGCCACCAAAGGCATCTTTATGTTTCCATACAATCAACACAGCTGCAGTCACCGGCAGCAAATATCCTGCGACAGCCCCTAAAGCACTCTCTATCGGAAGAACCCAAACGCCGTAAAAAGAGGAAAAAACAAAACCACCGATTAATAAAGGAACCGTAACGACATCAGGCAAAAACATTGTTTTATAGTCAATTTCAAACAACAGAAGCAGTGCCCAGAAAAAAGCCAAAACGCCCCCCAATCCCAACGGACTGAAATGGAGAGAAGCAGCATAAAACAGAACACCTCCGGCTATACCATACATAAAACTGCGCCAAAAATATGCGCCGACCAATTTTTTATAAACTTCTCGATCATGGCGCTTCGATCTTGCTACTTTCTTAACCGGCAAAATCAAACGCCAAAAAGCAACGGCAGCCGTTGCCGGCATAAATTTAGCAAATCGCCGCGCCATATAGGGAATAACAAAACCAAGTACAAAACCGTAAACTGCATAAATCATCATCGGAATTCCTTTTTGCATATAGGAATACAATACCTCGGAAATATTAAAATCAATTTAAAATAAAAAAAGCGCCCTACACGGACGCTGAAAAAAGTTAAAAACTTGAGGCGGCATCTGTACTAGAGCGGCTCTCGTTAATTTTCTCTATCAAGCCCTACTTTCCTTCAGACTTAATTTCGCTATCTTCTTTACCCAACTTATTAACAAATGCACATGGCACGACAATCAGGCAAAAAAGAGCTAAAGCTGTGTACTCTATCATATCTTAATAATTATTTTCTGTCTAATTTTATACACCTTTATTCGAGTCGCGTCAACAACTTTTTTATTAATAAATGATTAAAAATACACAATTTTAAACTAAACGGCTTTATCTGTTTCGTTTAGACCAAAAAGCATATATTCACCCATTTTTTCGGTATAAAAAGACGGATTTGTAATCGCTTCACCCTCGGCAATTTTAGCCTGATCCAACAATAAGCGCGTTATTTCTTCTATTTTTGCCTTATTTTTATCCTCGTGAATCATTTCGCTCAACTTGATTATCAACGGATGATAAGGATTAACCTCTAAGATTCGCGTGCTGGCAAAAGCAGTTTGTTGTTGGTGATTACGCATCAATCGTTCAAGGTGAATACTCATCTGACCGTTTTCAACCGTCAAACTGACCGGACTCTTGGTTAATTTATCAGTACTTTCAACTTTGCCGACCTCTTCTTTCAAAATATCAGCCATAAAGTGAGTTAATTTATCTAAAGAGCCTTCTTCTGCTTTAGGCTCATTTCTCTCGACTTTTAAATCTTCATCGGCTTGAGAAATATGCTTAATCGCTTTTTCTTTATAAGTTGTCAGTACTTGCGGCCAAAATTCATCAATCGGATCCGTCAGCAATAAGACTTCGATTCCTTTGGCCTTAAATGCTTCCAATTGCGGATTATTCATTAACGTTTTAACATCATCTCCGGTAATGTAATAGATTGATTTTTGTTCCGGTTGCATCCGAGAAATATATTCATCTAAAGAAGTCAGCTTCTCCGGATCATTAGTTGAAATAAAACGGGATAATTCGGCAACTTCATTACGGTTGCTCATATCTTCATAAATTCCTTCTTTAAACGCTGCACCGAAAGCACTCCAAAATTTCGCATAATCGTCAGCATTTTCGCTGCGTTTTTTGAGCTCTTTCAACAAACGGGAAACCGTTCCTTGTTTAATTTTTGCAATCAACGGACTTTGTTGCAGCATCTCTCGGGAAATATTCAAAGATAAATCTGCCGAATCAATCACCCCTTTAACAAAGCGCAAATATGTCGGCAACAACTCTTCTACCTTGTCTGAAATAAACACTTTATTGACATAAAGCTTTAACCCTTGTTTTTTATCAGGCTGGAACAAATCATACGGCTGCTCTGACGGAATATAAAGCAAACCGGTATATTCGATATTTCCTTCTGCCTTAAAATGTAAGCGCAACCACGGATCATCAAAGTTTTTGGAAATATGATGATAAAATTCTTTATATTGGTCATCGGTAATTTCCGCTTTATTTTTTGCCCACAATGCGGAACCGGTATTAACGGTTTCCTCTCCCGCTTTGCCTAAATCCAAAACAATCGGATAATCAATATGATCTGAGTAAAGACGAATGATTTGACGCAAATAAATACTGTCTAAAAACTCTTTAGCATCCTCTTTTAAATACAGTTTAATAGATGTTCCGTTACTCTCCCTTTTGGCATCCGTAATTTCAAAACCTTCAACTCCGTTTGATGTCCAGCAATAGGCTTTTTCTTCTCCGGCTTTACGGGTTGTGACCTCAACTTTTTCAGCAACCATAAACGCCGAATAAAAACCGACACCGAATTGTCCGATTAAATCCATCGCCGAGCCGTTTTCCTTAACATTTTTTACAAAATCAGCCGTGCCCGATTTTGCAATTGTTCCCAAATGAGTAATCAGGTCATCTTTATTCATACCGATACCGTTATCTTCGATCGTTAAGTTTTTTTCCTCGATATTCGGCGTGATTTTTATTTTCATTTCACCGGCTGTTTTGCCGATTTCCGGATTTGTCAAACATAAATAATGCAATTTATCGCAAGCATCGCTGGCATTGGAAATCAGCTCACGCAAAAAGATCTGCCGTTCCGAATAAATCGAATTAATCATAATATCCAATAACTTACCGACTTCCGCCTGAAAATTAATTTTTTCGCTCATTTTATTTACTCCATAAAAATCTTCTTTACCCATTATATAGAGAGCAAAAAATGCTTTCGCAACCTTATAACCGAAATTTTTACTTGATTTTAATGAAAATGCCGTTAGAGTAACGGTGTTGTCTATAAAAAATTTTTTAAGGAGTGAATTATATGGTTTCCGTAGTTAATGATTCCTGCATCAAATGCAGAACTTGCGTAAGTGTTTGTCCGGTTGACGCTTTCCACGAAGCTGAAGCACAAATGGTTATTGATCCGGATACTTGTATCGCTTGCGGTGTTTGCATTTCTGAATGTCCTGTCAGCGCAATTTCTTCTGAAGATGAAGCTGATGCCGCTACTGTTGCATTTAACGCAGAACAAGCAAAAGTTTGCCCGAACGCAAACGACTAATCAGAAATTTTTAGAAATTTCACTCCACTACTCAGATAGTGGAGTTTTTTTTGCATTTTTTTGCGATAAAGTCTTGATATTTAAAATCAAGTTGTTATTGTAAGGCAAATTTTGATTAATCACAAAACCACGACACTCGAGTTCCTAACCGTTTTCTTTCATAAATGGTTATGCTGCGACGGAATTTTCGAGCGCCGCGTACAACTAGCTACGCTAGCGAGAAAATCCCTAGCATGATGACTATTTAGGAAAGAAAACAAAAATGCAGATGAGGAATATTGCCATAATTGCCCACGTTGACCACGGTAAAACGACACTTGTGGACGGGCTGTTAAGACAAAGCGGCACATTCAGAGATAATCAAAAAGTTGCCGAATGTGTTATGGATAGTAATGATTTGGAAAGAGAAAGAGGAATTACGATTCTTTCTAAATGTACCTCCGTTGATTGGCACGGCACACATATTAATATTGTTGACACTCCCGGACACGCCGATTTTGGCGGAGAGGTTGAACGCATTTTATCAATGGTTGACGGCGTTGTTTTATTGGTAGATGCTTCCGAAGGCCCGATGCCTCAAACCAAATTCGTTTTAGGTAAAGCGCTCAAAATCGGGTTAAAACCGATTGTGGTTATTAACAAAGCCGATAAGCCCGATGCTCGTGTTGATGAGGTTTTAGATGAAATTTTCGATTTATTTGTCAGCCTGAATGCCAATGACGAACAACTGGATTTCCCTGTTTTATATGCTTCCGGTCGTAACGGTTGGGCTGTTAAAGAAATGACGGATGAGAAAAAAGACTTAACCCCGTTGTTTGAGTTAATCTTATCTTATGTTCCGGAACCGAATTGCGAACCTGATGCCCCATTTAAGATGCTTGCCACCACGTTGGAAGCTAACAAATTTATCGGACGTCTGCTAACCGGTAAAATTCAATCAGGCACCTTACACGTGAATGATACCGTTAAAGTCTTAGACGGCAATAATCAAGAACTGGAACGTGTTCGTATCAGCAAAATTCTGGCTTATCAAGGCTTGGACCGTGTTTCTTTAGATGTTGCTCATGCCGGAGATATTGTTGCTGTTGCCGGTGTTGTTAAAGGTACCGTGGCTGATACTTTATGCGATTTCACGGTAGAAGAAGCAATTAAAGCACAACCGATTGATCCGCCGACTTTGGCAATGACTTTTTCAATTAACGATTCTCCTCTTGCCGGACGCGAGGGCGATAAAGTAACCTCTCGTATGATTTGGGACAGATTGTGTAAAGAGGCTGAAGGCAACATCGCCCTCAAGATTTCCCGTACCGATCAAACCGATTCTTTTGAAGTCGCCGGTCGCGGTGAGTTACAGCTCGGTGTTTTGATTGAAACAATGCGCCGTGAAGGATTCGAGCTTTCCATTTCTCGTCCGAAAGTTTTAATGAAACGCGATGAAAACGGCAATTTGTTAGAGCCGGTTGAAGAAGTTGTCATTGATGTTGATGAAGAATTTTCCGGTACGGTTGTTGAAAAACTCGGTCAAAAACGTGCCGAATTGGTTGAGATGATTCCTTCTCAGCTCGGTAATAAAGTTCGTTTAATTTTCAATGCCCCGTCACGCGGCCTCATCGGTTATCACTCCGAATTTTTAACCGACACCCGCGGTACCGGTGTTATGAACCGAATTTTTAAAGCGTATGAACCCTATAAAGGAGATATGATGGGGCGCCGCAACGGCGTGCTGATTTCTGCCGAAAACGGTACTGCGATTGCTTATTCGTTATGGAAATTACAAGACCGCGGTCCGATGTTTATTGATGCCAATGTTCCGGTTTATACCGGTATGATTATCGGCGAACACACCAAATCCAATGATTTGGAAGTTAACTGCTGCAAATCTAAGCAATTAACCAACATCCGCGCCGCCGGTAAAGATGAGGCGATTGATTTGATTCCTCCGCGCAAATTGTCTTTGGAACAAGCTTTGTCCTATATTCAAGATGATGAACTCTTGGAAGTTACTCCGAAAACATTGCGTCTGCGCAAACGTATTTTAGATCCGTTAGCCCGCAAACGTGCTAAACCGGAAGTAATTGAATAAAACGGAAACAAAAAACGACATCAGCCTCCAAGCCTTTATCTGTAAGTCTTGGAGGTTTATTTTTGGAATAAATTGGAACATTTTGAAACATTTTGGAACATTTTGGAACGTTTCACCCTCTGGAAAGATGATGTTATTTATGATAAATATATTTATGTCTTACCACAAAAAATGCCACAAATTCACCTTTGTATAAATATGATCAACAATTGCAAAACAATGCATATGAGTATATAAAATATAGGGCAAAACATCGTTTTGGCGGTCTATTTTAAGGATAAATTTAATGAAAAAAATATCATCTACTGTAAAAAAAACACTCATTTTTTTATTTTTAGCGTTTACAATCCCTTGGATAAATATGGCAACATTTTTTACATCTGCAAAAAATTATCTCGATGAGGAATCTCTAACTTTACTCGAAAATGAATCTGAAACAATATATCGCCATTTTTACCTTATTTCCTTATGGGCTCTTATACTGACTTACATTATCGCCAAACAAGTCATTAATAAAAAAACAAACAAATGGCTTTGGCGAATTGTTTGGTATGTCATTACTGACATTATCCTTTTCTTTGCTTTATGCTTTCTTCCTTAAGAAAAATAAAAAAACGACATCACCCTCTATACCTTATAGACTAAGCTTTGAAGGTTTGTTTTTGAAACAAATTGGAACATTTTGGGACACATTAGAACATTTCCCCTACTGGAAAGACGATCCTTTTTATGATAAATATATTTTTGTTTTGATAACTAAAAAAGGAAAATATTATGCTATATCCATTACTAAAATTTTCGTTTCGACAAGGAGCTAAATACTTCGGCTTAAAAAATATTGATTCCGCAGGAATAAAAGAATTAAATAAAAAAGAAGACTATGCCATAAACGCATACCGTGATAAATCTAGCAAACTCTATAAAAACAAAAAACTGCTTAAAGAATATTACAATCCAGACCTTCCTATTGATAAAAAAGTGTCAAAATGGAATGAAAAAGACTTAATAAATGCCGTAAATTCGCCTTTATATAAATATGATAAAAACTTGCAATCTATGGCAAAGAATTATATAAAGAAAAGAGCAAAACATAGATTTAACGGATTGAAATAAGGAATATTTTATGTCTAAAAAACTTTTTAAAAATATCTTACTCTTTTTGACTTTGGCTTTCACTATTCCATGGCTTAATCTGGCGGCATATTTTACCCTGTTAATGGTTAACGCTGATAGTGAAATACAGGAAATTTTAGAAGAAGATCCCGCAACCATTTTCGAAAATTTCTACCTTATTTCTTTATGGGCTTTTATACTGACTTACATTATTGCCAAACAAGTCATCAATAAAAAAACAAATAACTGGCTGTGGCGAATAATTTGGTACATCATTACCGATATTATCCTTTTCTTTGCTCTGTGCCTGATTCCTTAAAAAAAAATAAAAAAAACGACATAAACCTCCAAGCCTTATCACCTAAGGTTTGGAGGTTTGTTTTTGGAACGGATTGGAACATATTGGGACACATTTGAACATTTCCCCTACTGGGAATATGATAAAAACTTGCAATCTATGGCAAAGAATTATATAAAGAAAAGAGCAAAACATAGATACAATGGGCTAAAATAGAAAATGTACAACTTTTTTACAACCATTAAGAAAGCTTTTTTTCTTTTAATCACCGCCTTTATTGTAGCTTGGTTTTCAACCGGTGCTTTATTTGCGATGTTTGAAAGCTTGGAGGATGAAGATATTCAAGCGCTTATTTCGAAAAACTTCTCTTTTGCATATATGAATATTTTTCAAGATGCAATTATTGCTTTTACGCTGACTTACATTATTGCCAAACAAGTCATCAATAAAAAAACAAATAACTGGCTGTGGCGAATAATTTGGTACATCATTACCGACATTATCCTTTTCTTTGCTTTATGTCTTATTTGATAAATTTCTTTGTTTAAAGCTTGCTTTTAGACAAAATTTGTGATATATTCTCAGCTAATAGAATATTAAAAATAAATTATTGAAAAGTATGAAGAAGGTTTTATTTTACACAGTAATGTCAGCAACATTTAGCTGTGTTGCTATACTTGATTTAATTGCGTCTGTTGTAAATTTTATAGAGCACAGATATATGGATTTTACTTTTGGAATAGGCATAACTGTTCTGGCAACATTTGCCGCCGGATATTTTGCCGGTTGTACCTCAAGAACTATCCATAAAATAAAACAATCCGCAAAAAATCCCCGAGTTACATAAGCTCAGGGATTTTTTATTTGTATTTTTACAAACTTATTCTTTACAGAAAAATTTTCCTTTTATATACTCCCTGCAAAATTAATTATTAAAACTACTATTATATGAAAAAAATTATTATTTACTTTTTAGCGGTCCTGATGGTCTTATTCTGCATCAGTTGCACCAGCGCCCCGGTTCACCCGAAAATTATCGGTTGTGCAAAGATTCAATACGCACCGGATGATGATCTTTATTTCATTGACGTGGATAACAATTTACACGAAGTTGTTCATATCATTGATAATAAAGCCTTATTGAGCGGAGATAAACAAATTCCACCTAGAGAGGGTGTGCTGGTAACGGCGTTCGTAACAGCAAATGATTCTCAGATTCAGTTTATAAAGGGAAACCTGAATAAAAAAGACATTGAGGCCGCTTTCAGTAAAGACTATACCTTATTCTGGTTATTGGTTTTAGGGTTGTCTTGGCTGTTCTACCTAAATCGCAAAAAAGAAAAACTTTCTCATTACGATTAATAAAAATCCCCGAGTTGCCTAAACTCAGGGATTTTTTTATAAGTATCCGAATATTCATCCCCTTTGTAAAGGGGAGGCTAGGCAGGGTAGAATAACCCACCCTAACCCTCCCTCACATAGGGAGGGAATAATAAGCATTTTTTATCGATTAACTCTGCACTAATCGTGCGAAGACTGAGTTTTCTGCAACTTCTTTATAATCATCTGCCTTTTCAACCGACTAATCCGATCAATATATAAAACCCCGTCCAAATGATCTAACTCGTGTTGCAAACAAACCGACAACAACCCGTCGCCCAAAATTTCCTGCTCTTTACCATTGTAGTCGGTATAATGAACTTTCACTTGCGCATAACGTTCTACTTCGGCACGTTGTCCGGGAACGGATAAACATCCTTCTTCACCGCAAACTTTCTCATCAGAATGCCAAATAATTGAAGGATTAACTAAAAACAGGGGCGTTCCTTTCCGAAGTTCTCCGGTTTCCTCATCATCTTCCTGATGAACATCTATCACAACAATTCGTTTGGAAATACCGACTTGAGGAGCGGCTAAACCGACACCGGCATCGGCATACATTGTTTCCAACATATTATCAAGCAGTTGACGTATTTCATCGTCAACTTTATCGACTTTTTGAGCCTTTTTTTTCAACACCGGCTCAGGATAGGTATAGAGTTTTAATACTGTCATTTCTTTTCACAAACCTTATCTAAACTTGAAGCGTTCGATTATGAAAGCAAATAATAAGAATTTAGGATTTTTGTGAAGGCGCGTACATAAAAAGTACGTAACTGAACAAAATATCCGCTAATTCTGCATTAGTTGCTTTCAGAGCGGACGCTCTTGGATATTTGGTCAAGCAGAGCATTAATAACCTTCGGCTCATACTTTGTATAGAAAGCATACGCCAAATCGACATATTCTTTAATAATAACTTTAGCGTCAATATCCAAGGTATGCGCAAGTTCATAAACAGCACACAGCAATAAAGCCTGCATTGTACCGTCCATACGTTCAAAAGACCAACCCTCATTCAAATAAGAGGCTAACGATTTTTCAATTTGTTCTTTATTGGTATGAACACCTTTAACCAAAGAGGTAAAATACACTGTATCCATTTGCTCAACCGGAACCATTTCTTCGTGTTCCAAAGAATCTTCTTCTATAACATAACGACCGACATCACCCTTAACAAAATCTTGAATAACCTCCTCGACCGGAAGTTGCCCGTAAGCAATCATATAAGTTGCCTGAACCGCTGCTAAACGAGCACTGGTTCTCATTCTTATTTTTTCGGATACAAATTTAACCATTTTAACCTCTTATACTGTTTCCGGCTTGGCCAGTTTATCAATTGTTTCTACAAAATCTTCAAAATCTTTTATTTCACGAAAATCTTTATAAACAGAGGCGAAACGAATATACGCAACGTGATCAATTTTTGACAAAGCATCCATAACGTATTCTCCGATAACGCGTGAAGGAATTTCCGACTCTCCGGAGCTTTCCAATTGCCGCTGAATTGAATTAACAATTTTTTGAACTCTGTCAGCATCTACGGGACGTTTGCGCACAGATAAAGATATGGATTTCTCAAGTTTATCTCTATCAAACGGAACTCTCTCGCCATTTTTTTTAACCACAACCAATTCTCTGAGTTGGATTCTTTCAAAAGTTGTAAAGCGGGAACCGCACTCCGGACACTCTCGGCGTCGACGAATGGCTGTATTATCATCAGCATTTCGAGAATCTTTTACTTGCGTGTCATCACATCCGCAAAAAGGACATTTCATTTTTCACTTCCCTGTTTAAGTAATTCATCAGCAACCTGATAAAGTTTTGAAGAATATCTAGCCCCCTTTATAAGGATAATATCCTTATTTTGCAACAATTTATTTAATAAAAATTCTGATAAACCTTCTTTATTTTCAAAATAATAAGTTTGGCGTCCGTCAGAAATTTGTGCCAACATATCTTTCATTTCCGGACAAACGCCGATAACAATATCTATATTCGTATGAGCAACAACCTGCCCGACCTCAATATGCTGTTGTAACGAGGTATCTCCCAATTCGGCCATTTTACCGAGAACGGCAATTTTACGCCCTTCACAAGGCATTTTATCTAAAGCTTTAATGGCCAATTTCATTGCCTCCGGCTGACCGGAATAGCTGTCATCAACCAGCGTATATTGTCCTTTTGCAAACTTCAATTGAGAAATTTTACCACGTCCGGCCAATGCACCGAAATGTTCAATTTCTGCAGCAGCTTTAGCAACATCTAAACCTAAAACGGCTACAACATTCAAAGCACACAAAGCATTATACAGATAATGCTCGGCATTAACACTTAATCGGAATTTAACAACCGTTCCTTGAATATCTGCCGTATATTCTCCGTTTTCTTCTTTGAAAACTTCAGATTTACCAAACGTATAAATTTTAGCCGCATTTCCTTGAGCTCTGAGTTTCAGAATATTGGCAAAATTGGTGTCTTCATTAATCAGTGCCGGTGAATGAGGCTTAATGGATTTAAATATTTCCGCTTTTGCCTCAGCAATTCCTTCAAAATTTTCAAAAAATTCTATATGCATCGGGTAGACATTTGTAACTAAGGCTATATCAGGTTGAACATAGGAAGCTAATTTTTCAATTTCTCCTTTGCCGCTCATTCCCATCTCAATTACGGCATAATCAGCCTCCATATCTAAATCGCACAAACAACGAGGAACACCTATATGGTTATTAAAATTACCCGTTGTTGCATAGGTTTTACCAAATAAAGACAATAAAAATTTAATTTCTTCTTTTGTTGTTGTTTTTCCGGCACTACCTGTTAAACCGATAATTTTTCCTTTAAATAAAGAGCGATTATAAGCGCCTATTTTGCCAAATGCCTCAATAGAAGAATCAACAACAATTTGCCGATTCTTCGGAACGCCGGCAACAAAATGCTCTACGACAGCCAATTCAACACCCTGATCTATCACTTGTTTGACAAAGTCGTGGGCATCAAATTTTTCACCTTTAATGGCTATAAACAAATCTCCCTTTTGGGCGATTCGGCTGTCTGTTACAATATTTTTAATTTCCGCATCAACCAAAGGATGTTGATAATTAAGCACTTCAGCTAATTTTTGAGATGATATTTTTTCCATTTTTGAATATTCCTCCTCGAATACACACAAAATAAAGCAAAGTTATTAAAATTTGATTGAGTCTTACAATGTTTATGAGTATTATTTTCTTGAGTTTTGAGCATCGCATAAAATGCATAGATGCCGCATACCTTGCTTTAAATTTTTTTTAGGCAGGCAGATATGCGGTTTACAGAAGCGCAAAAACTTGAGCGTACATAAAGAGTACGTGAGTTTTGAGCAGCGCATAAAATGCATAGATGCCGCATAAAAAGGATTTAAATATGGCAGAACCTCGTTTTGTTCATTTACGCGTACATACAGCCTATTCGCTTTCCGAAGGAGCCATTCAGGTTCCTGCTTTGATGCATAAATGCAAAGATAACGGCATTGCAGCCATTGCCATTACGGATACGGCGAATATGTTTGGCGGTAAGGCCTTTTCAAAATATGCCAATGAAGAAGGAATAAAACCGATTCTCGGATGCCAATTTAATCTGCGTAACCCTGATGCCGATAATCCGCTCAAATCAAAAGGAAAAGTCATTGAACCGGATAAAATCATCTTATTGGTAATGAATGCCGAGGGCTATGCCAATATTATGAAATTGATGAAAATGGCCTATCTTGATGGCCCGAATATGGAAAAGCCGCAAATAAAAATAGATGATTTTCAAAATCATAATGAGGGATTAATTCTTTTAACCGGAGGGGTAGAAGGTCCGATCGGAAGATTATTGCTGACCGGACAAAAAGATGAAGCTGAAACCGCATTACTTAAATTAAAAGAATATTTCGGCAATCGCTTGTATATGGAAATTTCCCGTATAGGTCTGGAAACAGAGAAAAAAACGGAAGAAACTTTTATTGATTTGGCTTATAAACACAATATTCCGTTGGTTGCAACCAATGAAGCCTTTTTCTTTGATACGGATATGTACGAAGCACACGATATTTTGATGTGTATTGCGGCAGGAGAGTATGCAGCTAACGAGAACCGACCTAAAAAATCTCCCAACAATCGCCTTAAAACTGAAGAAGAAATGATTGAGTTGTTTAAGGACTTGCCGGAAGCCGTTCAAAACACCGTACAAATAGCTAAACGTTGTAATTATCTTTCTAAAAAAGTCCAACCGCTACTCCCTATTTTTGAATGTCCTGATGGAAAAACCCAAGATCAATACATTACGGAAGAAGCTTACAAAGGTCTTGAAGAAAGAATGAAAGCTCATGTCTATTTCGATGGAATGACAGAGGAACAAAAAGCCGAAATTGATAAAAGATATTATGATCGTTTGGAGTACGAATTAAGCGTTATCAAAAAAATGGGATTCCCCGGATATTTTCTCATCGTGTCTGACTTTATCAGGTGGTCAAAAAACAATGGTGTCCCTGTCGGTCCCGGACGAGGCTCCGGCGCCGGTTCCATTGTTGCATGGTCTCTTAAAATTACAGACTTAGATCCCCTTAAGCTTGATTTACTGTTTGAGCGTTTCTTAAATCCGGAACGTGTTAATATGCCGGATTTCGACGTCGACTTTTGTCAGGAAAATCGTTTTAAAACGATCGATTATGTGCAGAGAAAATACGGCTTTGACCACGTTGCACAAATCATTACCTATGGTAAACTCCAAGCCAAAAACGTTATTCGTGACGTTGCGCGTGTTTTACAAATGCCTTATTCTCAAGCGGATAAACTCAGTAAGATGATTCCTCCGCCGGTACAAGGCAAAAACGTTACTTTAAAGGAATCTCTGGAGCAAGTTCCCGAATTGGAAGAAATGCGCCAAAATGATCCACAAATTAACAAACTTTTTGATATCGGTATGAAACTGGAAGGACTATATCGTCAATCCGGCGTTCACGCCGCCGGTGTCGTCATCGGAGATCGTCCGCTTGATCAGCTTGTTCCTTTATACAAAGACCCTAAAGCAGATATGCCGGTTACACAGTATGATATGAAATATGTTGAAGAAACAGGCTTAATTAAATTTGACTTTTTAGGATTAAAAACTTTAACCGTCATTCAACGTGCCGTTGATTGGATAAAAAAAACAAAAAACATCGAATTAGATATAGATTCTATTCCTCTGGACGATAAAGCGACTTATGAGTTGCTGCAAAGAGGGGACACCGCCGCCGTTTTCCAATTTGAATCAGCCGGTATGAAAGATGTTCATAAGCAAATCAAACCGGACCGATTTGAAGATTTAATCGCTATTGTTTCCCTTTACCGCCCCGGACCGATGGATAATATTCCAAGTTATATTCGCCGCAAACACGGTGAAGAAGAAATTACTTACCTTCACCCGGCTCTGGCTCCGATTATCGGCGAAACTTACGGTATTATGATTTACCAAGAGCAAGTTATGAAAATTGCGCAAGTTCTCGGGGGTTATACTCTGGGGGGAGCAGATAAGCTGCGTAAAGTTATGGGTAAAAAAATGCGTGATGAAATTCCGAAGCAACGCAAAATGTTTACCGAAGGAGCGGTTAAAAACGGTATTGAAGAAGCGACGGCTACCGCTATTTTTGACCAAATGGAAAAATTTGCATCTTATGGCTTTAATAAATCGCACGCCGCAGCATATTCTCTGATTTCGTACCGAACCGCTTATTTAAAAGCACACTATCCTGTTGAATTTATGTGCGCCATTATGTCGCTTGATATCACCAATACAGATAAGTTGTTGTTTTTCAAAGAAGAATGTAAACATTTGGGATTTGAAGTTCTTAAACCGGATATTAATAAATCAGGCGCTGATTTTGCTGTAGAAGGAGGGAATATCCGCTATGCCCTCGGCGCTATCAAAGGCGTCGGCGCCGCTAATATGCAAAGCATTGTCGAAGAAAGAGAAAAAAACGGTCCTTATAAAACTGTTTCGGATTTTATCCATCGAACCGACAGCAAGCAAATCAATCGCAAACAAATGGAACAATTAATTAAAGCAGGTGCTTTTGATTGTTTAGAACTTAACCGCGGTAAACTCTTTGCAAACCTCGATCCGATTATGCAACACATTGCCAGTGATACAGCTATGAAAAACAGTTCTCAGACATCTTTGTTTGGTGACGAGGAATTGCAAGCAGAAATCCGCTTAGCCGATAAACCTGATTGGCCGGAGCTTGAAAAATTACGCTTGGAAGCTGAAGCTATCGGTTTTTATTTATCGGCACATCCTTTAGACAGCTACCGTAAAGGAATAGAAAAGCTCGGTGCCAAAAATGCTATCGACGTTTTTGCTAATATTAAGGCAGGCGACAGTATTCAGGTAAAATTAGCCGGTTGCGTTAACAATGTTCAAAAACGTATCAGTAAAAACGGCAATAAATATGCTTTTGTTGAATTTTCGGATACAACAAGCAAATTTGAAGGAATGCTGTTTTCCGAAGGGCTTGCCAAATATGAGGACACCTTAAGCGCAGGTATTCCCGTTTTAGTTTATATGACAATCGATAAACAAAATGAAGAAGGCAACCCAAGATGCTTAATTAATCGTGTTGAAACTCTGGATAAAGCAATTGCAGACAGTGCTAACGGTATTGAAATAAAAATCAATGACATCAGCGCCATCGATCCCTTAAAGCAAATATTACAAAGTGATAGAAACGGGAAAAATAAAGTATATATCATCCCTGAAAATAAAGAATGGGATGTTCGTATCCAATTATCCGGAGGATTTGCTTTTGCAGAGGCCGACTTTTTAAGCAAAATAAGAAGCATTCCGGGGATAACAACCATAAAGGAAATATAGCCATGACGAACACTTCAAAAAAACAGTTGGAACAAAATATAAAAAAACCTTTTTTTAGTCTGGCGCCTAATGCCACAGTTAAAGTATCAATCGGAAAGTTAGCTTTTCAGCCTATTAAATTATTGTTTAAAAATTTTTCTTCTTTAATTTTATTAGGTGTTCCTTTCGCCATTTTATTAACTTTGTGCTCAATGCTTGCGGGAAGATCCTCTCTTTGTAACATTGATTCCGGCATTATTTCAACAGATTTTCATTGCAGTGACAGCGTTGAATCATATTATTTAGATGTTTTTATTCGCTTTCTTCTCATCTGTATTTTCATCATCAAATGGCATCAGATTGCTCTGAACAAAGAAAAATTTAGCCTTAAAAGCATTTGTTTTTTTACAAAAAAAGACATTAAAGGATTTGGCTTTATTGCAGCGTACGCGGTCATTAATCTTCTCCCCTTGGTCGGATTACTGATTTTAATAATGCGCGTTCCTAATCCGAATTGGAAAATTGAGCTCGTATTTTTTACTTGTGTCGCATGGGTTTTCCTTTTACCGTTAATTCTCGTCCGATTTTATTCTCTTTTGGCTTTTGCTCTTGAAAACAATAAATTGCCCTCTCTGAAAGATTTATGGCAAAGAACCTCGGGGAATATGCTCAAACTTCTTTTAGGAACAGGGCTTATTGTCTTTATTGCTTTAATCCTTTTTATGCAATATTATAGCTTTATTCTGAAAATAACCGATTATTCTTTATTAACAGCCATATCGGTAGAATTTGAATATGATTTCATCGTCATTCTTTTTGCCGCTTGCTTTATGAATTACTGTCATACTCAAAAAGAATTACTTTACAAAGGAGATAATGATGTCGAAAACAATTAATTTACCTCTGGAGGAAACAGTTCGACGCAGCTTTCTTTATGCCGTAAAAAATACAAAATTATTTCTGAAAATATCTTCAATTTTTATTGTCCTTTGGGGTGCCGAAATCTTGGACGGATTACCTTTTTTATGTGCTATCGAGGAATCCTACTGTCGCGATGATTTTAGCAGTAATATGATTGGTATTTTGCTTTACCTTGCTTCTACCATCATTTCGGTCAGCACTATTCGTCACATCATCCTAAAAGAAGAAACACAGTGGTTCCATTTGCACTTTGGTAAAAACAATATCCGTTTTATCGGATATAATTTGCTTATTGCCGCGATGATCATTGTTCCGACAGCTTTGTTCATTATGATTGGAGAAATATCCGCAACAACAAATGCGTCTGCTCCTATGAAAGCGTTTACTCATATTCTCGGCTTGTTAACAATGATCGGATTAGGCATCTTTTGCTGCCGACTTGTTTTAATTTATGGGGGAAGTGCCATTAATGATGAGGAAATGACGTTGGGAAAATCATATAACCTGACACGAGGAAACACTCTAAAAATCTGTTTTGGACAAGTTTTATTAAGCTTACCGATGATTATAGCAGCTTTTCTTATTTTTTCTTTCTACAAAACAATGAGTTGGGGAATAATTGGAAACAGCATTTTTGTCTTTTTAGGAATCTTATGTTCCTTTTTTGATTCGGCAATAAAAGCTTCTTATTACTGTCACTTATATCAATATTTTTTATACAGCACAAAGCATTAAGTTCAAAATAATCCTTTATATCCTAAAAAAAGAGAGGCGGTAAACCGTCTCTCTATAAATCGGTGGAGCTAAGGAGGATCGCAGAGCAAAAACAATCCTGTGAATTGTTTTTGCCGAGATCAGTAGCAGTTGTTAGCTTGCGAGAAGCGACAGCGCACAGAGCAAGCGTTACAACTGGCTTGACCGAAGCGCAGTTATGGCGTGCTTTATAGCACACCATTACGAAGCAAGAGCGAACCTTGGTTCGATCCTCCTTCCTAAAAAAAAGAGAGGCGGTAAACCGTCTCTCTATAAATTGGTGGAGCTAAGGAGGATCGAACTCCTGACCTCTTGAATGCCATTCAAGCGCTCTCCCAGCTGAGCTATAACCCCAAATAAAAAAATAATATATCAGGTCGAGCGTCAAGCGCTTCTTGCTTGTAAGCTCACTTTGCTCACTAACTGCGCTGCGGTCACTCGTTTTCTAAATTCGCTTTGTTGCGCTACCGCTTCTCGCTCATATAAGAAAACTTCGTCTGTCGTCATAAAATGACATTTTAAGGTCATTTTATTTTCTCCAGCCCAGCTGAGCTATAACCCCTTTGACATTTTTCTTTTATTATACTCTGTCTGTAAAATCAAGTATTTTTTGTTGTTTTACCATACCTTTACTTTTTTGAGCCATAATACCTCCCAAAGAAAGGATAAAAATGCGTTCAGCCGTTTGTTTACATAATGCTACTTTATTAACCGGATTTTCGGCAATGCCGAACTGTGCCGTCTACATTAAAAAAGACAAAATAGCCGATATTTACAGCGAAACCCGATTTGCACAAAAGAAATTCGGCTCCGATGTTAAAATGATAGATGTCAAAGGATCTTACATTGCACCGGGGTTCATTGACACTCATATTCACGGAATCGGAGGATACAGCACAGATGATGCCAGTATTCGTTCTATTTTGAAAATGTCAAAATTCTTAACACAGTTCGGTGTAACATCTTTTATTCCGACCATCTGCGCTTCTCCGGAAAAAGAGCTGATGGAGAAAATAAAAGCCATTTTATCGGCAATGGGCAAAGAAAAAGGCGCACGGATTTTAGGTATTCATCTGGAAGGACCTTTTATTTCACAAGAAAAAATAGGCGGACAGGAAAAAACAGGAATATCTCCTGTTGATTTGGAATATCTGAAAAGAATTATCAGTGCCGGCAAAGGACACATTATCAATATGACGGTTGCGCCGGAAATCAAACATATGCGTGATCTGGCTCTCAAATGTCTTGAAGCGGGCATTATTTTACAAGCCGGCCACACAAATGCAACTTACTCACAAATGATTGAAGGAATGCAGGCCGGAATTTTTCACACCACACATATGTTTAATGCTATGCGTCCTCTGCATCATCGAGAACCGGGCACAGTCGGTGCTGTTTTAACACATCCTGAATTATCTTGTGAAATTATCGGGGACGGAATTCACGTTCATCCTGATTTATTTGCTTTATTAACAAAATGCAAGCCGATTAATCAAATCGTTTTGATTACCGATAGTTTAAAATATGCTAAAGCAAAAATTCCGGAAAATATTGATTTATATTTTGACCAATGCTTTAAGCGCAAATCTGATGATACAATAATGGGATCAGGAATTTCAATGCTGGACGGATTCCAAAATTTAATTAAGTTTGGCGTTCGTCTTGAAGATGCCGTACAAACAGCAACATCAAATCCGGCTCGCATAATGCATCAAAATAACATTGGTTCGATTGTTCCGAATTACGATGCCGATCTTATAGTTATGGATAAACATTTTTCTTTACAAATGACAATGATTAAAGGTAAAATTATCTCATCTTATCTTTAATTTCTGAAAATAAGAATTATATTTTTTATGATAACATCAACAAAGGAGAAAAATATGAAAAATTTATATGCAACAGTTGCTTTAGCTTCTGCTTTTTTGTTTAATTTATCTGCCAATGCTATGGATACCAATTCTCAAGCACAACAACCAATGGCGCAACAACCGGCTATGGCTGTTATGACCGTTGAACAGGTTCAAGGTTTGGCTGATGATACACCGGTTATGCTTGAAGGAATGATTGTTCAATCTTTGGGCGATGAAAAGTATACTTTCCAAGATGCTGCCGGCAATACCTTAACTGTTGAAATTGATGACGATGATTGGAATGGAATGCAACCAAATCCTCAGGCAATGGTTGTCATTACCGGTGAAGTTGACAAGGAAGGAAATATCACGGAAATAGATGTTGACACTATTGCACCGAAACAATAAAAATAAAACCTTATAAAAAAATCTCAATTCAAAACACTGAATTGAGATTTTTTTATTGCTAACTGTAACTCATCAATCCTTCCCGACACAACTTTGCAAAAACAGGTCTGTTTAATCCCAGCATCTCAATAATTTCTGATGGTTTGCGATGAATATCCAAAGCATGAGACCAAATAACACCGTCTTTGATTGTTTTAACTTCCGCACTTGGCAAATCGCATTGTCCGATACAAGAAGACAAATAAACAAAACATTCGTCATTATCTTTTAAATTTTCCAAAGCTAATTTTCTTGCATAAAGATTCAGCGTTAAATCTGCCTTGCTGGCATCTTTAGTCCAAGGGCTTCCACCTCCGACCGGACAAGTTCCCGAATAAAAGTCGCAGGCTAATTTTCGCCCCGTAACACCGCAGTCGGCAATTGACGAGTGGCACTTATAAGTCCCTGTACCATTGATAATAACACGCCGAGGTTCTTCTTCCAAGGCATCAAAAACAAACTCCGCCAAGTTCACCGGCTCAAGCATTGGAATAGCCACAATCACCGTATCAATTCCTCCCCGATCATCAAGGGTAATTTGTGTTTTAATATCAATTCCTAAATTTTTGCTTTGCAACGCCTTTTCGTACAATGATTTATTAAGCTTCTGCGCCAAAAATTGTTCTTTGGAAACATACCCCTCTCCTTGGCAGGCATAACCCACAAAAATACCTTGATCACCCCAACCGGACTGATCAACCCCCTTACCGATTTCAACAGACTGAGCACCTATTAAATTAACGATTTTAAGTTTATCCGGATTAATAGCATTCTCTTTCCAACAAGAAGAATATTCCTTTGTATATCCTATTTCGGCAAGAGCCTCTTTAACATACCCTTCGAGATTTTTTAATTTTATATGACCACTGACTTCTCCCCCAAAAACGACGGTATTGTCTTTAATCATAACTTCTACGGCATAACGAACATTTTTATCTTGTTCTATCATACGATCAAGAATATAGCTGGAAATATAATCACAAGTTTTATCCGGATGTCCGAGAGACACCGCTTCTGCTGTTTTTTGCATAGTCAAATCTCCTTATTTAGTCCTCTGATGCGGGACAAGTCAGGTTAAATCCACATTGTGCATCAAGCACATTCCTCTGCCATTATGATTTTTTTTAAAACGATGTCAAGCAGGAATATATTTCCGGTACCGCTCAGATAATAAATTTTATTCCCGACTATTTCCTGACCTCTTTTGATAAATCTATCTGTGATAACACTGCCTCAAACGGTTGTGCTGACGGGGCACAAACATAAGCACCGACTTTAACTTCCGATAAATCATTAAGTAAATGAACCATACGGAGTTGAATGTACTTTTCACCATCTAAGGAATAAGAAAAAATATAATCACCCTGAAAACGCCGTAATTTAAACAAAATTTGATCAGTATTTTTGGCAATATCTTGTGCTGCCCAATCAGAATAACCGTTCTGAGTAACAGAAGATCCTATCATCGGCCGCTCCGGATTATCGTAAATCAATGCGGCTTTCACCCAATTATTTTCATCAATACGAACCATCACACCGCATTGGCAGGCTGCTTGTTGCACGTCAAATTCCCATTTAGCATTAAATGTAAAATCACCATTTTCTCGCATAAAGAACAAATGTCCGTTATCGCGACTGAAATGATGATGTTTACTTTGCCAGAAATCTGTTTGAGGTTGCGCCGTAACACATAATTCTTTATCCCGAAAAACAACGTTATCAGGTTCATTATACCATTCAAAATTCTGCAACGCTTCCAATAACATCAAAAGTCCCTTACCCGCTCATCATCCATTGTTTTTAAAACGCTTTCGAGCTCAGCATTTTTTGTTTTAGGCATCATCACTTTAAGTGTAACAATTTCATCGCCCTGACCGAGTTTTGTTTTAATACCTTGTCCTTTAAGACGTAATTTTGCCCCACTGCTTGAATAAGGCGGAATATTAACCGCAACCTTACCGTTAATTGTCGGTACAGTCACTTTAGCCCCTAAAAGGGCTTCTTTTAAACTGATTGGCAATTCCAAATTGATATTTTTTCCCTCAGCACAAAAATAAGGATGTGCGCTCACTTTTAAAGTAATGAGGACATCACCGTTCTCACCGCCATTCAAACTGGACTGTCCCAATCCTTTTAAGCGCAACGTTTGTCCGTCCTCGGTTCCTGCCGGAATTTTAACATTAATACTTTTCCCCTGAATGGTCACTGTCTTATCTTCACCGCGAGCCGCACTCAAAAAATCGATTTGCATCGTATAATTAATATCCTGCCCTTTGCGCGGACGAGAGCGCCCACCGCCAAAACCTTGAAAACCCCCGGCTCCTCCATTAAATTGTGAAAAAATATCATCACCGAAAATAGAAGAAAAATCAAAACTTCCGGCACCCTCGAACGGATTACTGCCGCTATAATAATAAGATTGACCTCCTGCTCCGCCGAAACCGGCTCCGAAACCTGTCGGTTTGCCATCAGCATCTATTTCTTTATTATCATATTTTTGGCGTTTTTCTTTATCACCCAAAATATCGTATGCACAAGAAATTTCTTTAAATTTCTCGGCTGCCGATGGATTGTCCTTATTTAAATCCGGATGATATTTACGTGCCAATTTACGGTATGCGGATTTAATCTCCGCATCGCTTGCCGTTTTATTGACTCCAAGTATATTATATAAGTCTTTATTCATCATAATTGCCTATTAAACCCTCTCTTATAATTAATATAAGGAAGACATTTTGCTTTTGCAACTAAAGACAGTGAAAAGTTGCACGGCGCGAAAAATTTTTATAGAGTTGCGAATCAAATAAAACAGCTTTTTTTCCATCTTGCTCATAACAATACTGAGCTGCCAAAAAAGCTATTTCATCAATGCGAACATCTTTATATTCATAGGTAATACCGAAAGCATCTGCTTGTTTAATACGGATATTTTCAAGAAATCTTTCCGAGGCACTGAAATATGCCGGCTCGACTTCAACCACAGAAGTCATTTCCTGCTTTGCAGCACAACCCGACAACAAAAGCCCCGCTAACAGCAAAATATTATATTTCATATTCTCTTCCCTGTTTTTGATTTACAACACTTACATCAATACCTCTGGCTTGAACCATTATCAATTCATCAACAGAATGATACCCCTTAATTTTGCTGATAGCTAAGCGCATTTTACGAAGCTTATTAAAAAAATATTTCACACTAAAAGTTTTTTCCATATTCCGCCCCTCATAACCGGATTCCAGTTTATCACCGAGTTATTAAACCTTTCTTAATTCAATATCTTAGAAATATCTTCACCGGCCTTTTCTAAGATTTTCATAACCTTACGATTAGTACTGTTTTTAGTCCGGCGATTATCTAATTTATCAAGTTTCTTCTGCAATTTTTCCAAAAAATGACGATTTTCTCTCAGTCTTTGAATATCCTTTGATATTTCTTCATCATCAATCTTATAATTAACCACCGCCTTTAAGGTTGCAATGTATTGAGCATCTCTTGAGGCACTATACTGAGCTTGAACGGGAGTCGCAAGACAAAAAAGAAATAACAGTACATAAAGCTTTTGCATTTTATGTTTCCTTCTTATTAAAAATAAATTGCTTTTCAACTGTTTTTAGATTAACACATTATATATAAAAAAACAATAATTTGAGTAAGAGAAATGAAAAAAACTATCTGGATATTATTAGACAATCGTATGGGCAGTGTCGGACAAGCAAAAGGAATAATGCAAGAAATAGACTCTTCCCGCTATAATCTTGTTACTAAAGAACTTCAATATTCTCGTTGGGCGGGATTACCTAATTTTATCCGAAGACAGTCCTTAATCGGTATTGCCAATCCTGAAATTTTAAACGGAGAAACACCGCATCTTGTCCTTTCCACCAGCCGAAGAACGGCTCCGGTTGCTTTATATTTAAAAAAACGCCATCCTGAAATTGTCCTTGTACAATTAATGTATCCGGGCAGCTATGGAATTAATAAATTTGCCAAAGTCTTTTTGCCCAAACACGATGACAACAAACACACAAGACCTAACTTTCATTTTACGGTCGGTTCTCCTCACCGCGTCAATCAGGCAACTTTGAATACTTATCACCAAGAATGGGAGACTGCTTTTTCTCACCTTCCCAAACCTTGGACGGCTTTAATCATCGGAGGAGCTATAAAAGGAAAACCTTTTACAATCGAAAATGCTCAAGCCTTAGCCGTTTCTGTTAAAAATTTAAAATCTCGTATCGGAGGCAGTTTGCTGATCACTGATTCTCGACGCACGGGTTCGGAGGCGGAAACTACCATTATGAATACTTTACAAAATATTCCGTGTTATTCTTTCTTGTGGGGAAGTAAAGATAAAAATCCTCTGATGGGGTATTATGCCTGCGCTGATAATATTATCGTCACGGGAGATTCTGTTTCAATGTGCTGCGAGGCCTGCGGCACGGGTAAACCGGTATTCGTTTTTGAAGGAAAAAACTGGTTAACATCCAAGCACTTACGCTTTACAAAATCTCTGTTTGATACAGGATATGCCACGCCGTTGATTGATGGTTGCGAAAAATTTACCGGCGGCAAATTTCTATATCCGTCAGCAGAAATAGCCAGAGAAATAATGAAACTTGTCTAATAAATATACTGGTCTTTATTTCTGCGCGTAACCACAACCTTTTGATAGAGCCCGCCTAAATATTTTGTTTTTTTCCAGTTATACTCCAGATCTTTTTCTGCAAAACTGGCAATTTCTCTATCCCAAAGTTTTTCCGCAAACGGCTGTTTTAAACGATTAAACAAACGAATGACATACGCCAAAGGATGGAGCATATTCGGACGTCCGTAATCTACAAAAATAACCTTTCCACCTTCTTTTATACTTTTAAGCGCATTGTTTACCACATTCATTTTGCTGACAATAGGCAACTCATGCAAAAGCATAAAACAAATGACAACATCATATTTTTCAGGAATTGGCTCTTCAGCATTATAATGATAAAAAACAACTTGCGGATAATTATCTCCCAATGCATTTTTTGCAAAAGTTATCTGCGCCGTATTAACATCAATAATATCGTAACGGCCTTTTAAGCCGACTTGTTCCGCCACAGCCTGAATTTCATCTCCAAAACAAATGCCCATCTGCAAAACATCTGACTGCTCAGGAATATCATCCAACATAACGTTGATGATTTTATCTCTTGTAAACAGGCTTAAAAGGTTATTTATAAAGCGCCCTTTAAACAGTTTAAACCATTTTTCATCTCTGTAAAAATTCGGATAAATAGCCGTATGATATACCGGCGTCGGAAAATCTTTAGATTTTAATTTAGGAAGAGAATAAATATCTTCATTTTTTTCATAATTTTCTGTTTCCATTTCACTAATTAATTTTATCATATCACACCTGCTGTTTTTTATAAATTAACCCTAATCTGGTCGCCTCAAGAACTGCGCCCATACGGTTATAAACGCCCAGTATTTTAAATATCGCAGTCAAATGAAGCTTGACCGTTCCCTCTGTTAACCCCAATTCATAAGCAATTTGCTTGTTAGATTTTCCGGAAGCAACCGCTTCCAAAACATCTTTTTGTCGTGGTGTTAAATGTTTGGTTGTGAACTCCTGAGGATGATCTTCTATCAATTTTAATAACAATTTATCTGTCGTAGAATTTTTATCAATATGTTGTCCCTGCAACAAATCTTTTGAAAAATAAGCACCACCTGAAATAACAACATCGAGAGCATCTAAAATTTCTTGATGAGATGATGTTTTTGATAAGTAACCGGAAACCCCTATTTCTATGGTCTTTTGAACAATTTCTTCATCAAAAATGGCTGATAAAATAATAATCGGTGTATCCGATAATTTGTTATGAATTTTTGCAATAGCATTATTCCAAATATCGCCTGGCATTGCCAAATCTGTTAAAATGACATCAAAATCAGATTCTTTTTCAATAATATCATATAATTCCAGATAATTTCCGGCCGTTAAAATTTTAGCACGAGGATATTTGCCGGATAGAACCAATTCCAACCCGCGCAAAAACAATTCGTGATCATCTGCCACCAAAAATTTCATTGCCAATCTCCACTTAATGCCTGCCAACAAGACAATGCCGCGACAACGGCTGTTTCTGCCCTTAATATTCTCTGTCCCAAATTCACGGCTTTTGCAAAAGAAGCTTTTCTCAAAGTTGCTAACTCTTCCGTGGAAAATCCGCCTTCGGGACCAACCATTATGGCGCAGGGAACATCAGCTTGTGCAAATACTTTAGCCACCGTATCTCCCGCCAAAGTTTCATCCATATAGTATAATATTCTTTTTTTATCCCATTTTTGCAACAAATCAACAAATTTAACGACTTCGGAAATTTCCGGAAGATCTGTCCGCCGGCATTGTTCCGCAGCTTCGATAGAATTTGCTTCAAATCGCTCTTTTTTTATTCTTTCGCTTATTGTATATCTTGTCAAGACCGGAATAATACGACGTGCCCCCAATTCTGTTGCTTTTTGAATAATAAAATCCGTATTATCCTTTTTCACGGGAGCAAAAATCAACCAAACATCAGGAACTTGAATGTATGGTCTTTCCATACTGATGGACCTCAAGACCGTATGTTTTTTATTCAAAACAACAGGCACACAACGATACTCTCCGCTTTGATTGTCAAAACAATACAAAATCTGATTTTCTTTTATTTTCATAACATTGCACAAATAGTGACTCTGCTGCTCACTCAGGTCAACTGGCTCATCAATGTTTAATCTTTGAGGTATGTATAAGCGGATTTGTCCCATCAATAAACTCTGTATAACTCTAAAAATATGCTCTTATTTTAGAAGATATATGTTAAATTTTACTAAACAGATTTGAAAACAGAGGCAAAAATGATCATTACGATTGACGGTCCTGCCGCCGCCGGAAAAGGAACATTGGCCGGCGTTCTGGCAAAAACATATCACTTAGCATATTTTGACACGGGAATGGTATATCGTGCCGTTGGGTTGGATATGTATCTCAATAATGACAGTCCCGAAAACGAAAACAAAGCTGAAGAATATGCTCTGAATCTTACCTTCAGTAAAATGAATCAATTGGCTCAAAATCCGGATTTCAGATCGGCAATCGGTGGCAAATATGCTTCTATTGTTTCTGCACATCCGAAAGTACGAGCAGCATTGCTGAAAATGCAACAAAATTTTGCCTTAAATCCTACTTTTGCTGACGGGACACCGGCGCAAGGCGCTATATATGACGGACGAGATACCGGTACGGTCGTCTGCCCGAATGCTGATATTAAATTTTTCATTACAGCCTCAACAGAAGTCCGCGCTATGCGTCGTTTTAAAGAATTTGAAGCCAAAGGAATTGAAACTGATTTTCAAACCGTTCTGAATGATATGAAAGCCCGCGATGAACGAGATGCTTCAAGAGCGACAGCCCCTATGAAACCCGCTGTCGACGCCATCATTTTTGATACATCTACTTTGTCTATCGATGAAGTTTTAGCTTTTGCCTTGAAAATTATTGATAAAAAAATCAAAAATTCATAAAAAATGCTTGAAAAATAAAAAGATAGTGATATAAACAGCGTGTTCGATGCTATGGGGCGCGCCATATCGAATATTAACCCCGCGCAAGTCCGCCCGCTTTTTTTATGGGTTGGCATTTTTGAAATTAATTTATTTATGACAAATACTGAATTTAAAATCCCTGAAACAAATGAAAACTTTGCCGAATTACTCAATGAACAATTCGGAGAAGATTCTTTAACCGGTTCTGTTGTTAAGGGAACTGTTATTCGTTTAACTCCTGATTTTGCAATGGTTGATGTCGGTTTGAAATCTGAAGGCCGCATTCCTTTGCGTGAATTTGGTCAAAATCCTGAACTCAACGTTGGTGATCAAATCGAAGTTTACGTTGACAGATATGAAGATAAAGACGGACAAATTGTTTTATCTCGTGAAAAAGCTCGCCGTGAAGAAGTATGGCAAGATTTGGAAAAATGCCTCAACTCCGGTGAACGCGTTAACGGAATTATTTTCGGTCGTGTTAAAGGCGGCTTTACCGTTGACTTGAACGGCGCTATTGCTTTCTTACCGGGTTCTCAAATTGATATTCGTCCGATCCGTGACATTACACCGTTAATGGGCATTTCTCAACCTTTCCAAATTTTGAAAATGGATAAAGTAAGAGGAAATATCGTTGTTTCTCGCCGTGTTGTCCTTGAAGAAACTCGTGCTGAAGCTCGCGCTGAACTCATCGGCGACCTTAAAGAAGGTTCTATTCTTGACGGTGTTGTTAAAAATATTACTGACTACGGTGCATTCATTGACTTGGGCGGCGTTGATGGTTTATTACACGTTACCGATATTTCTTGGAAACGTATCAACCACCCTGCTGAAGTTTTATCTGTCGGTCAAACAGTTAAAGTACAAGTTATCAAATTCAATGAAGACAATCAACGCATCAGCTTGGGTATGAAACAACTTGAAAATGACCCATGGCAAAATGTTGCTGATAAATTTAAAGTTGGCGATATTTGCACAGGTAAAGTTACAAATATTACAGATTATGGTGCATTTGTTGAATTAGAAGACGGTATTGAAGGTCTTGTTCACGTTTCTGAAATGAGCTGGACACGCAAAAACGTACACCCGGGTAAAATTGTTTCTACTTCTCAGGAAGTTGAAGTTAAAGTCCTTGAAGTTGATGCAGATAAACGTCGTATTTCATTGGGTATCAAACAATGCACACCAAATCCTTGGGCTGCTTATATTGAAGAACACCCGGTCGGATCAATTATTGAAGGTAAAATCAAAAACATTACCGAATTCGGTCTGTTTGTTGGTTTATCTGATGAAATTGACGGTATGATTCATTTATCCGATATCTCTTGGGATAAAGCAGGCGAAGAAGCCGTTAAAGATTATACAAAGGGTCAAGACATTCAAGCTAAAATCATTGATGTTGATGTTGAAAAAGAACGTATCAGCCTCGGCATTAAACAATTAAGCGAAGAAGCCGTTGCCGGTGCTCTTGAAAGCCTGAAAAAAGGTGATGTTGTTAAAGCAACCATTACAGCTGTTGAAGATAAAGGCGTTGTTGTTGATGTTAACGGTTTAACCGCAAACATCAAAAAGGCAGACTTATCTAAAGAAAAAGCAAACCAAAACCTCGACAATTATCACGAAGGTGATGTTTTAGAGGCTAAAGTTACTTCTGTCGATAAGAAAAACGCTAAGATCGGCTTGTCTGTAAAAGCTCTTGAAATTGAAGAAGAAAAGAAAGCTTTAGAAGAATATTCTAATTCTGACTCTTCTAACTCAGCTTTAGGAGATGCTTTAGGTAAAGCCTTAAAGAAAAACGCTTAATCTTTTATATTAAGCAAATAAGCCCTCTCAGACTAATTGCCTGAGGGGGTTTTATTATCAAAAAAATTATTTTTTATAAAGAGTAAAATTCTCAAGAAAATCAATGCCTAAACTATATAATATTTTATATAAAGTATATGATTTTGGATTTTGCTTAGCATTTTCTATTTGATTAATTGATTTGTTATCGTCAAGCTTTTGGAACAATAGAAATTTACTCAACATTATGGGCGGACATCATTGCATAGATAATGGGATGAAATCTGTTGATGAAATAGAAGCTTATTTCTGCGCAGAAAACATAAATAAAGAAGATATTTGTCATAATGTACTTATTGTTAATATTAATAAGACATATGCCCTGTTAGATAACATTTACGAAAGCACCCGCAAAAGCTGGGCTATAAGTGAGAAAACAACGAAAAATATTGAACTGGTTATTAGCGAATACCGAGGAGTATTTAGAAAAGTTTACAAACCGCTTAAATGGTATAAAGATGAAACTGCCACTAAAAGGACAAGATGGATATTTGATGGTATAGATGTTTCAGATAAATATCCTCAATATATTAATAAGCACAATAACTTTAAAAAAAGAGGGAATATAAGTCCTACTCAAATTATATGGGGTAGAAAACAATATCTTTTAGGAGGTATAAAATAAATGAAAAAATTTCTAGATTGGTTAATTATGATTATTTGCGCTATGATAATTTTTCCATATGATGGAGATAGCTGACATCAATTTTTACTTCTTCATTATCATTCTCCGCATATTTTGTCAGAGCCTTATCATCATTACTCGATTTTAGTCCTTAAACATATCTAAACCGCTCATATTCATGCTTACAGATTTACCTGCAACTTTTTGAGGCTTATAGGGCTCAGCTTTGGCACCGGCAGTTATAATCTTCTCCTCTTTAATATATTTTAACTATCGCTATATACGATATAGGTATGAGGTGTAAAATGAAAAAATTGTTTTAAGTTTTATTTGTTTCTTAACAGCTTGTAGCTCCATATTCGGTTATAATAAGGAGTTTAAAAATCCTATTTTCAATCAACCATTGAGACCATTAAGCAAGACATCAACTTGGACTTACTTGACACCGACATCATATGTTTCAATGACTCCTTTAGATAAAAATAAGATTGATACACGAGGCAAATGCGACCTTGTTGAAAATAAACAAGATCGCATTACTTTGAAATGTAGGCTTGAAGAGCGTGGTAGAAGTTACAACAGATATTTAACTTATGTCATCAAAGATGTTCTTGAGCATGTGCCTGATTGTCTACGCATCTTAGAATATTATTACGAAAAACCGGAAGATTTCCCGACAGATGAAATGTATGCGGACAAATACTGTGTTACCCCACCTGATTATGTAGAATCAGAATTTGATTGAACGAGCAGTTCTTTAGGCTGAATCATTACTACTTTGCTGAACATCTTTATGATTGACATTGTTATAGATTAAAAACCTAGTCCTACACAGTTTTGAAAATCATCATCTTTATTTTTGAAATCACGCCAAGCCTCATAGCCGTAATAAGTAAAACACCTTGCTTTATTTCCATCTTTTCTGCATGCTATGCCATAATTCCCAGACTCATTTTTTTTATTTCCATCGTACCAATACATCGTGCAATGGCATTTGTTACAATCGTTTACATTAAAGCGCAAAGTTTTTTGCAAATTGTCAGAACAATAATGAACCACATAGTTATTATTATTTTCTTCATCAAAGATAATTTCTTCACCCAACCCAGCATAACATGTTACTTTAGTATAATCATCATTATATTCTTCACAAAAAAATCTTAAATGTTCCGTTCTGCCAGTTGCTGTTTCCGTAATTTTACCGAAACATCCGGAATTACCGCAATTTGCAAAAGAGGTCGGAAAATCTGAAAAGCCTGATAGGTTAATATTCAAAACATACCCGTCTTTTTCTCCTTTGTAGGCATATTCAAAAACACCATCTACATCATTGATGGTCTTATACTTTTCAACTTTAATCCCAAAACACGGCCAATCTTGCGGTAAAGCATAAGCCTTACCGCAAGATATAATGAACAGCAACATAAACAGACTATTTTTCAAATTCTCTCAGCCTTGTTTCGATCCAGATAAATTTTGTTTTCAAATCGGGATTATTAATTTTATTATAATCCATATAATACATGCCATTTTTATCTTTTTCAATATTCTTGAAAAATTTGTTCATATAATCAATGCCTGTTCTGTGAATGGCAGCTAATAATCCTGTATCGGTTACTTTAAAGTCAGATGTAATTCCTTTGAATTTAGCACCAACATACTTTGTTTCTCCAAAGTGCGACAAATATCTATACTGAACCTTCATATATTCATCAAAAGCCATTTCTTGCACTTTAGGGGTATTAAGAAAATCTTCTATAGATTTGATACCGTTTTTTCCGGTCCATTTATTATCTTTGGTTAAATAACCTGTGTCAATTAATCCATCTTTTCGTATTTGATACATTCCTAAGGCACCAATACCACCTCCAGACGGATTGTAAGCTTTATAATCATTCTTACTTTCTTTATATCCTAATAAAGCTCTCATCTCTGTAGAAAACATATAAGGTTTCTTTTCTTCATTTTTACCATACCCTACATCGTTTGCTGTATTTGCTTTATCATTTTCGGCATATTGTGGCAGGCCGGAAAGATCAACTTTCGCTGTTATTCCTAGTTTCTCAACCTTTTCCGGTTTGTAAGGCTCAGCCCAACAACGGCAGTTATAATCTTCTCCGGGATTACCACCAACGGGTGGAATATGTTTGTTAAATATTTTTCCCTCTCTTTCAGCATGTTTACCGCGGACCTTATCATCTTGTCTTGTCCGCCAAATATAATAATCATTCGGGTTTTTAGCCATATCATCGGCTAAAATACTATTTATTTGCGGATTAATGGCATTTTCATCCGCCACATCAATCTGTTTCATACTTCCAACGGTGCTTGCCCCGCGTGGGTCCAAATAATACCAATCACTTTGTCCTTGCTTCTTATAGCTTCGTTTGAGCGGTTGAAATCCATGTAATCTTTGATACAAATCATCACGTAATTTGTTCATTGTATAATTCTCCTTTGGGTTGTTTTTATAAACAAAAAACACTTTACCATAAAGGTTATGGCTTTTGTCACTCCCTAAAACGTTCCAATATATCCCATGATGTTCCAATTCGTTCCGGATTGTTCCAAAACATTCCAAATCGTTCCATTTAAAGGAAATCTCGAGCAAAAAACGACACAAAAAAACACCCTCATCGGGTGTTTTGGCGGAGAGATAGGGCTGGAGGAAAGAAAACAACCTCTCAATGTTGTTTTCTGACGACAGGCGAAGTTTGTTTATTGAGGTAGCAAGCGGAAGCATTGCGCAACGAAATAAACAAACAAGTGACCGAAGACTTTACATTGTGCTATAACACAATGCTTTGGCAAGACTAAATCCCTCTGCAAAGGCAAGCTTGCGCCGCCTGCGCAGGAACGACACAAAAAAAAACACCCTCATCGGGTGTTTTTGGCGGAGAGATAGGGCTGGAGGAAAGAAAACAACCTCTCAATGTTGTTTTCTGACGACAGGCGAAGTTTGTTTATTGAGGTAGCAAGCGGAAGCGTTGCGCAACGAAATAAACAAACAAGTGACCGAAGACTTTGCATTGTGCTATAACACAATGCTTTGTCAAGACTAAATCTCTCTGCAAAGGCAAGCTTGCGTCGCCTGCGCAGGAACGACACAAAAAAACACCCTCATCGGGTGTTTTTGGCGGAGAGATAGGGATTTGAACCCTAGGTACCCATTACTGAGCACAATTGATTTCGAGTCAACCGCATTCGACCACTCTGCCATCTCTCCAAAACAACTTACTAATAAAATTGTTCCTCCAAAAAAGCAAGCAAAATTTATCGTAGTTTAATGTTTTCCAACAATACGGCATCTTTACTTATTTTAAGCGGGGTAACAACTGTTTTATATTGATCCGCCGGATTTTGCTGAATTGCCTTATTATTCAACAACAATTTAACGACAAATGCACCCTTTTTGGAAATAAAATTATTTTCATCTAATTTATCTATTGTTTCCAACATTGCTAAAGAAGCTGTATTTAATGAGATTGTTGAATTTGCATTTTCATCGAAATGAATATCCCCATTGGCAACCATAATCAAAGGCTTCCAATTTAATATCATTTTGTTTACCTGTACATAACCACCCTTGTCAATCCATTCATAAAAGGCATCACTTGCGGATACATCGCTGTCCCAAGATCCTTGCAGAGAAGAATACAAATAAAAATGATCTACTTTTTTGTTAAGAGGCCAACCTGTTGCATCATCTATCGTTAATCCTTTAAGATCCGTCTTTGTGAAAGCAAACGGGCTGTGCTGATGTTTAATTTGAGTCTGAAGGGAATCAACAAACGCTAAATTTTTAACGGTTATCCCTTTAAAAGACATCAATAACTCTTTAAATTTTCCCTTTTTTAATCTCATTTTAATATTGGATTCATCAAAATGAACGGGCCACTCTTGGCTTCCTATTTGCAATGTATGATTTCGCCCTAAATAAATCCCGACTTTTTGAATATTCCACAAGCCGACATCAATATTAAATTCTTCAGCATTCCACTGAAAGAAATTTTTTTCATCTAGAGAATAGATTCTGAAATTTTTGGCACGCATAATTTGCCACGGAGAAAAAGAATAAAAACGCAAATCATCATAGGCAAAATCATATCCGATTGATTGCAAATTTTTTTCCAGTTCTTCAAATTGAATTTTTAATGTTCCGATAGCATAAGTTCGATAAAAATAGGCCGTTATAAAACACAAACAAACTACAAAAGAAACAACACCAAACAAAAAGCTCAGACGCCATTTCACCAAAAACATCATAAATCGATTCTGAACATCTTTTTGCGGCAAACCTATTTTCTGATAAAAAGCACGTATGTTATCAAAAAATTTCATCATCTATTCCTTAACTAATTTAGAGGCAATATAAGGATAATGCGTAACACTTTCTTCATTAAGTTCTTTGCATTTCTCTTCTATTCGTTGCTCCAATAAAGCCATATATTCTTTTTTATCCAGATTATCAGGCATTGGCTCTAAAAATTCAATAATAACTTTTCCCGGATAGCGAAAAAATGATTTTTTAGCCCAAAACAATCCTGTATTCAAAGCCACCGGAACAACCGGAACATTTAGATTTTGAGCCAAAAAGAGCAAACCGGATTTATAAGGAGCTTTTGTTCCCGGTTTCATTCTTGTCCCTTCAGGAAAAATACAAACAGAACGATTCTCTTCTATTCTTTTTTTAGCTGAGCGAAGCATCCCTTTCATTGCGGCTCCGCCGGCAGAGCGATTAACGGCAATCATTCCGTAAAAAGCCTGAGCCCATCCGAAAATAGGAATATAGGTTAATTCTTTTTTAAGAACAAAAGCTGCACCTTTAATAATCGTCGGCATAATGTAGGTTTCCAAAGCAGACTCATGTTTAGACGCATAAAGAGCAGCCCCTTTCCGGATATATTGACGGCCTCTCACCTCTATTTGTATTCCTGCAACATACCGCAACGCCATAACAAAAAAGGGCAACAAAGCATATGTCCATATTTTTATGGTTGCCTTACGAGAAAAAACACCGATAAGAGATGTTAAAATACAACCGAATGCTAATGTTGAATAGCCGATAACATTAAAAACCAAAGATCTCAAAAATAACATTTACAGCTCCTTAAAATAACAAAAACTTGCTCGCAACCAAGCAAATATAAATTTATTATATTCTCCTGCTAAAAAATAAAAATTATCTAAACTCTTCCACCATAATGGCGAAATTTTTTCAGAATAAACGGGATGAAGCAGAATTTTTATATCTCTGCTCCATCTGCGAAATTCGACAAGACTGCGAAAAATATGATAATTAGAGGTCACCAGAAGAATAGATTTTATATTTTTATTTTTTAGCCAAATACTTGTTTCTCTTGCGTTTTCAAAAGTATTCGTTGCTATTTTATCTAGGATAATTTCTCGATTATCTTTAAATTTTATCTTATTTCTTTTTTCCAAATCTTTTAATGAGGTTTTGTCTTGAACACCGGAAATAAATAATTTGTCAGAGGCTCCTTCGTTCAACAACTTAACCGCCTCTGTTAAACGGTGTCTTCCCCCTGTTAAAACAACAATAGCTTCCGCTTTTTCTTCTGTGTTCGGACGAATATGATTAATTTTGTAATTAAAAACAACTAAACCGCCCAACCACAAAAAAAACAAGAAAAGAATAAAGAGCAATATTTTCTTCATTTTGCCTCGCTACATATATCTTATAAGCGTATGCTTAACCGTATAATAAGCTGTAAGCATAGCCATAATTGCCGAGAAAAAAGGAAGGCTCCCGACAATTCCCCAATCAGTTAAAGAGAGAGATGTTTCACTAATAATTCCACCCTCAATCTGTTTTGCAAAACCGGAAACAATAAAAATTGTCGGCACGGCCAATACAAGACCATATACACCGCCCATAAAACCTAAAAATGATGCCTTACGCGCATATTGCTGAGCGACATAAGTATCCTTTGCCCCCATCAGATGTAATATTTCAATAACATATCGATGCAAACCTAAACTTGTTTGTGTACAATAAAAAATAGCACCCGACGTGACAACGATTACCAAAACGAGGACAACGAAAGCCAATAAGCGAAGGCTATCTGCGAATTTAACCAATTTATCCAACCAAATTTTATGATTGTCTATCGATGCCAAAGGAGCAACTTTTGCCAAAGAAACGCTTAAATTTGCAAAATCAATCGGCACATCTTTCTTTATTTTAACATCAATCAAGCGAGGCACGGGCAAATCTGAAACCTCTATACCATCACCGAGCCAAGGCTGAATTAAATGCTTTAAGTCTTTATCGGATAAAGGATCTGCACTGATAACACCGGGCCATTGTTTTAAAAATTCAACAGCCTTGCTCTGTTGACGCAAAGTTTCTGCCAAACCGGCATCTTTATTGGATTCGACAACAGGCATAATTTGAACCGTCAACGCACCTAAAATACTTTCATTCCAAGAATTTAACATCGCATTAACCGCCAAAACACCGGCCAAAGCCACACCTGATAAAAAAACGGCGATACAAACCATAACCTGCAAAAAGATATTGGACGTGTCATCTTGCAAAGGAACTTCCTGCTTGCGGGAGCTGATTATATTTTTAGTCATAAGTGCCTCTCCCTATTTTCTTTTCAACAATCGGGCGATAAATTTTAAGTCCTCCGTTCTGCAAATGCAGTCTGGGATATGGGAAATCGGTAATTAGTCTTTCGCTGTGCGTTGCTATAACGACCGTCGTTCCCAGTTTATTAAGTTCCACAAAAAGTTTCATTAATTTATGAGCAATATCACTATCCACATTACCTGTCGGTTCATCGGCAAGTAAAATTTCCGGACGATTAATCACCGCTCTTGCAATAGCAACTCTTTGTTTTTCACCACCGGACAATGTTGATGTCGGTTCATTTATTTTTTGATCAAGCTCAACCCAGCGTAACAGTTCCGTTACCCGTTTACGAACTTCTCTTTCATCCATTCCGCACACGCGAAGCGGTAAAGCAACATTATCAAAGGAAGACATATGATCTAATAAACGGAAATCTTGGAAAACAACACCTATCTTACGCCTTAATAAAGCAAGACTATCTCTATCCGCATAAGAAACATTGCGTCCAAAAATTTTAACGATTCCGCGTGATGCTTTTTGAGATAAATACATCATACTCAGCAACGACGTTTTACCGGCGCCGCTTTTCCCCGTTAAGAAATGAAAAGATCCTCTTTTCAAGATAAGGTTAACATCGCTTAAAACTTCTGCACCTTGTCCATAGCGGATACCGACATTTTGCATACTGATAACAGAATCAACATCTCCGACATTTTTTATCAAGATTCGCCTCCTTAATTTTTTCCAGCATACAGCAAGAAATATATTTAATAAAATGTTTTTTTGCTTTGATTAAATGCTTTTTGATAATATATTAGCCTCAAGAGGTATTGAATGAAGATTTACTGTCCTAAATGTCACACTTGCTACTCTATTGAGGTAGGATTAATCCCCGCCGAAGGCAAAAAATTAAAATGCAGTCGCTGTGGAGAAGTTTGGCTCTGCACACACGCCGATATGACAGCCGTCGAAGGAACCTCTGAACAAGAAAATGATGCGGTTCCTCAAAACGTTATTGCCAATGCGGAAGATGAACTCATCAGTACGCCCGCCGAAGATTCCGAAAATAAAGAAGAAACCGAAGAAGCTCCTGAAACAAAAGTCAGCGATGATGAAATGAATCAAATTTTTTCTCGTCTGAAAGATGAAACGGAAAAAATAGATACGGAACTGGAAAGTCTTCCTCCTGCAAAAAAACTCTTTCCGAAAATAAAAAAATTGCTCGGTTGGCGCAGTCGTATAACAATCAGCCTTGAAGTTTTAACCCTTCTTATCATCATCGCCTTGAGTATTTTCGGTAACAGATATGCATTGGTCCGCAAATTTCCGCAACTGGAAAGTGTTTTCTCTCAAATAGGCATTCCTTCCCGTATCATCGGTGAAGGTCTGGAGTTTCAAAATGTTGTCCGCAGTTACGATTCTAAAGAAAGCCCTCGTCGGCTGACGATTAAAGGATTCATTTTCAACACAACAAATAATGACCTTTCTTTGCCGCCCGTTTTAGTTAATATTCTGGATACAAATGCGGAAGAAATGTTACAAAGCAAGCATTTGATTGAGGAAAAAACCATCAAAGCACAAGCAAAAATTCCGTTTACGTTAGCGGTTAAAGTTCCTTTACAGGCTAAATATATTATGCTGACATTTACCGAATAACTACCACTTTTCCCAATGAATTTTTTCTTGTTTGAAACGATCAATCGGCTGTTTCGGTTCTTCTTTCGGATATCCTAAAATAACAATCGATAGCGGGCGGATATAATCAGGCAGGGTGAACATTTCCTGCAATCCGGCAATAACCTTAGGCATCGGTGCTGCCCCGCAAAAACAAGCCCCGATTCCTTTTGAATGTGCGGCTAACAATAAATTTTCAGCAGCCAATGCACAATCAATATCGGAATAATTCCACGTTTCATCTTCTTTATGCCGACTGAAAGATTCTTCTGTATTTCCACAAACCAAAATCACGGCTGCCGCATCTTTTGCAAAAGAAGTCCACGGCTGGACGTGGCGTAAAGCCGACATCTTTTCCTTATCCGTCAAAATCAAAAACTCCCACGGTTGTTTATTATGTGCAGACGGGGCATATTGCGCAGCCTTTATAATTTCTTCCAAATCCGCCTGACTGATAGACTTACTCGCGTCAAACTGACGAACAGAGCGCCTTGTTAAAAGACCTTCCAATAACTCCATATTATAACTCCTTAACTAATGAATAGTTCTTTGTAAACTTTCGATTCTCGGTAGAACAGAGTTTTCAATTAAAAAAGCTATAGCCTTTTCCACCATCGCATCGGTGGCTCTGAAATGTTTCTTCAAATTATCAATTTCGGATTGCGTTTCCGATTTTTGCGCCAAAGTAGCATAGACTTCAGCCATTTGAGAAAGAGAATCAATCAATTCTGCCAGATAAAACGGTAATTTAAGATTCTCTTGTCCGCCCCAAAAACCTTCAACAAAACCATATTCTATCTGATCGTAACGCGCACGGCAAAGTGCAGCAAATTCCGAAGCATTTGCCGGTTTGTCATAGACAGGAAGCTCAAGTTGATTCTTTTTTATATCGGCAAACAGCTCGTCCCAAAGGCCCATAAAAAATTTAAAAAATAAATCAGCTTCATCTTTCGTTTCAAGACGAGGCGCACGATTTTCCGGCCAAAAAGAAGATATAACATCTGTTGGTCGTAACTGAAGGTTTGGCGAGCAAATTGCGCCGCTGAATTTCATTTTAACAACCTCTAAAGGTGTCGGACAATGGTAGTGCTCTAAAAATTTTTTAAATTTATCATCACCAAGATATTTATTTTCACTTTGCATTTTTATCATCTTCATATATATGTAGTTAGATATGAGTAATGTAATGGAGTTTTTTAAATTGTCTAGAGCAAAAATACTAAATCTCGTTTTATTGTCAGCCGTCCTCAGCGGTTGTACAATTCTTGATCCTTATATTGATCGCCGCCGCAACCCCGGAACATCTGATGTTTCTAAGCTTTATACGGGGCATTCAAAAATTGACGCGCCGGCAATTTGTTACAATCAATTGTTGACATCTGATGAAGAATTACAAAAAATGGCTGACGAAGAATGCGTCAAAAACCATACCGGCACACGTGCCGAATTTGTAAAAAAAGACGGATTTTCCTGCAAAGTTCTCTTACCGGCAACAGCTTATTATAAATGTGTAAAATAGGATTTTCAAAATGACTTTATCTTTAGAACAAACCATTAACAAAAAATTATCCGCTATTTTTAATACGCTGGGGTTTGATAATAAATTCGCCTTTGTAAAAACGTCAGATCGTCCGGATTTAAGCGACTTTCAATGCAACGGAGCTTTGGCTTTGGCTAAATCAGAACACAAAAATCCACGCGAAATTGCCTCTCAAATTGCCGAGGAACTGAAAAAAGACGCTGACTTTGAATCCATATCCGTTGACGGTCCGGGATTCATTAATATCAAAATCAATAATTCTTTAATCGGAAAAATTATCGATTCGACCGCTACAGATAACAGACTTGGTTGTAAAAAAATTGCCGAACCGAAAACCATTGTTCTTGATTTTGGCGGACCAAATGTTGCAAAAGCCTTGCACGTCGGTCATCTGCGCTCTGCTGTTATCGGAGAATCAATCCGCCGCATTGAAGATTTCGTCGGCAATAAAACAATATCCGATGTCCATTTTGGTGATTGGGGAACGCCGATGGGAATGATTTTGGCTGAAATTATCCGCAAAGACGGCGATTTAAGCAAAGCCGACACTTACAATATTGAAGAAATCTCCGCTTTTTATAAGCAAGCCAATAGCCGTTGCAAAGAAGATGAAGAGGCAAAAGAAACCGCACGTCAAATCACCGCCGAATTGCAAGACGGCAACCCCGAATATCGCCAAGCCTGGCAACATTTGAGAGATGTTTCTGTTACCGCGGTTAAGAAAAATTATGATGAGCTCGATGCTCATTTTGACCTATGGCTCGGCGAAAGTGACGCACATCAAACTTGCGGAGAAATTGTCAAAATTGCTCAACAAAAAGGCATTTCTGAAGTTGATGACGGCGCAACCATTATCCGTTTGGAAGAAACCAATAAGCCCAAACCACCGGTCATTCTCGTTAAAAGTGACGGTGGCTATGCTTATCAGGTAACAGATATTGCCACCATTAAAATGCGTGTTGATGACCTAAAAGCAGATGAAATTATTTATGTTGTCGACAAGCGCCAATCTCTGCACTTTGAACAAGTTTTTGAAGTAGCCGAAAAATTGGGCATTGCCCCGAATGTTAAATTACAACATATCGGATTCGGTACGGTTAACGGCGCAGACGGTAAACCTTTCAAAACCCGTGACGGCGGTGTGATGAATTTGGAAGATTTGATTAAACTCTCTAAAGATAAAGTTCGTGAATCAATGCCCGAACCGGATGACAAATACGATGCCGCATATATCGAAAAATTAACTTCGCAAATCGCTATGGCTGCCATTAAGTTCCAAGACTTGAAAAATAATATCGCCTCGGGCTACATTTTTGAATTGGAAGATTTCGCTAAGTTTGACGGCAAAACCGGACCATATATTCAATATGCCATCGCCCGCATTAACTCGATTCTGCGTAAAGCGGATAATATCAAAGAAGGCAACGTTATCGTAACCAATAACGAAGAACGCGACTTGGCTCTTAAAATTATGCAGTTAAACAATGTGGTTATGCGCGCCCATGAGAGCAAAGAACCGAGCATTATTTCCGATTATGCTTATACTTTGGCACAAACATTCAGTACATTTTATAATGCATCTTCCATTATGAATGCCGAAAGCACGGAAATTGCCGCCTCTCGTTTGCGTTTAGCCCGTCTGGTCAGAGATATTCTCACCAAACTGCTGTATCTACTCGGCATTGAATCCCCCGAAGTGATGTTAAAGAAAAACTAAGCTGAATATTGCTTATTGTCCCTCCCCTTTTTAAGGGGAGGTTAGGAAGGGTTAACACAATGGAAGACAAGCATAAACGCTACCTTAAAAACGCCCGCACCTTACGCACAAATATGACTTTAGCAGAGCAAACTCTTTGGAACAAAGTTCGTCGCAAACAATTAGGATATAAATTTTTAAGGCAATATATCATTGATAATTTATATATTGTCGATTTTATTTGCTTTGAGAAAAAATTAATTATTGAGTTGGACGGTGGACAGCATTGTGAAAAACCTAACGATATAAAAAGAGATGCGTACTTAAAGAACAAAGGGTTTTCCGTTCTTCGATTTTGGAATAATGAAATATCAGAAAATATAGACGGCTGTTTAGAGGTTATAAAACAACATTTAGATAGATAAATCTATTTATTCCCTCCCTATTTGAAGGAGGGTTAGGGAGGGTAGATAAAAACAGATACAGAATACCCCTCCTAACCTCCCCTCTAACAGGGGAGGAATATTTTGAAACATACTGCTTCTTATTCTTCCCCTTTTCAAGGGGAAGTTAGATAGGGCTCTTAAAAAAGGCGGAATTTTATCTTCCGCCTTTTTATTGTATTATTTAGATTTTTCATTATTCGATAAACACTTATAAATTTTTCCTAAATAATCATTGATAGACATAAGCAGATAACTTAAATAAAAGAAAACTGTAAACAACATAACACCTATGACTAAAAACAAAATACCTCGAGCAAAATTTTCAGTCATTTCAACTATACTACCAACAAGAACCACACCTATAAACAAAACTGCACACAAATTAATCAAAGCGTTACCAAACTTAAGAACAAAACTTTTCATCATATAATCCTCACTACAGATAACAAACTGACGATGTTATATCGAAACACCGTATACAGTATGAGCCGTTCAAAGCTCTTTTGCACCTTGAGGCACGCAGAACGCAATTTCTTACGCTCAAAAGCATTTTAATAGAGAAAAAACAAAAAATAAACAAAAATTTTTCAAAAATATTCAAGTCCATTTGACCACACCCCCTCAATAACCTCTTGAAAAAATATGATTCCGTGATACATTACCTCCGAATGAATTAACAAACGGCATTCCTTTTTGGTGTGCCAAATTTTAAGGAGATAATAAATATGACAATTCGCGTCGGTATTAACGGTTTTGGCCGTATCGGTCGTTTAGTTTTCCGTGCTGCTCAAGAGAGAAATGATATCGAAATCGTCGGTATCAATGACTTGATTGATGTTGATTACATGGCTTATATGTTGCGTTATGACACAATGCACGGTCAATTCAAAGGTTCTATTGAAGTTAAAGACGGCAAGCTCGTTGTTAACGGTAAAGCTATCCGCGTTACCGCTGAGAAAAACCCTGCTGACTTGAAATGGGGCGAAATCGGCGCTGAATATGTTGTTGAATCAACAGGCTTATTCTTAACAAAAGAAAAAGCTCAAGGTCACATTGATGCCGGTGCTAAATACGTTGTTATGTCTGCACCTTCTAAAGACGATACACCAATGTTCGTTTGCGGCGTTAACACCGATTCTTACAAAAAAGGCACACAGTTTGTTTCTAACGCTTCTTGCACAACCAACTGCTTGGCTCCGATTGCTAAAGTTTTACACGATGCTTTCGGTATTAAAGAAGGCTTGATGACAACCGTTCACTCCACAACCGCTACTCAAAAAACGGTTGATGGTCCATCCATGAAAGATTGGCGTGGTGGTCGTGCCGCAAGCGGTAACATCATTCCGTCTTCTACCGGTGCCGCTAAAGCCGTCGGTAAAGTTATTCCTTCTTTGAACGGCAAATTAACAGGTATGTCTATGCGTGTTCCGACCTTAGATGTTTCTGTTGTTGACTTAACCGCCAACTTGGAAAAACCTGCTACTTATGAAGAAATCTGCGCTGCTATGAAGAAAGCTTCTGAAGGCGAATTAAAAGGTATTTTAGGTTATACTGAAGATGCCGTTGTTTCTTCTGACTTTTTGGGCGATCCGCGTACCTCTATCTTTGATGCTAAAGCCGGTATCCAATTAACACCGACTTTCGTTAAAGTTGTCAGCTGGTACGATAACGAATGGGGTTATTCAAACAAAGTATTAGACCTCATTGCTCACATGGCAAAAGTTAACGGCTAGTGACTATTAAATCCCCGCGCCTCTCCCTTTGTCATACCGGAAGGCACACCCTGCTGGCTGTGTCATATCCGGTATCCACAAGACAGGTTGCTGAAAGCAACACAAGTCCCAAGGAGAGCGACGGGGATTCTTTTTTTACTCCTCTTCCTGTCATCCTCGAGGTCAAACCCTACAGGATTTGACACATCGGGGATCCATAAAACCAGTTGCAAAGCAACGCAATTTTTAAGGAAAAGCAAATGCAATATAAAACTATTGATGATTTAGGAAATTTGAACGGTAAAGTCGTTATGCTCCGTGCTGACTTAAACGTTCCGATGGATGAAAATTTTAAGGTTACCAATACCGCACGTATTGACCGCACGGTTCCAACCATTAAAGAATTAATGAGTAAAGGCGCAAAAGTTGTCGTTATCTCTCACTTTGGTCGTCCGGAAGGCAAAGGCGATATGAAAAACTCTCTGAGCCACATTGTTAAAGACTTGGAAAAATCTTTAGGGCACAAAGTTATTTTTGTTGATGACTGCATTGGCGAAAAAGTCGCTTCTGCCATTAAAGCAATGAAAAATGACGAAGTTTTGTTGCTCGAGAATCTCCGTTTTTATGACGAAGAAAAGAAAGGCAATGAAGATTTTGCCAAAGCTTTAACTGCGCCGGTTGACGCCTATGTTTCTGACGCTTTCTCAACCGCTCACCGTGCACACGCCTCTATGGTTGCCGCCGTTAAAACCAAACCGGCAGCTTTCGGTCGTCTGATGGAAGAAGAAGTCAATGCGCTCTCTAAAGGTTTGAATGATCCGCAACGTCCGTTAATGGCTATTGTCGGCGGTTCTAAAGTTTCAACCAAGTTAGACCTGTTAAACAACTTAGTTAAAAGAGTTAATAAGCTTGTTATCTCCGGCGGTATGGCACATACCTTTATGAAAGCCAGCGGCATTGATACCGTTAATGAGGCTAACTCTTTGGTTCAAATGGATATGATTGACACCGCTAAAGAAATTATGGCAACCGCTAAAGCTAACAATTGCGAAATTGTTTTGCCTGAAGATGTCGTTGTTTCTAAAGAATTCAAAGCCGGTGCCGAACACAAAACCGTTGATTTGGATAATATTCCTACCGAGGGCTGGAGCTTGCTCGATGTCGGCGAAAAGACCATTAAAGCTATTAACGCCAAAATTGATGAGTGCAAAACTTTGGTTTGGAATGGCCCGTTGGGTGTATTCGAATTAAAACCGTTTGATACAGCCACCAACGCTGTTGCACAACATGCCGCAGAACGTACTCAAGCAGGCAAATTAATGACTGTTGCCGGTGGTGGTGATACCGTTTCTGCTTTGGCTAATGCCGGTGTTGAAAAGAAATTTACTTATATTTCAACCGCAGGCGGTGCTTTTCTCGAATGGATGGAAGGCAAAGAGCTCCCCGGTGTTGCCGTCTTAAAAAAGTAAACTGCTTTTATTAGAATCAAACCCCTTTCGCAATTACCGAAAGGGGTTTTTATTTATTCTTTCTGTTACTCTCGTACTATTTTAACCGTCACCCTCGGACTTGACACGAGAGTCAGCCCTCTCCGCACCGTCACCCTCGGACTTGATCCGAGGGTCCATTCTAATAACATCCAATATCGCCTTATATAAACGGATTATAAGCCCATTGTAATAAGGCTTGACGCTGTTTCGGACGACATTCGAAATCCAACAACGGACAATTCAGCCTAATCTGTGCTGCATGACGGGAAAAGGCTTTCCATCGTTTAATCTGAATAGCATCAATATCCGGAATTCGCCGTCCGTAATAATAACGACAATACCACTGAAACCACCCGCGAACATCAGGACCGATAATCCAACCTCTCCTTTGCCATTCTTGCAAACTAAGACGTGATTTGAGTTTAAAACAATTAATTTCCGGCGTACTTAAAGAGGCTGTTTTGGCGTTTTCAAACCAATAAGACGGAAATTCAGTGCGACAATCATTGAGATATTTTCCCTCAAATACCCCTAGTTCCAGCATCTTTGGCGGCGTCAACTCCGGCTTAAAATCCGGCGCAAAATTCTGCCCCTCTTGTTCAATCAGTTCATATTGGTAATCGGTTTGCATTTTATCATTAACAACAATAAACATAATCCCCTCTCTTAATTGAGAAGGGATATAGTTGTTTTTTCTCTGAAAACAAGAACTACAGACCTCGCTTTTCGGCCAATCGTTGTCTTGCGGCTTCCATAGCCATTGAGGCAGAATGAGAACGGCCACTGACAGCCGGTTTTTCGTATCTACCGGTTGAGAACTCAGGGAACCCAATACTTTGAACGCCTTTTCTGGAAAATTTACGACCAAGATTCTGCAATTTTTTAGAAGCAGTATCAACTTCTTTATCAACATATGTTGCTGTTTGATCATCATTTTTAGACGCAGTTCTGTCATCCAATTTTTTCTTTGCATCTTGCGTATATTTCATTTTCATAATTGTATAAACAAGCTGTAATTCATCTGCTTTTAAATCATTACTTTGGGTTGCTCTGATATTCTGAAAAGCTTGCTGCTGTTCTGCTGATAAATTAAAACGATTAAGAACGTCAGGCGTAAAACCTAAATTATTAAGAGCTTCACCGATAGGTCTTTGTCTATCGCTGGTAAAGATCTCAAATAATTTATTGGAAGCATCAGATGCACCAATAATATCCTCAGCCTTTGCATCAGCATTCAATTGATCAATTTCGGGCATAATATGGGTTTCAAAACAGTTTTTCAAAGAATCCAATTTTTGCTCATCAATTAAAGATTGTGCATACGCCATAATCGACTTATTACCCTTTTCTCCTTTATCCCTTTCTCTTTTCAAAAGATAGCGCCCCATTTGCCCCTTATATTTCAAAGTAGCGTCACTATTCAAATTGGCTTCAGCTTCTTTAATCATATTACGAGCTTGATTTTCGTTAAAATTAAAATTTTTGCCGGTCGGAATAACACCGTTTTGGGCACAAGCTTTACGAAACACTCCGGGATCCGTATCCGGTAAATCTTCGGGAAAATTCATAAATACAGCCCCTTGAGCTTTTACCATTGCAGCCATCTTGCCGGCTAAATTATCCGGAATTTTACCGTTTTTAGGAACATAATAGCTGATACCGCCTAATTTACCGTCTTTTCCTTTATGCAATTTAACACGGAACAACAAACCGTCTTCTTTATGTTTACCTTTTTTATCGTGCTTACCGTCTTCACTATACCAATCTTGGTTATTATCCTGATAAAAACTGAAAGTATTACCCAAACCACCCCAACTGATATGCAAGCCAAACCCTTTTTCTTTACCAAGTCTGTTTTCAGCCCAATCACGAAAATCTTTTTTTGCATCCTCAAAAGTCTTTTCTTTTTCTTCAGGCTTTTCGGCAGCCGGAGCAGGCGTAGCATCTGCATTAGAAGCCGCATAAGCCGCTTCTTCTGCCTCGGCTTCCGGATTAAACCCGATGGTCGCAGCAGAATTTTGTTGAGATTCTTTCTCAAGCGCAGAAGTAATTTGTCGTCTTTCTTCTTCCGTCATCTGTTCCAACGGCTTATCAGCCAACTCCGGAGAAACATCGTTTAATTGTTCTTCTGGGGCAATTTTCGGTTCTTCCGATTCCCTTTTATCAAGAACCTCTTCTTTATATTTTTTAACCTCATTGTCTGCCTGCGGAGGTAATTCGTATCTCAAACCGCGACGTGATAAAAAGTCGATAGCTTCCATCATTTGTTCAGGAGACATATTGCCTAAAACAACTTTTCCATCGTGAATACTAAAATCAAAATGAGAGCCGTCCATTTGTTTTTCAACAGAAACTTTTAAGACAGCCTCTCCGTTTTCATTAAATTCTATGCTGATTTTTTTGTCTTTGTCTTTCGGATCATTAGTTGCAGATTCGCGGATATTGTAAAATTTTGTTAATACGGAATTGTTCTTTTGAATTTTTTCATCTATTTGCGCCAATTTAGCTTTAATAGGAACAAGTTCCTCCATTAATTTAGCTCGCTCGCGTGTAATATCCGACGAACTGGCAGAATTATTTTCAGACCTTAAGTCGGCAATATCTTTAGCAATTTTAGTATATTGTTGTTGCAAACTTTCACTCAGCTCTGCTTTCAAGTGTGCTTTCATTTCATTTGCATCACAAGAGCCGTAATAATCCGATAAATCCAATTTTGCTTCCGTTTCTGCCATTTTCTATCTCCAAAAGACATCCTATATTTTTTATAGCACATTTATAGACAAAAAACAATAAAAAAACGTTAATTTGGCTAAAATTTATTTTTTGAATTAAGAGAAAAGATAAAAACGACTCTGCTTTTATTAATTGAAATTTAAGCAAAAATATGATATACTTAATTCTGTTAGTACCGCCAGTAAGGTGGATAACAATGTAAATCAATATTTTTAATAGGAGAAAGACTATGTCTCAGATTTCATTAACCGCAAGTATGCGTTCTAACTTGTTATCATTACAGGGAACCGCTGATTTAATGAGCCAAACACAAGAACGTTTGGCAACAGGTAAAAAAGTTAACTCTGCTATTGATAACCCGAGTTCATAC
>JAFUSU010000028.1 GCA_017467515.1 Alphaproteobacteria bacterium
AAAACCACACTCGTCAAAGAGTTGCAGAAAAAATATGCCAATGCGGTTGCCGTGTCGGTCGATTTAATTCAGGAAAGTTTATACGATACATTGGGCTTTGCTTCGCCGGACGAGCGGCGCAAATTAAAAGCCGCCGCGTTCAAAATCGCCTTGGACGAAGCCTTGGATTATACGGAGCAAGGTCTTGTGCCGCTGTTGGAATATCCTTTCTGCGACCGCCACAAAGAAATGCTGACTGCAGCCTTAAAAAACAAAAACATCCTTAATTTGCGGCTTGATTTGCCGCTGGAAGAAGCCTATCGCCGTTTTCATGAACGTGATTTATCCGGCAAGCGGCACCCAGGGCATTACTTCCAGAGTTATCCACCTAAAGACGGCGATAAACCGGCATATCAGATTTTTGAAGATTACCAAAGCGCAATGCACCGCACGCATACGCCGGAATTTGAAATGGGCAGAACCTTAAAAATTGATGCCACGCATTTCCCTTTGCCAATGGATAAAATCTGCGCCTTTATTGACAGCTCCGATACATCTAAACCCAATTCGAGAACAAGCGATGGCCGATAAATTGCTGATTGTGGATTGCGACGGCGTTTTGTATCATCCGTCCGAGCTTGACATTAACGCTATGGTGTATGCGTTTAATGAGGTGTGCGATGACCTCGGCTTAAAAGACGAAAAGTTTAATTATATTGAAAATTGCACTCGCGACAAGCCCATCAGCGGATTTTACAATTATATCGCTTCCGTGGCGCAGAAAGTTGATGTGCCGACCGAAGATTTTATCTTAAAAATGGTGGCGTATATTGATTATTCACACATAAAAGCCGACAGCGACGGCATTTTGCAAAAATTATCAAAGCTCAGCCGAAAATGTCAGATTTGCATTTGCACCAACAATCATCTGGCGCATTTAAATTATGTCTTAAAGGCAAAATTTAATATTGTGGCGAATGATTTGCCGTTTGCGGTGTTTGATATGCGTTTTGCTGAGAAAAATGGTAATTTTCATGCCAAAGAATCACCGTTTTTTGTGGCTAAACTTGAACAATATTTCGGTATTCCGGCGCATAATTTTGTGTGGATTGACGACAATCCGAACATATTGGAGAAAGTTAAGTCATTCGGCAGTCAGGTTATACAAGTAACAGGCAAAAATCGTCTTAAAGATATTTTAGAGCATTTAGAAGCAAAGGAACAGATAAAATGACACGGATTATTGCTGGTTTCGGCGGTGTCGGCAAAACAACGCTGGCAAAAAAGTATAAAAACGTTTTAGATTTGGAATCTACGCCATATAAATATGTGGTTGAAAACTACGAACAATATGATGCCGAAGCCGTTAAAGGTCAAGGTATTGCCAAGAAAGAGCTTAATCCGAATTTTCCGAATAATTACGTTGCCGCCATTCAAGAAAACATCGGTAAATACGATTATATCCTCGTTTGGTGTCATCCGGAGCAGTCTTTGCCACATTTAGATAAAGCCGGCATTGATTATGAGATATTTTTGCCGACGCGCGAAGCTTTAGATGAATACCGTCAGCGTTTTATTAACCGCGGAAATTCAGAAGAATATGTTAATCGTGTCAGCTCTAAAGAGGATTATGACAAACGGTTGCCGCAATGGCAAGCAACCGGCAAGCCGATTATATATTTGGAGGCCGGCGAGACATTGGAAAGCTATTTGCAAGCACATCCTAATTATCCCCAGCTCCTACCGAGAGATAAAAAACAGATTGAACGCAATTTATCGCCTAATCCCTTTTAAGCCTATAAACTCGTCATACATTTTTTTCAAAACGGACAAGTTTGGCTGAGGTTTACATAATTTGGCTTGCAAATATTTTGCAAATCCCCAATGCAGATAAGGAAGTTTATGTGTTTTTTTAATCATTTTCCAATAGGCGGAAACTGCACGCTTATTCATTAAAGCTAATTTATCTTTTGCTATGTCATAAATATGGTCGGTGATGGCAAAATAATATGCCATAAAGCGGTCATTATCGAGTTGGACTTTATTGCCTGAAAAATTCCCGATTTCCTTAGGGACTAACACCACATTGGCAGACATTTTTATAGCACCATTGGCTTTTATTGCAACGCGTAAAGGTAACGATTCGTCTTGAATGAAAACACGCTCATCAGCACCGTTTGCCGCCTTTAGAACGGAAGTCTTTATCAATTGTCCCATCCGTGTAAAACGGTTATGCAAAACACCATATAAAGCATCAGGATAGTATTTATAAGTAAAATCGCCGGTTTTAAGATTCGTCAGCTCTTGCGGTTCTTCACCGGTTTTGGTAAAGCAACCGTAGACCATATCGGCATTATTTGATTTAGCTAAATCAAGCAAAATTTCCGTTGAATCAATCGGAAAAATATCATCAGAATCAAGCAAACGTATGTATTCACCGTGCGCTAACGCAATAGCTTTATTGGTGTTACGGCTGATTCCTTGATTTTTTTCATTGACCACAATTTGGACGTTAGGCAAACCTTTTGTCGCCTCTCGGATAATGTCGACAGAATGATCAGATGAAACATCATCTACAAAAATATATTCCGGATTCTTAACACCGCTTTGATTCAGAAGAGCTTTTAATACGGAAGGAAGATAATATTCCTTATTGTAAACAGTCATAACAAAACTGACATCAATATCAGACATAAAAAATCCTCTTAATTTTTAGGTTGCGGCATAATATCTTCAATATCGGGCGGAAGTTGTAAGTCTTCAACAGTTTCGTGGTGGGTATCTTCTATCACAACAACTTCATTAATATTCACATCTTCGGAAAGTGAATTTTCTGTTGCCGATTCTTCAACCTGTGGGGCGGACACTTTGTCTTTTTGCGGAGCAGGAGGGTTTTCAGAATGCCCCATATTTAACAGGGAAATAGGACCATCTCCTTGAAGGGTATCGTTAGAGGCGTCTGAAACGGCCGCTTCGATGCTGGTTTGAAGTTCATCATCCAATGCTTGTTGCCGTTCTTTATTCTCCTGTATCTCCTCCAATTTTTTGTCTTCTTCTGCTTGTTTGAGTTTGGCAACTTCTTCCTTTTCTACGTTTTGTTTCTGAAATTCAATAGCTTTTTGTGCTTCTTTAGAAATATCTTCATCTTTTAATTTTTTCAAATTATCACGCTCCTCAAGCTGCTGATCGGATAGAAGCATCGATGGATTGATCTGGTTATTAAAACATTTTAATAACCAGACATCATAAATCGGATGTTCAACCGAATTTAATGAGGGGGAAGAAGAAACCATCCATCCCTTAAAGATATTATAAGTTTTACCTTCTCGATTCGTATCAGCAACATCAACAAAGGCATAATCCTCGGGGGTTTCCTCGGGAGGTGTTGTTTGACAGCTTCGGACAATAACGGAAAAACTTCCGAATTTAACTTCACCGTTAACCGGAACATTAATAACATTCATTTTACCGGTAACTTTATCCAGCGCCTGCATTTTTGCCATATTCATAGAAATAGTGGCAGCAAAAACGGAAGTCGAAACTCCTAATCCGGCAACAAGCGCGGCTATTGCTATAAAATTATTTTTTATCTCCATTATCGGTCACCATAAAAATAATTTCACCGACCATATCTTCTAAAGTTTTGAAATCTTTAGTATGTGTAATTTCATCACCGTCGGATAGTATTTCAGAAGCTTTTCCCGGTTCAATTTTAATAAATTTATTTCCCATCAAACCATCACTGGCAATAACGGCAACGCTGTCGTTCGGTAACTTCAAATCAGGTGATAAACTCATTTTTATTTCTGCAACATAATCTTCAGGATTTAACTTTTGACTGATAACGGTTCCGACTTTAATTCCGTTAATGCGCACATCAGAGCCGATGGTTAAACCGCCGACTTTTAAGAAATGTGCGGAAACGGTGTATCCTTTGACAACTTGCAAATCAGATACGCGGTATGCGAAAAACATAAACAAAGCGGCAATCACAATAACAACGATGCCCATAATTGTTTCAACAGGTCTTTTATTCATGATAATCTCCTTTAATCAGTCAATTGGTGACTGGCGTTTTCAATATGCTCAAGCTGAGTTTTGGAACGGTTTGCTTTACCGATGCTGATAATTCTGTCAACAAGTTCTTCAAGAACCATAGCATCTTGGGTATATGAAAACTCGTCATTAGCTTTCAGAAAATCTTCTTCACCGCCGGGTTCTATTTCAATGTATTTTCCACCCATAATGCCGGAACTGACAATGGCGGCACTGCTGTCGGTAGGAATATTGGTTCCTTCTTTAACATCTAAAGTTAAAACGGCATTGAAATGCTCATCTAAATGAGCATCAACAACACGACCTATTGTCATACCGGATAATCTGACGGGGTCACCAAGCATTAAGCCGTCTGTGCGGCCGAAACGAGCCTTAAGCGGATAGTAAATGCCATCTTCAAAATGCTCGACTTTTTCCTTGGTGAGATAATTCACGGTAAAGCATAAAGCCATAATGATGGCGACACACATTCCTACTTTTAATGCTTTTGTTTCTTCTTTTGTGTAAGTTTCTTCCACAGTTATATCTCCAGAATTAGTAGTTACTATATAAATAAAATAAAATTATGCATTTGTCACCACTCAAAATGATAAAATTAAAATATTTGTGAAAATTTAAGAAAATATGATTAGAATAAAGTGTAAAAGAGGAATGGACAACTCAATGATAACAATTAAAAATCTGACAAAACAATATGGAAACATTAAGGCACTGGACAATATCCATCTTTCCTTTGAAAAAGGAGAGATTGTTTTTCTGGTTGGTCCGAACGGTGCCGGTAAAAGCACTTTAATGAAGTTGATGACAGGATTTATACGGCCGACACAGGGAGAAGTCCTTATTAACGGAAAAAACATTCAGAGCGACAGAAGCGGTCTTTCATACTTAGGATATGTTCCCGAAAATTCTCCGTTATATCCGGAAATGACAGTTTATGAATATCTCAAATTTATTGCCGGCTTGTGGAAACAAAAAAAAGAGGAATTTATTGATAATTTAGGATTCGTCCTTGAAAATTTGCAATTACGAGAGGTTCTGAATCAGAAAATAGAAACATTATCTAAAGGATTTAAGAGGCGTGTTGGTGTTGCCGGTGCCTTAATCCACCGACCTGAAATTCTTATTCTTGATGAGCCGACAGAAGGACTAGATCCGAATCAAAAATATCATATTCATCAATTTATTAAAGAATACGGTCAAGAGCATTTAATCATAGTTTCAACACACATTATGGAAGAAGTGGAAGCGGTGGCAAAGCGAGTTGTTTTAATTCATAAGGGACATCTCTTATGGAACGGCTCACCGCAAGATCTTCAACAAGTCAGCTCGGAGGGGAGTCTTGATAAAGCCTTCCGTTTATTAACCGGAGGGAAACAGTGATGAAAGTATGGACAATTGCTTCAAAAGAATTTTTAGGGTATTTCAGAACATACACGGCTTATGTCGTTATTGCCGTTTATCTTTTGCTATCTTTCGGTGCAACATTTTATGCCGCGTATTTTTTTGAGTACAGTAACCGCAATTTGATTTCTTTCTTTTTGTATCAGCCGATTATTTTGAATCTTGTTTTGCCGGCTCTGACAATGAAAATGTGGGCAGAAGAAAAGAAACAGGGGACACTGGAATTCTTATTAACTCAGCCGATAGGTTACGGAGAGTTGGTCTTTGGAAAATTTTTAGCCGCCATTCTTTTTTGCTTGCTCCTCATCGTTTTAATGGTCCCCTTTATTGCTTATCTTTCGACACTTATAGAATTAGATGCTCTAAACATTATATCTTCTTTGATTGCAGAGTTTTTGATTATGATGATGTTTTGTGCTTTAGGATGTTTAATATCGGCTTTGAACAGCCACACGATTTTAGCTTATTTGTCGACACTGTTTTGCGGCTGGTTTGTAGAAAGTGTGAATTTTAATTTTTTAGTGAAACCGGTATGGTTGTTTTTTCCGACATTGGGGGAAGATTTAAAGGGGATCTTAAATTTCAGTACACATTATCAACCTTTATTGCAGGGGCAGATGAGCATTGGAAGTATAGGTTATTTTCTTTTCTTGTCGTATGGTTTGTTATGGCTGAATAAAATAATCATTCAATACAATAAAAAATAGGGGAAATCGATATTGAAAGCAATTGCAAAACATTCAATTATCTTTATTTTAGCGGGACTTGTTATAAGTTTCGTTGCCTTGAATATCATTTTTAAATTAACCATAGATAATTCTTTTATGGATATGACGGATACGAAAAGAAATTCTCTGTCCCAAGTGAGTGTTGAACAGGTAAAATTGTTATCTCAGCCTGTGTTTGTGACGGTTTATTACTCATCGGAAATTTCCGCTGAAAATCCGGTTGTTGGCAAATATGCCGAATTTGTATTGCAGTTTTTAAATCAATACCGAAATGTTAATCCTGAAAAATTTTTTATTGCCGTAAAAAATCCGATTCCTTATTCCGAGGAGGAAAAAGAAGCTAAAAAAGCCGGCTTGGAGGCTTTTCAAACGGCAAAAGGCGGAAATAATTTGTATTTCGGAGCCGTGTTAAAGGATGGTGACGGAAAAACGTTAACAATTCCGTATTTTAGTTGGGAACGTGACTTTTGGCTTGAAAAAGATTTGACGAATATAATAACGCAATTTAATCAACCGAAAAAGAAAGTTGTCGGATTAATAAGTCCTGTCCATAAAATAATAAAAAGAGAATTTGCCAAAGGAATAACCGGTTATGCCATTGCTCAAGAATTAATGGAAAGGTATAATATTATGGAGCTGTCACCGAGCAGTAAAGAAATTCCATCGTCCGTAGATATTTTACTTCTTGTGTTGCCGCGCAAGATTGCTCCAATGCTACAGTATGCGATAGACCAATACGTTATGGCGGGGGGAAAAGTTATCGTTTTAGCGGATATTTTGAGTGAACAAGCAGATTATCGGATGACGAAGGAAACGCTTTCCGATTTGAATAAACTATTGACATCTTGGGGCGTTGAAGCTTCAGAAACGATGGTAGGTTCACGTTATTATGGAAAAAAAATATATATTCGTTCAGGACAAAAAGAAACACGGCAGACATCGTATCCGCTTTGGCTGAACTTAACAAAAGAAGCCATCAATCAAAATGAACCGATAACAAAAGGTTTGTCGGATATTCGGTTACAAACGGCTTTGGAATTTATGGAAAAAGAGCACACGGATGATATAAGTGTGACGCCATTACTCAAAATAGAGGACGGGGCGATTTTTCATAAAGAAGAAATGGAAATGGGAAAAAATTATATTATTTCAAGTTATGAGGCAGATAAAAAAATGCATATTTTATCGGTTTTCATCCAAGGAAAATTTCAGTCAATATTTGCCGGACAGCCTGAGTTTGCCACAGATAATAAATTGCCGTTTCTCTATTACAGTGCTAAACCGACTGAAATAATGCTTATCGGTGACAGTGATCTTATAACGGATAATGTCTGGTTGGAAAATGGTGAATTAAGTGACAACGGGCAATTTATTCTGAGAGCCGTTGATATTATGCTCGGACAATCGGAATTTGCACCGCTTTATAAGTCGCAAAGTAAAATTTATCAAGAAAGTTTAGGGGCACAATTATATAATCAGGTAACTTTGCGCCATAGAGAAACAATCAGTCGGTTGCAAACAGAATTACAAGATTTGAAAACGGATTATGATATATTGAGTAAAAACGTTGAAAACGGGGTGCAACGAATGAATGCATCAACAGCTAAACAGATGAATGAAATTCAGGATAAGGTTAAAGAAATAGAAAACAGATTGCAATATTATAATTACACGATAAAAAAGGCTTTTGAAACACAAAAACAGTACATCATTCTTATAAATATGCTTATCATTCCGCTGGTTGAAATCCTGTTATTGATTTTGGCTTATAATGGGTATATTCGGCGCAGTCGCAGAAAAATTAAGGAGAAGTTTAATGCCCGCTAAAACAATTCAAAAAGTATGGTTGTTAACGGTTATTTTGGCAGTGGCAGCAGGATTCCTGCTGTATCGTGCAGATGTTTTGCGCCAAAAGAGTATTCGCGGTAATTTAATGTTTACATCGGCAGAACATTTACAAAATATAAAAAAAATGGAATTTATGTTGCCGAACCACCAATTGACGGTTTATCAGGACGAAAAGATATGGCGTCTTTTAGAGGCTGATAACTATTATGTTGATTTAAAATTCTTGCAGCGCTTGCAACAAGAAATATCTTCGGGAAAAATCGGACGGGAAGTTATGCCGGAAACAGGCAAGTTAATATGGTCAACCGTTAAATTATACGATGCCTCAGGCAATAAAACAGATGAAATTCAAATTGCCAATGCGACGGAATTAGGAGAACATTATATTCGCTACCCCCATGACGAAAAAATATATTCATCTAATTGGCAAATAAATTTACCTGATGAAACAACAGCGTGGACACGTCAGCCGTTGTTAGATTTTTTGGGAATAGATATCAGTGCTTTTGAGAAAAACGGAACACGAATATTTCGCCGCGATGAAGGAACAATTTTTACAAATGAAAAGACAAAGCAACTTTACCGACAATATGATTATATGAAAGTTTTTGAAGCTTTGACCAATTTATGGTACGAGCAGGTCACCTCTGTACAGAATTTTGATGAGGGAAAATATCCGTTTCAGCAGAAAATGAGATTGGAAACTTTTGATGGTTTGATAATGGAAATAGTCATTTATAGTGATTATCAGGAATATTGGGCAAAAATTTTACTGTCTTCCGCTCGGTTATCCAAAGCTGATGCCGAGGTATATGTTAAAGATAATGAATTTTTATATCGGGATTGGTGGTTTAAGCTTCCTCTTGCCGCTGGACGAACTTTGTTCCTGTTTAATTTTAATATATAGGAACAAGGTCTTATTTGAAAACGCTTAATATGTTTTATGCGACACAGTGTTAAAAAATCTTATCCGGCAGCGGGTAAGATTTTTTGTATCTTGGAAAACAATCAAAAGAGAATATATCAAAGCAAAAAGGAGAGAAAAATAAGGCAGACAAAAATTAACAATAATCAGCTCCGAATATTAAAAGAAAAAATTTGGAAAATGGAGCAAATCGAATGTAAAAAAGCCTATTTTTATGCTGAAATAGGTCACGATTTGCGACAACCTCTTCAAGCTGTTAAATTGTTTACATCACTGTTAAAAGATGAAAATTTATCGTCAAATCAGGCAGAATTGGTTTCTAAACTTGAAAATTCGGTGGAATATCTGACATTTTGGTTGGATAATTTGCTTGAGATTACAAGGTTGGAAAGCGGTCATTTAAAGCGTAAGGACAGTCAGGTTGAATTACAGTCGTTTCTGACAAATTTGGCGCAAGAATATAAGAATATAGCCTTCTATAAAGGGATAAAGTTTTTATACGGCGGAAAAAAGATTGAGGTTAAAACGGATCGCATTCTATTGGAACGGATTATCAGAAATCTTTTAAATAATGCCCTCAAGTATGGTCGGGAAAAGATAGAATTAAAGTGGTATAAGCTTCCGCAAAAGATTAAAATAATTATTAAAGATAAGGGGTATGGGTTGAAACAAGAGCAATGTCGACAACTGTTCAGAGCTTTTTATCAATGCCCGCATAATCAAGAACAGGGCTATGGTTTAGGGCTTGCGATAGTGAAAGAGCTGACGGATATTTTAAATATTAAAATAGATTTGAAATCCAAATGGAAAAAGGGCACAATTTTTGTACTGTCAATTCCACAATAAACTTTTTATGGAAGTTTAAAATTTAGAGCCAGTCGATTAAAATAAAAAAAACACCCGAAAGGGTGTCTTTTTATTATAATGGCGGAAAACATCAAACAATCTACGGACTAATCTATGTTTTAATCCATTATTTTTTATTTGGTTGCAAGCACCAGTGTGACACTGGCAAAAAGCAAAAGTAAAATCCATTTTAATTTAATATGTTGGTATGGCACTGATTTTCCGAACATCATCGCCATTTTATTAAAAATTACAATCCATATTATTGACAAGTAAAGTATTGACGTCATATACGCCGGATTAGGAACATAATACATTCCGAAATTTATTGTAATCATACTTAACGCTACTAAAAAAATAAACCAGCCTTGACGCAGATTTTTCGGTTTAATTAATTCTTTATAATCGGTAATATTTTTATGATTCAAAAACAAATTAACAAAACCTATAATCCAACCGGTTATTGCTATCCGATGAACAGTAAGGGGCAATAATTGTCCTTCGCTATATTCCGTTATTATTTTATTACTGGTATCTATAAGTGTGGATAAAAACAGCAACGGCAGCACTTCTTTTAAGCAATCTCTACCGATTTTACTGTTTCTATATTTCATAACCGCATAAATAATAAGCACTATTGATAAAAAGATAACACAAGATTTAACAGGTGTTTTAAGGTATATTTCAATTGTTTCTGGTTTTAATATAAGCCATAAAATAAACGTAATAAAAACACTTAAAGGGCTGAGGGCATTTACATTTTCCGCACCGAATTTTTGAAAAACCTGAAAATACCTATAATCGGAATAAGAAATACATAGACCTTGAAAAAGTGCAATCATATAAAATTGCCAAGGAAAGATATGGAAATATGCAAAAACCAGTGGCATTGTCATTATTGCCACAAAAAAACCTCGGTATATAATAAATATATCAGCGGAAAGTTTACATTTTTGGTTGCAAATATAATAGGTTGCCCCAATCACACTGGTCAACAAACCAAAAATAACCCACATTTCTACTCACTCCTGAACTTTTAGTATAAATTATTTTATTTAATAAAATACAAAGATTGAAATAATGATTAACTAATAAAATAAATTATATAAAAAGAAGGATTTTTTAAAATTACAAGTCCATCAACATTGATGATCAATAAAAAAAACACCCGAAAGGGTGTCTTTTTATTATAATGGCGGAGAGGCAGAGATTCGAACTCTGGGAGGGGTCGCCCCCTCGACGGTTTTCAAGACCGCTGCATTAAACCACTCTGCCACCTCTCCGTGGAATATGAACTTTTTCTTTTCTTCAAGAAAACCGTCTTTCAAAAGCTTCGCTTTTCAACGGTTTGCGGCGCGCTCGGTGTGGTTTTCCCCTCGCTTGCCCATCTTGCTTCGCTGCGATTCCAAGACCGCTGCATTAAACCACTCTGCCACCTCTCCGTGGAATATGAACTTTTTCTTTTCTTCAAGAAAACCGTCTTTCAAAAGCTTCGCTTTTCAACGGTTTGCGGCGCGCTCGGTGTGGTTTCCCCCTCGCTTGCCCATCTTGCTTCGCTGCGATTCCAAGACCGCTGCATTAAACCACTCTGCCACCTCTCCTGAGATTTTAATAAATTGTGGTTCAGGAAACCTTTTACATAAAGAATAAAAAAACGTCAAGAACTTTTTGTAACAAAATTATTAAAATTAACCATTAATTATCTATCCATAACTTATGATATATTCACACAAGCTAAAAAATATGGTATATTAAAAAATATACGGGACTGGACGAGACTAAAAATGTACGTTTGGATGATATTGGCAACATTTATTGTGATGCTTGCGGCTTTCAATTTATCGCCGCGGGCTGATTTGCAACGTCAGCAAGATACTCCTTTAGCGGAAGCGGCAATTACAAAATTTTTGGTTCAACATGATGCTGCCGTCAAATATGCCAAAGCGCAGTTATTGCTCAAACACAATAACCCGACTTCCAGTTATGGACTTTCTGCCGGAACATTAACTGTATGTAACAGTTCAAATAGCGGCAATCTGTGTCCTTTTTTACCGATTGGTTTTAAATACGAATCGAATCTGTATTATTCGACAGTTTATTGTCTAAATGAAGCGCAATATGGCAATCCTGATGCCAGTGGTAAACGGGAAATCACAAAAGTTGAAGGCTCTGAAAAAGTGACAGATTGCAACGATACCGGTCATAATGCAATATATGTTATCAGTTATGGTCGTGTGCCCCAGCGTTGGAAAAATGTTTCAACAAACCGCATCATACCGGAATTTTATAATGCAATGCATACGCGTGTTGCGGTAGGAGCCTCTTGCGGTATTGTCGTTCCCAAAACAACAGTGGGGAACAATGCTTCCGGTCAAAACAGAAACAGATTAAACAGTGATTTTATTATAGATGGAATTGATGTTCAAAATAATTCTATTCCGTCGTATTTTATTAAAAACGATGCAACATTTAAATCAAAATGTTTATCAGGGAATAAAGTGAATGAGTCATTTCCTTGTATGATTTATGTGAATCGGTTGTAGGAGGATAAAGCAATGAAAAAGAGATTAAGTACCTCAGAATTAGGCAGTATGATGATTGAAGCGCTAGCAATGCTTGCTTTGATTGCTTTGGTAACTCCGGTTTTATATCGTAAAACGGCTGAGCGGACAACTGAATTGCAGGATATTAATACTGCCGGAGAATTACGGGCAATTATCAAAGCTGTAGATGACTATGTTGCCGCTAACTATGATGCTATCGCCGATGGCAATTCAGTAACCAACAGTTGCGAGGCCGGTTCGCACAAAACACAAGATTATGCGGCTTTTAAAAATAAAACAGAAGCCAGTATTGAAGTTCCGATAGGACATTTTTGCGAATTTTTACCTTATGGTATTTTGGATGCCAGCGGTAAAGCAAAAAAATCGCGTTTGTTTTCTGAAAATTATAAAATTGTTCTCAAATTGAAGGGAAGTGCGGATGCAACGGCCGAAAAAGGGGATAAAGTCATTACCTCCTTTGTTATTACCGATCCAAATACGGAATTACCGGAGATACGGTCCAGCAGTATTGCTTCTATGATAGGTGGTAACGGTGGTTATGTCACATCGACCTCCGGTTCCGGAACAAGCGCCACCGGTACAATTTCAGGTAACTTGGGTATCTGGAGCATTGCAGATGCGAAGAAAGAGTTAGGTGTGTCTGTCACTAAAAATGCCGTTGTTGCCGCCTCCATCCAAGGAATTTCCGCTCAAAGTGCCAAGATTGATATCAGTGGTGTGCTTTATCGTATTAATACCGGTGATATCGGCTTAAACACAATGTCTACGGACTTATACTTAGGCGCAAAGGGTTCTTCAACACGTCATAATATTACCAATATCGGAAAATTAATTGTGGGTTCTGAAGATGCACACGGCAGTAGTTTATATATTAATTCCGGTGATATCAAAATCGGAGGTGCCGGTAATATTTCTGTTGGGGGGGCCGGCAGTTTAACTTTAGCTAACGGTAACATAGCAACTAACGCCGGCTCTATTCAAACCTTAAACGGGAACATTCAAACAAGCAGGGGCGACTTTATTGCCAGTAGCGGTAATATCTCGGTCAGTGGAACAATGAAAGCCGCAAATAATGTCTTTCAGGTTGCCGCTGACGGGGTAACAACCGCAAAACGCTATATTGCCGGTTCGGCATCAGGTGAAGCGACAATTTCAGATACCGCCGGCTCTGTTAAAATTAATCAACCCTTAGTGGTAACCAAAACAGGCGGTAATTGTACAATTTCTGATCAATCAGGATGCGCACTTAAGGTTGTCGGTAATGCTTATGTTGGTGGAAATTTAACCATAACGGAGACTTTTGATGCCAAAAATCTTCACGCTCGTGAAAAATTAACCGTCGGCGGCAATGCTGCCGGAACAGGTAAAACTCTTTCTGTTGTTTATACCGATGATAATAAAGGTTCTTTCGATTTCGGGGGCTTATTGAAAGTTAATAAAACGGCTGCCAATACCGGTACGATGACTTTTGCTACCGATTTAATGAAAGTTGATACAACCACAAAGGGGTTTGGGGTTAATGGTAATATCGTACAAATGATTGCCGGAAATTCTGAACTCGGAATGCAAAATAATAATGCTTATTTAAAAACAAATAATGACAATTCTTTTTCTTTAGATGCCTCTAATGCTTATATCAGAGGTAAAACTTCCATCCAACTCAACGGGGAATCTTTTAAAGTTAACGGAACTAAAGATAATATTACTTCCAATGTTGCTTCATTTAATATTACGCCAACCGGTGGCGGTGATTTTCGTGTCGGTAATGCTTCAACGGGGTTAAGCGGAAATATGGTATTAATGAATAATATCCCGACTTATATGAACGGTTCCAGCAGTGATTTATATATGCGCGACAGTTCTATTCACGTTCAGAATGGCGCAACAGATTCTTTGTTGATTAGAAAATCAACGACCAATAATGCTTTTGCGGATATGAAAGCTCAAAAAATTATTGCAAAAAATCAGGCAGATACTTCAATCCTTGAAATCGACTTAACGAACACATCAACCACTAATTCAAGTGGCTCTCCTGTTTATATCAGACAAGGTGCTATTGAATTAACAAAAACTAATGCAACCCAAGATTTAACGTATAACTATGTTAAAGCCGATAGGTTTGTAGCAAATACAACAACGGCCAATAACATTAAAACAGATGCAAATGGTAACGCAACCGCAAAGTATGAAGTTAATCCGGCTTACACCTCTGTAATGCACGATATTAAGTTGACGACACGCGGCGGCGCTCGTTTGAGTGATATTTTACCTGATTTTATCAATAAGGGTATTTATGTGGTTGATAATACTTATCCGGCCAGAGGATACTCAGGTTGTGGTGGCGGAAAGGCGTTAAACGGTTCAGGCGGCTATTTTGCTATGTCGCGCGCGAATAAAATAAATGCAACCAACTGTACAAGTTTGTCAAACGAGGTTAGCCCATGGGCAGGATTCGTTCCGACTCCGACCTGTCCTCCGGGGTATGCTAAGGTTATTACCTTAACGCCGGCAAGTTTTGCTATGGCTCAAGCCGGTTATCCGCAGGCAACGGTTGGGCAACATAGAGATTTACACCAAAATTATTCTTATGCCGGTCCTTTGAATAATCCGGGGGCTTCACCGGTGCCATTGTATGCTCAGAAGAATACGTGGCTTAAGAGTTTTGTGCAAACCTCTTATAAAAGTGGTAGTGGCTCAAGCTCATCAGGAAGTGCGGCTAATTTTGAAGGCTGGGATGTCGGTATGGGGTTCATTTACCCGTATTCTCAATATAAAACTTATGCCGATCAAACGGGGGAATCAGGTGGTAGCAGCTACGATTCTTCCGGTTCGGAATCATCAGGCACAAAAATTATTTGGAATATGTTTCCTGTCTATGCCGGTACGCTGGAAGGTTATGCAACGGTTTATTGCTACTTTAATCGCGCCGGAGGCGGATTTAATTCCAGTTTGGTTGATACACAGTATGATCAGCTGAGCACAGATGGTAATGTATTCAGAGCGCCAAACAGCAAAGGAAATGCACCAAATAAAGACCGCCTAAACTCATCAGAATCAGGTTTGGGTGTTTGGTAACAAAAAGAGGGAGGACAACCTCCCTTTTTTGTTATTTTCTGACATACTCGTGCGCTATTATAATGGTCCTTCGTGTCAAGCACGAGGGTGACGGAGAAAAAAAAGTTATACGCGGGTTTAACCCGAATATCCATCATAACAAAAAGCTTTCTTCATCAATGCCTCTAAAATCGGTCGATCAGCAGGCGGAAAATCATATTTATCCATATCCTCTAAAGCAACCCAACGGGCTTGTTCGTGATCAGGATGAAAAGATAAATCATCTTGTTCACAGGTTGCCCAATAGGCGTTAAGAACAATTGTTCCAAATTCATAGTCATAACTTGAGGTCATAAAAAAGTTGCCGACTTTGATGGGGAGATTGAGTTCTTCCATCAGCTCTCGCTGTAAACATTGAGGCAATGTTTCGCCTTCTTCTAATTTACCGCCCGGAAATTCCCAAAAATATTCGAGGTTTTTTCCGTGCTTACGCTGAGCAATTAAAATTTTACCGTTATGAACAATAATTCCTGCTGCAACTTGTTTGATAGACATTTATATTTCCTTTCATCCACAGAATATGGATTAAATTAATATAACTTAACTTGTCATTCAAATAAAAATGTGCTGATATAAAAAAGTTATTTTTATAAAGGAGAAAATATATGAAAAAGATTCTTTTAGTAGCCGCTTTATTGGCTTTTTCTTCACAAGCTTATGCCGCAGATGTTTTATCTGCTCTTGATACCGCAAATTCAAAAGTAACAGCAGCTCAAGCAAAAGTAGATGCTCAAAAAGCAAAAATTCAAGCTAAGCAAGATGCTTTAGCCGCAAAAGCCCAAGCTAAGCAAGACGCAGCCGCCAAGAAAGCAGCTGAGAAAAAGGCTGAACGGGAAGCAAAAGAAGCAGAAACAGCCGCTAAAGTAAATACTTTAAAAACAAACTTAAACAATTTAAGTAACAGCTTATCTGTTTCTAAATAAATTGGCATAAATCAAAAATCCCCTCAAAACTGAGGGGATTTTTTTTATAATCTGTTTGATTGTCTTTGCTGTGATGACAGTGACAATAAGGGGGATAATTGTATATTTTTGTTCAAATGCGGATGATTACTCTGATTAACCTGCGCCTGTCTGACAGCATTAAAATAAGCCAGTTTGTTATTAAGAATTTTTTGCTGAGGAGTGTTTTGAACAGGTGTAAAAATTCTCTTAAATTGCTGAGGTGTAGCTTTCATCTCTTTTGAATTGCTCGGATTAAAGGCAAACGTTGTGCATAACACAAACGCAACTTTGGCCAGATGTCTTTTCCCGAATTGCTTTACTTTTTGCCATAACGTTGGTTTTTGCTGTTCAATATTCGTTTTATAAAAACTGTAATCCATTATACCGCCTGGCACGGAAATTTTACTCCCATCACCGGCAACACAATCTTGTGTGAAAATATATTTTTGAGCTAAATCAATAAATTTATTTTGAATTTTTTGAAGCCAAGAAACTTTGCGATCTATTAACGGTGCTCGATAGGCAAGTATCCGTTGTTTACTGCCTAAAACAATCATTGCATGACGGGCAGATTTTGAATAGATGCCGTTTTTATCATATCCGGCTTCTCTGACTAATTTTTCACATAATTTATATGCCAGACGAGGGTCTTTATCTACAAATTGGATTTTATTGGTTGCCAAGCGATTTATAAAATATTCAATCTCTTTTAAAACAAAAAAAGAAGCCGGTGTCAAAATTTTTGACGCCTTAATATCTCTGTTGTAATACACAGCTTCTTTTACCTGAGCGGCAGTTACCGCCAACGAATCATTTATCATTATTTTTCTCCGTGAGGAGGCATAATGACACTAAACAAAAATATCGTCAATACTTAATTTACTTTTTATGCGGCAAATTCTTGTTTCAGATCACGGTCAAACATACTGCGAATGGTTGATTTAATATCAGCTTTTTCGTAAATAACCTTATAAAGGGCTTGGCTGATGGGCATATCAATACCTTCTTTGTCGGCAATCAGTTTGACGGCTTTAAGTGTTGGCACACCTTCCGCTAATTTACCAAAATCTTCTCCTCTGGCAAATTTTTCTCCGAATGTACGATTATGACTGTGTTGAGAGAATAATGTTGCTTCATAATCACCTAAATGAGCTAAACCGTAAGCAGTTTTTGGGTTGCCTCCGAAATGAGCAATGAAACGACCGACTTCAACAGGTGCACGAGCCATTAACGCCCCCTTTAAGCCATACCATTCCAATCCGTCTAAAATACCGGCAGCTAAACCGATAACGTTCTTCAGTGCGGCACCAATTTGGTTGCCAATCAAGTCCGTTCCGAAATAAAAACGAATCAGCTCACTTTGCATCATAGAAATAACACGTTGAATGGTTTCCTGTTCATCGCTGTCAATAACGGCGCAGGAAGGGACTCCTTTCATATAATCCTGAACGTGGCCCGGACCGGCTAAAACAGCGATATGAACAGGTTGCTTAATTTCCTCTTTCATAATATCAAACATAATCTTGGCGGTGCTTTCTTCCAACCCCTTCATTGCCAGCAGAAATGTTTTACCGGTAAGATTATAGTCCTTTAACTGTTTGCAAAGAGAACGAAAATGCTGACAGCCGATAGAAATAATAATGAAATCATTTTTCAAAACATCGGCAATATCTGCATGTAAGTGCATATTATCCGTTAAAGATAAATAAGGATTCTTCCGTGTGTCCCTTAATTCAATAAAGTTAGGCGATGTCGGAATATCATACATATCGCAATTATCAAATTTTGCATAATTAACGGAGTACCAACCTAAAAATGTTCCCCATCGACCGCATCCGATTAAAGAAGAATTTGTCATAAGCTCACCTTGTGTAAAATTGTTAAACAGATAATACTAAATCAATAACGCAAATTTTCTTAATTTGCAATTGTAAAGGAAATAACTAACACCGGAATAATTGAGAGTGAAACAGAAAACTAAGAAGCCGAACTTTTATTGTGTTGACGCGTAACAATGGCATTGATGTAATCAAACTCCTCAAACGATTTATAGGCATTGTCGTAGCTTTTATCATCACAGTCATAAAAAACCTGATTAGCCAGAGATTTAATGGCATTGTCGATTCGTTGAAAAGCACTGTTATAATCAGGGCTGAAATTGTTTTTAACTTTTTTCTGGACAAGATTGTGGTAAGCGGAAATCACTTTGAGTGTTTCATCAGCGGAATTTGCATAACCTTTCTGCTCAAAATCTTTCATAATTTGAGCTGTTGTTCGATAAAAGCACTTGTTTGTCAAGATTCCACGTTGCTTTTTATTGTTGCCATCAATAATCATAATGTACCCCAATTAAAAACCGTACTCCTGTCTAGCACAAATTCTTTTAAAATGCAAGAGCAGCAATCAAATTTATCTATTATTAAAATAACAAATTTTTGTTAAGAAGAAATTAATGAGATGAGAACGGCGAAAAACAAAAAAGGGCTCATAAGAGCCCTTTAATGCGTAGGAAATGATTACTCAACATTTCCGAACGGATTAATGTTTTTCTCATCTTGTGCGGCACGTAAATCAAATAAATTCAAAAATGTTCCGCAGACATAAACAGAGGAGTACGTTCCGATGATGATTCCCCAAACAATAGTAAAGGAAAAACTTCTTAAAGCCTCGCCACCCCAGATAAACAGAGCAGCTGCGGCAAATAATGTCGTTAATCCGGTTAAAATTGTACGAGATAAAATATCATTAATACTTTTGTTGAGTAAATCAGTTTGCGGCATCCGGCGAAATTTTTGTAAGTTTTCGCGGATACGGTCATAGGTGACCACAGTATCATTTACCGAGTAGCCCGCTAAGGTTAACAAAGCGGCAACGGTTGTCAGACTGAAATCCAAACCGAAGAAAGACAAAAGACCGGCCGTGATAATCAGGTCATGAAATAACCCAATCATAGCTCCTAAGGCAAATTGCCATTCAAAGCGAATCCAGATATATAATGAAATGGCTAAAATAGCCCCGACAGAAGCCATTAATCCGGCTTTTTTCAATTCGCTGCCGACTTGTGGACCGACTAATTCAACTCGCTTATATTCATAATCAGAACCTAAGACGGATTTAATTTCACGAACAGCCGCCATCTGGGCTTTTTCATCTAACGATTCGGCTTGTGCGCGAATCATAAATTCTTTACCGCTGTCACCGAGGGTTTGCAGATTGATATCATCAAGTTTAACGCCGGTCAATTGTTTGCGGATATTCTCCATATCAACAATCGTAGGACTTTCAACTTCAATTAAAATACCGCCTGAAAAATCAATACCGTAATTAAATCCCTTAACGGCAAAACTAACGAAAGATAAAATCAGCAACAAAGTAGAAATAAAGAATGTCGGCTTTGCGGCTTTCATAAAATTAATATTTGTATCTTTTGTAACCCAATTAAATATTTTCATTTTTTTATCCTTCATTAATTAGATCGGGAGTTTTTTCGGCTTAAAACGGTTCAGCCAATAAGTAATAATCAACCGAGCCACTGTTACGGAAGTAAACATAGATGTCAAAACACCGACAGTTAAGGTAACGGCAAATCCTCTGACCGGTCCTGTTCCAAAATAGAACAGAACAAAGCCGGCAACCAAAGTTGTCAGGTTTGAGTCGAGAATTGTTCTCCAAGCTTCTGTAAATCCTGCATCAGCGGCATCTCTGGTAGAGCGTCCGGCTTTAACTTCTTCACGCATACGCTCAAAAATAAGAACGTTAGCATCAACCGCCATACCAATGGTTAAGATCACACCTGCAATACCCGGAAGGGTAAGTGTTGCCCCCATTAAACTTAAAATCCCGAGCATTAAAAACAGGTTGGTGAAAACGGTGATGGTTGTAAATAAACCAAACAAGCCGTAAGCGGCTAACATAAATAAAACAACGGCAATTAAACCGATGATGGAAGCAAAAATGCCGGCTTTAATGGAATCTGCACCCAAACCGGCACCGACAGTGCGTTCTTCAATAACTTCCAACGGAGCCGGTAAAGCACCCGAACGAAGCAGTAACGCTAAATCATTAGCAGATTTAACATCGAAATTACCGGTAATTACACCGCTGCCGCCTAAAATAGCACTTTGAATAGTCGGTGCGGAAATAACTTCATTATCCAAAACAATCGCTAATCTTTCACCGACATTATTTTTCGTAGCTTCACCGAATTTTTTACCGCCAAGGGTGTTGAATTTGAAGCTGACAACGGGAGCGCCGTCTTGATAAGCAACTTGTGCATCAATCAAATTTTCACCACTGACAACAGGTTTGCGGCTGATGACATAAGTTCCGCCGTCACCGCTGACCAAACGAGAACTTGAACTTAACATTCCACGACGGGCATCTGCTGCGGTAGAGCGACTGTCAACCATGTGAAAAGACATTTTTGCGGTTTTACCGAGTAAAACTTTAACCGCTTCAGGATTCTGTAAACCAGGCAACTGAACAACGATTCTATCACGACCTTGTCCTTGGATAACAGGTTCTTTGGTGCCGAGTTCATCAATACGGCGACGAACAATTTCAATGGATTGTTCAACAACTTTTGCCTTTAACTGATTTAAGGCAAATTCGCTGTATTGAACGATAAGGTTGCCGTCTTCATCTTCGGTAACTTCTAAACCGTCATCAAGTTTTGTAAATTTAGAAATAGCTTGAGCTCTGGCATTGGCGTTATCAATTTTAACCCGAACAGAAGTTTCATCTGCCGTTAAATTTGTATAACGGATTCTGTTTTCTCTTAAAGATTGGCGAACAGAGTCTTCAATTGTTGACATTCTCTCTTTTAAAACGTCATCCATCTTAACTTGTAATAAGAGGTTTGAACCGCCTTGCAGGTCAAGTCCAAGATTGACCGGTTGCCACCACTTTGGCAGAGAAGTCTTGTCTTTCAGCACATTCGGAATGGCAAAGAAAATACCGGCCAAACAAATAGCTAAAATCAGAATAACTCTTGATTTTGACAATTTATACATCGTTGATTCCTTTTATTTTTTAGTCTTTTTATTTGAAACTTTTGCAACAGGAGCGACAGGAGCTTTAACATCGTCAGCCAGTCCCAAGATACCCGCTTTATTAATAACAACGGTAACGTTTCCGGCGATATCAACCAGTAAGTCATTTTCATTTTGAACTTTGCTGATAACACCGTATAATCCGCCGCGAGTAATGATTTTATCGCCTTTTTTCAAACCGTTCAGCATTTCTTGATGCTTTTTGGCTTTTTTTAACTCAGGTCTGATTAAAAAGAAATAAAACAGTAAAAACAGCAGAAGCAACTGATATAATGTGCCGTCCATTTTCTATTCTCCTAAAATTAAATATTCAATGCACTATACACCATTATATAAGGATAACAAGACTCAAAAAGCAAGTTTTAGCCTTAAAGTGGATAACATTTTATTTAATTTTTTTTTGAAAAGACGTAATACATTAAAAAAGATTGAGCGGACGATAAACTTTTTCAGCCTGAATTTTATCAATTACGGTTGATAAGAGAGAGTACTTTTTATAAAAAAAGGTCATCCGCAATGAAATTAATTGTCGAGAAAACAGCGATGACAGCCGGAGTTTTTGTATGGTCGTCTTCTGAGTTTAATCATAACGGTTCTTAGATACTCGATATGAATGAAGAAGCCGCCAATATGCTTGCTTTTCAGACTCGACAACAACTTGCCATTAACGCATTGTCACTGGCAACTCAAGCCGATCAAGAAGTGTTGAAGCTGTTTTAAGAAAATAATGTTATCCAAAAACTTTGAGGCATGTTAAGGTAAATAAGCTAAAGGATTGAGCGGTTTTTTACCGGAGCGAACCTCAAAGTGTAATTGAGGCGTGTTAACACCACCTGTGCTGCCGACTTTTGCAATCGGGGTACCTTTTTGAACCCATTGGCCTTTTTTAACCAGAAAAGAGCTGTTGTGCGCATAAGCCGTAATCCAGCCGTCATTATGCTGAATAAGGATAAGATTGCCGAACCCTTTTAACTCATTGCCGACATAAGCAACTTTTCCGGCATCAGCCGCTTTAACAGTGGTGCCGAGCGGTGCTTTTATGTTAATACCATCGTTGGACCGTCCTTTCCCGATAGCCCCGTAGCGGGAAATAATTGAGCCTTTAACCGGCCAAGCAAATTTATTTTTACGATAAGCTGTCGGCTTTGCTTGCGTAGAATGGGAAACCGTTTGAACTTTTTTTCCGGAAACGGAAGCCATAGCAGGCGCTTTTGCAGAGGAGGTTTGTCGGACTGATGATGTTATAATCGATTCGCCGGTGGAACCGTATGAGGAAGCACTGACGCTCGCCGGTAAAGCTAATTTTTGACCGATGCTGAGCGTATAAGGTTCTCTGAGATTATTGAGGCGACTGAGTGTTGTAATATCAACATTATAATGTTTTGAAATGCTGTATAATGTATCTCCCATGGCAACGGTATGATAACGGGCAACGGGCAAACGCAACACGCGCCCGACATATAATGTATAAGGCGGAGTCAAACGGTTAATTTCAATAATATCGCGAATGGGAATATTATAAGTACGGGAAAGACTGTATAGCGTATCTCCCTTTTTAATGGTGATTCTGTCCGGACTGTCAATCCCCCAAAGAGAATCAAAGGACATAAGGCGCAACTTTCCGGATTGTAAAGAACAACCGGAAAGGAAACAAACAGCCGTTAAAAAGACCGCCATTTTCTTGTATAAAGACAGCACTTTATTCCTATTTTCAAAAGTTAACTCTATTCGTAAGTTTAAGCCATATATGATTAAAATTTTCTTATTTTTTAAAAAACATTGCAATTTGCTTTAAATAAAGATAAGTTAAGCGCAGATTGAAAAATTCATAACAAATTAACCAAGATGTTTGTACCATTTGCCGAATGGAAACGATTCTGATTGAGGAAATAAATGACACAGCCGGAAATCATAGATGAAAGCGGTGATAAATATAAATACGGGTTTGTAACGGACATTGATGCCGATACGGCTCCTGCCGGCTTGAGTGCAGAGATTATAAAATTAATATCCCGTAAAAAGGAAGAACCGGAATGGCTTTTGGAATGGCGTTTGAAAGCTTTTGAATTTTGGCAGACAATGACAGAGCCGACTTGGGCAAAATTGAGTTATGATAGAATAGACTATCAATCGCTTCATTATTATTCGGCGCCTAAACAAAAACAGGCTCCGAAAAGCTTAGAAGAAGTTGATAAAAATTTAATCGATACATACAATAAACTGGGTATTCCTCTTAAAGAGCAAGAGGCACTGGCGGGCGTTGTTGCCGTTGATGCGGTTTTTGACAGCGTTTCCGTGGCAACAACATATCGTGCAAAGTTAGCCGAAAAGGGCATTATTTTTTGTTCGATTTCCGAAGCTGTGAAAACGCATCCCGAACTGGTTAAAAAATATTTAGGCTCGGTTGTTCCTTACACGGATAATTATTTTGCGTGTTTAAATTCGGCCGTATTCACGGACGGATCTTTTGTTTATATTCCCAAAGGCGTAAAAAGCCCTATGGAGTTATCAACTTATTTTCGTATCAATGCTAAAAATACCGGTCAATTTGAGCGTACCTTGATTGTTGCGGAAGATGACAGTTATGTGTCATACCTTGAAGGCTGTACGGCTCCGCAACGTGATGAAAATCAACTTCATGCCGCGATTGTTGAAATTGTCGTTATGAATAATGCCGAGGTAAAATATTCAACCGTACAAAACTGGTATCCCGGTGATAAAGATGGTAAGGGCGGTGTTTATAATTTTGTAACCAAACGTGCCGCTTGCCGTGGTGTTAATTCTAAAATTTCGTGGACGCAGGTTGAAACCGGTTCTGCAGTTACTTGGAAATATCCGTCTTGTGTGTTACAAGGAGATAATTCAATCGGTGAATTTTATTCCGTTGCCATTACGAATAATCGTCAACAGGCTGATACCGGAACGAAAATGATACATATCGGTAAAAATACAACCTCTAAAATTATTTCCAAGGGAATTTCGGCCGGCTTTTCCAATCAAACATATCGCGGATTGGTAAAAGTTACGCCTCAGGCAGATAATGCCCGTAATTATTCACAATGTGACAGTTTGCTTATCGGTAAAACGTGCGGTTCACATACTGTACCCTATGTGGAAAATCGGAATAAAACGGCCGTGCTGGAACACGAAGCAACCACGTCTAAAATCAGTGACGAACAGTTGTTTTATTGCCAACAACGAGGGATTGGGGAAGAAGAAGCTGTCAGCTTGATTGTGAATGGTTTTTGTAAGGAAGTAATGCAACATTTACCGATGGAATTTGCCATAGAAGCGGCTAAATTGATTAATATCAGTTTAGAAGGAAGCGTTGGCTAAAAATTAAATGAATAAACCAGAAAGGACGAAAATGAAAAAAGAAACAAGCAAAGAAATTGTTACCGTATTAACGATAATGTCTGAGTCAGCCCGAAAGATGCTGAAAAATATCAGAAAAAAAGATACGATGCCGACACAAAAGGCAGAAAGTATGCTTAAAAAATTGAAAAAGGAATATTTCAGCGGCCAAGCTGCGGAATAGAAAGGGATAAAAATGAATGCACCGTTGTTGGAAATAGAAGATTTATGCGCTGAGGTAGGCGGAAAATCAATTATCAAAGACTTTAATCTGACGATTAATGAAGGAGAGGTCCATGCCATTATGGGCCCGAACGGTGCCGGAAAATCAACTTTATCTTATGTTTTATGCGGTAAACCAGGTTATAAAGTAACAGGCGGAAGCGTCAAATTTAAGGGAAAAGATTTATTGTCTATGAGTGTTGAAGAACGCGCAAGAGAAGGAATTTTTTTAATTATGCAATATCCGGTAGAGATACCGGGCGTTCCTTCAACCACTTTTTTGAAGCACGCTGTTAATGCGATTCGCCAGCATCGCCGGCAGCCGGAATTGGATACGATGGAGTTCTTGAAATTAGTCAGAGAAGAGGGACGCAAGCTCGGTATTGATAACGAAATGTTGAAGCGCGCAATTAATGTCGGTTTTTCAGGCGGTGAAAAAAAACGAATGGAAGCCCTTGAAATGTCAATCCTTAAACCAGATTTTGCCATCTTAGACGAAGCCGATTCCGGATTAGATATAGATGCAATGAAAATTGTGGCTGAGAGCGTTAATCGCTTACGCAATGAACAGCGGTCAATGTTGATTATTACCCATTTCCAACGCTTGCTTAACTATGTTGTTCCTGATTTTGTGCATGTTTTTGCTGACGGGCATATTGTTAAATCGGGACATAAAGAATTAGCCCAAGAGCTTGAACAGAACGGTTATGCTGAGTATGTGAGAGAAAAATAAATGGACAATTTGGTTCAAAATATAAATTATCAGAATAATTCAGCCGAATTGCAGAAATATCGCAAGGATAGTTTGCTGGCATTTCAAAAACAAGGGTTGCCGACAGCTAAAACCGAAGCTTGGAAATATACGCGTATTCGTGATCTGAAAAATGACGATTATCAACCGGCTCCGCAGGTAAATAAAACAGGGGGCAAAGTTCCTTTTACCGCAGAAATCATTGAAATTTGTAACGGTTATATTGTTTCGATGCCGAAAACCGTGAGCGGAATAAATATCAAACCGATAACGGAGGCAGCGCAATATTTAGGACAGACTTATAAAGCGGAAGAATATCCTTTTGCCGCATTAAACGGTTATTATTTAGATCGGGGGCTGTTTATTGAAATTACGGGCGATTTAAAATATCCGTTGATTTTAAATTATAATATGGTTCCTGAAGACAAGGATTATTTTTATCACTTTCGTAATGTAATCATTTGTCGTCAAGGGGCAAAAGCGGAAATTATTGAACAATTCAATTATCAGGGAGAGTTGAAATCTCGTTACTTAGCCAATATTGTTAATGAAATCCGTTTGGAAGACAAATCAGTTTTATGTCATTATAAATATCAAAACGAGGCTTTTAAAGCCAACCATATAGCTCTGAATGCCGTTCAAATTGCTAAAGACGGTAAATATGAAAGTTTCTGTTTGCAAAAAGGGGCAAATATCGCACGTAATGAAACTTTTGTTTCATTAAATGATGAAGGAGCTGAAGCTGTTGTCAACGGGGCTTACATTATGAACGGTTGGGCAACTTTGGATACAACTACCGATATTTATCATCTGAAACCGCATACCAAATCTTCACAAATAGTGAAAGGTGTTGTCGGCGGTGAGGCAAAAGGTGTTTTTCAAGGACGAATTCATATTGCCCCCGATGCCGTAGCAACATCGGGAACGCAATTACATAAAGCCCTTTTGCTCAGCGATACGGCAGAGATTGACGTTAAGCCGGAATTAGAAATTTTTGCCGATGACGTAAAATGTTCTCACGGGGCTGCCAGCGGGGAATTGGATAAAGAACAATTATTTTATATGCGTTCGCGCGGTATCGGCGAAGATGAGGCTAAACAAATTTTGATTGACGCTTATTTAAATGATGTTATCAATCAAATTAGTGACGAAACAATCAAAGAATGGTTTAAAAGTTTGAAGTAGGGATTCCATTGAAAACAATGTATGATGTTTATAAAATACGCCGAGATTTTCCGATTCTTTCCTTAACGATAAACGGGAAACCGAATGTATTTCTGGATTCGGCGGCATCAGCACAAAAGCCCTCAAAGGTTATTGAAACGATGCATCATTTATATATGAATGAGTATGCCAACGTGCATCGCGGTTCCTATTATTTGTCAGAACAAATAACCTCAGCTTATGAAGAGGCGCGAAGCCGAATACATCAATTTCTGAATACCAAAAGCGATAAAGAAATTGTGTTTGTTCGAAATGCAACGGAAGGAATAAATCTTGTTGCCGCAACTTGGGGCAAAAAGTTTCTTAAAGCCGGTGATGAAGTGTTGATTTCAGAGGCAGAACATCACGCTAATTTAGTTCCGTGGCAAATGTTGCGTGATGAATTAGGGATTACTCTTAAGATATTTAAAATAAGTGATGAAGGAGAATATCTGGAAGAAGAATATCTGAAATTACTCTCGGAAAAAACAAAATTGGTTGCCGTTACCGGTATGTCAAATGTGTTAGGAACGGTATTTCCGATAAAAAAAATGGCTGAGCAGGCCCATCAAAATGGAGCTTTGTTTTTAGTTGATGCCTGCCAATATGCCGTTCATCAAAAAGTTGATGTTCAAGACTTGGATTGTGATTTTCTGGTTTTTTCGGGACATAAATTATATGGTCCGAGCGGGATAGGTGTGTTGTATGGCAAGTATAATGTGCTCGATTCAATGCCTCCTTACCAATTTGGCGGCGATATGGTCGATACGGTTACTTATGAAAAAGCAACCTTTAACGAACCGCCGTTTCGCTTTGAAGCGGGCACGCCGGCAATTATGCAGGCTATCGGTTTAGGGGAAGCCATAAAATATATAAGCTCGCTGAGTATGGAAAATATTTTTAAGCACGAGCAGGAATTAACGACCTATACCACCAATGCCTTGAGTGAGATAAAAGGCTTAAAGATTATCGGACAAGCCAAAGATAAAGGCGGTGTTTTCTCGTTTAATGTTGAGGGTATGCACCCGCAGGATTTGGCTTTTATTTTGGATAAAGAGGGGGTATCGGTGCGCACCGGTCACCATTGCGCTCAACCGATTGTTAACCGTATGGGCTATGAGTCTTTAGCGCGCGCCTCACTGGGCTTATATAGCACCAAAGAAGATATTGACGCTCTTGTCGCCGCCATCCGCAAAGCTCAAAAATTTTTTTAAGGATTGACTATGGAAAATATTTGGTGGATAGCGGCCTTTATCTCGAGTTTATTCACGGCAATTTATATGTATTCGAATCAAATATACAAAATGCCGGCATCCTTATTTATGGTCTATCGCGGTATAGGTGCCGGATTGGTGATGCTGCCGTTTGCGCCGCTTTTTACGCCGATTCATAATATTTATTTTTACGTATTTGTTGTGGCTCAGGGGCTTTGGGCTGCTTATTTGGATAACCGTTTATTGCACTCTATCGAGCGTTTTGGTGTTGAGATGACAGCCGCGATTCAGCCCTTAAGTATCGGGGTGACATTTTTATTTTGGCTGATGATTTATCCGCATCAAATCATAACCTTTATCCATAATCCGCTCCAATTCATCGGTATCATTTTATGTTTGGCGGGGATTACGATATCTGTCCTGCAACTGCGTAAAAGTAAGATCGGCTTTCAAGCATTTTTATATATGATTCCCTGCCTGTTTATGACGACCGGCTCGGATATCTTAAACAAGCAAGCCATGCACTTCGGTACCGAAAATTTGAGCTCTGCCGTATTTTATTATATCCTGATTATGAGTTGGATTATGGGCATAACGAATTTGTGGGCATACCTGAAAACTTATAAAACCTCGCTGATATGGAAAAAGAAAAACTTATGGCACGGAGCTGTTTTGGTGACATGGGCGCTGTTGTCACTAGCCTCCAAAAATGTGGCAATGGCAAAGACTTTTAATCCGTCTTATGTGGCCGCCATTATTTATACATACCCGATGCTGATTATCGGCTGGGACATTTATCAGGTTTGCCGGCATAGGAGCTTCTTATGTCCGCGTATCAGCCTAAAAGTTGTCAGTATTTTGTTTGCCTCAGTCATAGGACTGATATTGTTGGGGAGCTAAGCTAAATCTTGACAAGCAAAAATATTCGCTTATAACATCACATCAAGTCATCCCTCCGCATCATCAGATGCGGTCAAGGGATCTTCCTTTTTTATAAGCAGAGGACCAAATGCAAAATTACTGGTGGATATTGGCGCTTGCCTTGAGTTTATTAACCGCAAGCTATGTTTGGATAAATCAGTTCTTAAAAGTCAAAGGCTCGGTCTTGATGGCCTATCGCGGCTTGGGAACCGCTATGATTCTATTGCCGTTTTGCCTCTATTTTTCCCCGATTCATAATATTTGGTTTTATGTTCTTTGCATTGTGCAAGGCTTAGTCCTTTCCGTTGGTGAAAATCGGATTCTCAATTCTGCCAAGGCTTTTGGGGCAGAAGTAACCAGCCTTATTCACCCCATCAGTATTGCGATTATTTTTGTGGTATGGATTTTGTTACATCCTGCTGAATTACAAGAACTGCTTGCTCAACCGCAAAAATTTTCAGCCATCGCTTTATGTTTACTCGGTGTTGCCACCTCCCTGATTTTGATTAGTAAAGCCAAAGCCAATCGCAAAGCCTTGTGGTTTTTACTTGCCGCTATGAGCTGTGAAACTTTTATTGATATCACCAGTAAAGAAACGACACATTTAGGCGCGGAAAATGTGATCTCGGCTATTTTTTACTATACGTTGATAACGTCGTTTGTCGCAGGGACAATCAATATACTATTTCAGCAAAAACGCCGTTTTAAGGAAATATTTGAACGTAAAAATCTAAAATTTGCGTGGTTTTTTATGAGTTTTGCGATTCTCCACAGTATACTCAAAACATACACCATGTATTTAAGCCCCAATCCGGCGTATGTGGCGGCAATTGTTCATGCTTATCCGGTTTGGATTATGCTCGGAAATAATTATTTGTTTGCATTCAAACAAAACGGACATTATATAAAAATCAAACCGCAATATTTAATTTTATTGCTAATCTCAATTGTCTGCCTGATTTTAATGGTGGAGGAGTAGATTTGATGAGTGATGAAAAAGAAATAGATGCAAATGAGCTCGGTGTTTTAAGCGCAATGACGCAAGGGCAAACAGATGAAGATCAAATGATACCCTCAGATTATGAAGCGCATGCCGGTTCTCCTCTGCCGAAAGAGGAGAAAAAAGCATCGCAAGAAGATATTGTGGCAGCACTGAAAACGGTTTTTGATCCTGAAATTCCAATTAATATTTATGATCTTGGACTGGTTTATGATGTTCGCCAACAAGAAAATGGTGATATTGAAATTGATATGACCTTAACCGCACCGGGGTGCCCTGTTGCCGGTGTGTTGCCTCAACAGGCGGCTGATGTGGTCGCTCTTGTGGAGGGTGTCGGGCAAGTAACGGTCAAAATTGTTTGGGAGCCGGCATGGAGTTTTGACCGGATGAGTGAAGAAGCCCGAGCAATGATGGAGTTGATTTGATGACAATTGAAGAATTAATAGATAATTTTGCATTTTTGGACGGCTGGGAGGAAAAATACAGCTATATTATTGAGCTGGGATCACAATTGGAGTCGCTTGATGAAAGTTATCGTACGGAGGAATGGAAAGTAAGAGGTTGTCAGTCACAAGTCTGGCTGGAACCTCAAATAAAAAACGGAAAAATACATTTTAAGGGGGATAGCGATGCTTTTATTGTTAAAGGATTAATCGCTATTGTTTTGATGATTTATTCAGATAAATCTGCACAAGAAATTAAAGAGATTGAAGTTGAGGAAATTTTTGCTAAACTGGGATTACAAGAACATTTAAGTCCGAGCCGGCGCAATGGTCTGTTTTCAATGGTTGAAAAGATAAAAGAGTACGCCGACGCGCTAAAATAGAGATGCAGTATGAATATACATGAGTATCAGGCAAAGCATATTTTAAAAAGTTACGGCATTAAAATTCCTGCCGGAAAAATTGCCTATACGCCGCTTGAAGCGAGAAAAGCGGCCATAGAAGTTTCATCAAAAGGTCCTTGGGTTTTAAAAGCGCAAATTCAGTCCGGAGGGCGTAATCAGGGACACTTTATTGAAAAATCAGCGGGGAAGGGAACAGGTATTCGTCAAACCTCATCACGTCGGGAAATAAGCCGATTAGCCGAAGAAATGCTCGGGGCAACTTTAGTGACACCGCAAACCGGAAAAAAAGGCAAAACGGTGACGCGAATTTACGTTGAAGCCTTTCATAAAGTTAATCGTATTTTTTATACAGGTTTGGCTATTGACCGAAAAAATTCTTGTATAACACTTTTATTGGCGAAGCTGGGAGATAAAAGTATTCGTGAAATTGTTGCGCAAGATCCGGATAATATATTGCGTTTACACATTGAGCCAAATCAAAAATTATCAAGTAAGCAAATTTCAGAAGCGGCGTCTTTTTTAGAATTTCCACCGCGTCATTTAGCCAAATTGAAAAAATATTTACAAGGTTTATGTAAGGCTTTCGTTGAAACAGATGCCCTGATGCTGGAGGTTAATCCGTCAGGTATTGATCGCCACGGGGATATTGTAGCGATAGATACAAAATTGGAGATTGATGATAAAGCACTGTATCGTCAGCCGAAAATGGTACCGTTGTTTGATGCTTCGGAAGTTGAAGAACGAGAGTTGCGCGCTTCAAAATACGGATTCCAGTATGAATCATTCGGCGGAAGTATCGGTTGTATCGTTAACGGTGACGGTATCGCTTTGGCAGCAATGGATTTAATTCGTGCTAGGGGGGGAGATACCGCTTGCTTTTTGAATGTTAAGGGCGGTGTCGATCGTGATAAGATTGCTTCCGGTATTAAGCTTATTATGACAAATCCGCGAGTTGAGGGTATTTTAATTAATGTTCTGGGCGGTTTTTTGCGTTGCAATTTGGTTGCAGACGGAATTATCGCGGCAGCTTCGGAAGTCGGCTTAAATGTGCCGTTAGTGGTTCGTTTTGAAGGAACCAACAAAGATGAAGCAAAGCAGATTTTGGAAGTTTCTCATTTGCCGGTGATTATTGCCGAGGATATGGAAGATTCTGTTGAAAAATTACTGGCAGCGATGGAGGAAAATGACTGATGTCCGTGTTTGTCAATCAAAATACACAAGTACTTATTCAGGGTATCACGGGAACGCAAGCCTCTTTTCACGGCAAAAGGTCGCTGGATTACGGCACAAAAGTTGTAGGCGGTGTCACGCCCGGCAAGGGAGGAACAGAGCATTTAGGACTACCCGTGTTTAATACGGTCAAAGAGGCAGTTGCCGCAACAAAAGCCAATGCTTCTGTTATGTTTGTTCCTGCCAGACAAGTCGTTTCCGCTGTCAGAGAAGGAGCTGAGGCAGAGCTGGAGTTAATGGTATGTATTGCCGATAACGTACCGATAAAAGATATGCTTGAGGTGAAAGCTATTCTCAAAGGAACTAAAACAAAACTAATCGGGCCGAATACGCCGGGTATAATTACGCCCGGAGAGGCAAGACTGGGAATTTTTCCGGAAAATATTCATAAACAAGGACGTGTTGGAATAGTGTCGCGTTCATCAACTTTAACATATGAAGCGGTAATTGAAACAAATCGGGCAGGTTTAGGACAGTCAACAGTTATCGGTTTGGGTGATGATATGATTATCGGAATGGATTTTGTTGATGCTATTCAGGCTTTTAATGAAGATGATGCAACAGATGTTATTGTGATGATTGGTCAAATGGGCGGATTATTTGAAGAAGATGCGGCAGCTTATTACCGAAAATTAAAGCAGAAAAAAAAGATTATAGGATTTGTTGCCGGAAATACCATTCCTGTTGGGCATCATATGGGTTATGTCGGAGAGGTAATGGCAAATGGCAATATTTCCGTTCAAGATAAAATTTCGGCAATGCGTGATGCCGGAATTATCGTTGTTGATAATATCAACGATATTCATAAGGAATTAGCAAAAGTCATTTCTTGATGTATCCGTGGTTGAAAAATCTGATAAATATTGTATTGCCGCCGCGCTGTTTGCTTTGCGGTAAAATTTTGAGCGGTGAAAACGGATTATGCGGGGATTGCTTTTCTAAAATTAAATTCATAGGTCGCTCGATTTGCCATAAATGCGGCCACCCTCAATTATCCGGCAGATGTGTGCAGAGTTGTCCTCTTTGCACAAATAATCACCATAATTTCTTTAGGTTTCAACGCTCATACATTTATTATGATGAACAAAGTCGTCCATTGTTGGTGGACTTTAAATTTCACGATAAAACGGAAAATGCGGAATTGTTGGCAAAATGGTTATATCAAGCGGGGAATGATATATGGCAACAGGGCGCCGATATTTTAATGCCTGTTCCTTTGCATCGAGCCAGATTACGCTATCGAAAATATAATCAATCGGCATTGTTGTGTAAAGAATTGGCTAAAATGACAAAGTTACCGATTGATTATACTTCTCTGATCAGAATAAAAAACACAAAACCTCAAGTCGAATTTGATGGAAAAAACAGAAAGAGAAATGTTAAAAATGCTTTTATTGTTAAAAACGTAAAAGCAATAAAGGGGAAAAGAATAGTATTAATTGATGATATTATGACAACAGGTTCGACCTTAAAAGAATGTGCCGAAACTTTAATCAAAGCCGGCGCAGAAAGTGTAGATGCTCTAACGGTAGCAAGAGTTATTAAAAGTTAGTTGATTTTTTTAAATTGAAGTTTATTTCATTGGCGGAACGGAGTTGAAATGTTGAATATTTCAAAATTAAAATATGCTTTATTTGATTGGGATAATACACTGGTAGAAAGCCGCACTTCTTTAACCGTAGCAGTTAATTGTGTTTTAGATCATTATCACTTGCCGGAATGGGAAAAGGTAAAGCATTTAAGAAACAAAAATTTATCATTTAAGGATAATTTTCCATTGATTTTCGGAAATTATGCCGAGGAAGCCTATGCCTTTTACCGACAAGTTTATTTGCAACTGATGCCGACTAATATCTATATTTTTCCCTATGTGGCAGAGGTACTTAATTGTTTAAGTCTGAAAGGGGTTCAGCTTTATATTGTGAGTAACAAAGAAAGGATATTATTGGAAAAGGAAAAAGAACTTCTGTTGCCGAATATATATTTTCGAAAAATTGTATGCGGTCATGAGGCTAAAGAAGACAAGCCCTCACCAGAGCAAATTTTTTATGCTTTGGAAGGGGATATTTCATCTCAAGAGGTGACACCGGAAACAGTATGGATGATTGGAGATTCTCCGATGGATAGTCAAGCTGCTTTACGGGCAAACGCATTACCGATTCGTATAGGGAAATCTATATGGGGAGATGAGGGAGAACCGAATAATCATATCATTTATTTTAATGATTTTAGAAATTTTTATCAAAATCTAGGAACAAATGCTTAAAAAGGTTGGCAAACAACGGAAAAGGTTGTATATAAAATAATATTAAATAAAATTTTTATTGAAAGCCGAAAATATGCCAAAACAATCCCCGATGGGGGCATTTTATACGCCCCGAGAAACGACTTTCAGAGTCTTTTCCGAACACGCAGAAAATATAGAATTAGCTCTTTTTTCTTCAGATGAAAAAGAAGTCAAAAGGATTCCGATGAAAAGACAAGAAAACGGTGTTTGGGAAATAAAAGTTCAAGAGGTTCCTGCCGGTCAAAAGTACGGTTATTATGCAGACGGACCGTATGATCCTTCTGCCGGTTTGTTTTTCAATAAACACAAAATGGCCGTTGATCCTTATTGTTTAGAAGTTTCAAGAGAATTTAATGATTGGGAGAATGATAATCTTTGCGGAGATAATGACCTAGACAATACACCATATATGCCAAAATCCGTTGTGGTGGAAAGAAACGAGCAAAAAGATAATGAAAAGTATCCCTATTTGCGAAAACAACCGCATATTCCTTGGGGAAAAAACAGTATTTTTGAAGTTCACGTTCGCAATTTTACATTGAAAAATTTTAATTTACCTCAAGAAGAACGCGGTAAATTACGGGGGCTGGCAAACCCATGGATGCTTGATTATTTTGAACAACTCGGTGTTAATAACATTGAATTAATGCCAATCACACCGACGTGTCCCGGTCGAAACTTAAAAAAGGCAGATGGTAAAACAGATAACTGGGGCTACAATCCTTATTGCCATTTTGCTGTTAATCCGCGCTACGGTAATTATGAAGACCTGAAGTATCTGATTAATGCATTGCATTCAAGAGGAATGAAAATAACCTTAGATGTTGTTTTTAATCATACCGGTGAATATGAAGCACAAGGATATAACGGTCGAGCTTTATCTTATAAATTATTGGATAGCCCGAACTATTACCTTTCGAATGGGAATGATAAGGCGAATTATGCCAACTATACCGGCTGCGGTAATAATTTTAATTTAAATACAAAAGCCGGACAGAAAATTTTGCACGATTTTTTGATGTACGCGCATTCGATCGGTGTTGACAGCCTCAGATTCGATTTAGGCGGAGATTGCGCCCTGAATGAATATGGTCAATTTTTAGATAATGGCGGATTTATGCAGGAGATTAAATTTGCCAGAGAAAAGTTGGGTATGGATATCGTTATAGAACCGTGGAGTGCTTTAGGCGGAAACTATTCAGATCGGTTTTCGGGAGAAATTGACGGTGTTATGAAATGGAGCGACACCAGACGGAAAACAGATGCTAAATTTTTCAGCTCATACAGCGGTTTGCAGGGTGAATTAGCGACACAGGTTGCCGGATCTGCTATGGTTGATAAATATGGTAAAAACAGTGCCGTTATCGGAACCGGCAGAACTCATGACGGCTTTAGTCTTTTAGGAGCCTTTGAACATTATAAGGATACACGTCCTAATGGGGAAGAAGGCAGAGATGGCAGTCCTGATGAATATAGAAAATCTTCAGACAGAAACGAATTGTATCGTCGGGCAGTTAGTAATGCCGCATTTGATATTCTGAGCAAGGGTGTCCCGTTTATGCGTGCCGGTGATGAACGAGGTTACTCCAGTCCGAATAACAATCCTTATTGTATCGATGATGAGAGTGTTTGGATAGATTGGCGTGGCTTAGATGACAAAAATAAAGAATTATTTATGAATATATGTCGACTGAATGCCTTTCGTCAGAAGCACCCTGTGTTTAACAGTATGGAACTGTTTACCGGAGAAAAAGTCAAAGCGAATGGTGTAAAAGACATTACTTGGTTGCGTCCGGATGCGAAAGAGATGGAAGATCAAGATTGGCATACACCGTATGCTAAAACATTAGCTTATATGTTGAACGGAAAGAGTCCCCAAGCCGGTGCCGGAGATGATGATTTCTTGGTGATGATGTCGGGAGATGATTACTATACGGTTGATTACCGCCTGCCAAATCCGCCGCAAGGAGAAAAATGGAAAGTTATTTTTGATTCTTCACAGCAAGGATTCATTAATGATACAAAAGAATTTGCAGCCGGAGAAAGTTATGCATTAAAACCTTTTTCTTATGTTATATTAAGTCATAAAAGAACGGATAATGAAGATCGACAAGCTCAAAAAACAATAAATTTTTTGATGAGTGCAAAGCGAGAAATTGAATGAAAAGAAAACTAAAATTCGAACCGATAAAAATCAGCCGATACGTTTTATGGGGAATCGTTATTATTGTTTTTCTGATTCTGAATTATTGGTATTTGGATAAATATTTATCATTTAATTCAGCCTATGTTACAGATTATCAGGAGCCGGAAGATTTATTATCTCAGTATAGAAAACCGGCTGTTGCCGGAATCTTTTATGAGGGTGAGGATAAAATACCATCAAAGGAAGAAGATAATTATTTAAAGTCAGGAAAATTTAGAGATCATCAGGATTATAAATCGAAAATAATTATTGTACCGTATGCCGGATATAATTATTCGACAGCAACGGCAGCAAAGGCCTATTTACCTCTTAAAAATTATAAAAAAATCATAAAAAATGTACTGTTGTTGGGGCCGCTAAATCACAATAAGGGGATATTCTTATCGGATGCGGATTATTTTAAAACCCCATTGGGAAGTATAGCGGTTAATAAAAAAACAGTTTATCAGCTGGCAGAAAAAAATAAAAATTTTTCCATTGATAAAAGGGTATTTGTAAAAGAAAACAGCCTGAAAAATCATTTGCCTTTTATTCAAAAAATTTTACCGCAAGCAAAAATTATCCCGATGATGTATGGAGAAACTTCTGCGGAAACAGTAGCGCAAGCTCTGAAAGAATATTTGGAGAGAAAAGATACAATTTTAATCATATCCGCAGATTTGTCGCTTTATCGTTCTTATGATACCGCAAGAGGAGCAATACAAAAAAACGATGAGCAAATGCAGAAAGAAAAAAACGAAGATGACTATTGTGGAGCAATAGGGATTAAATCTGCTCTTATTTTGGCTGAACAGTTAAATTACTATCCTCAAATGATTGAATTAATCAATTCGGAACAAGCAACCGATGGTAAAAATAATGTAGTCGGGTATGGAATTTGGGATTTTTATTCTCCGTCAAAGACGGAAGAAAATGCAAATCGTCTGGATAGAGAAGTTCAAAATATCAAAAATTATGTAAATTTATATGGTCATAATTTAAAAGAAATAGCCGATATCAGTCTTGAAAAAGCTGTGCGTCATCATAAGAAATATTCACCATCTCGGCGGAGCTATCCCGAAAAAATTTTTGATAGAGGAGCCTCCTATATAACGCTTTATCAAAATGGAAATTTAAGAGGAAGCGCAGGAAGTGTTCTTCCGTCAGCGTCAATTGCACAAAATATTGCAGATAATATGTACTTTGCGGCACTGGAAGATAAACGATTTTCTTCTGTAAAATTAAAGGAATTACAAGAGATAAACTATACTATTTCTTTATTGACCGGTTTTGAAGAAATTATATACCATAATGAAAAAGAAGTTATCGGTAAGATACAAGAAAATAAAGACGGCATCGTTATTCGCGATGGTAATCGTCAGGGGGTATTTCTTCCGGAAGTATGGAAACAGTTTCCCGAGAAGAATGATTTTTTTAAGCAATTGAAGATTAAAGCGGGAATTCATCCTAATTATTGGCGCAACAATATTAAAGTATATCGTTTTAGAACAGTGGAGATAAAAAATGAAAATTAACGGTTATGAATTAGCACTGACAGAAGAAGAACTAGATGAAATTTTAACAAAAAAAACACGTGAAATTGTTTTGTTGGATAAAGAAAGTCAAGAATACAAAAGTCTGACAGAAGGGAATAAAAAAGCGCTGGATCATTTGGTGGCAGCAGCCAAGTATTTTAATATTGTCGCCGAAGAACAAGATCATGAATTGAATATTGAGCTGCATCGAGGCTTGGAAAAAGCCGCTCAAACAAGCTCATACGCGGCTAAAGCACTGCGTTTGTTTAATATGTTTCGAGGTGTTGAGGGGCATAATGGTGTTGATTTAGAACCGATTCAAATTTTTAAAGGGGTGAAAGGTTCTCAGGGGCGCAATTTTTATCCGTCTGATTTATCCGTTTCTGAATTTCATTCCATTATCAAAAGAATGTTGGAAGAAGGTAGAAATGAAGATGTTCAAAAAATATTTAGTGTCAGAACAATGGTTCGTCGAGACGGTAGTGATTTAAAAGCGATAGATTATACGGAATATTTTAAAGATATATTTTCTAAAGCAGCCAATGAATTGGAGGTTGCGGCCCATTATACCACAGATGAAGCATTTAAAGATTTTTTGGGATGGCAGGCTCAAGCGCTCATTCAAAATAATGAAGATATGGATATGTTAGCCGATAAGCATTGGGCTGTTCTGCAAAATAATACCCAACTTGAATTTACAATCGGTCGAGAAAGCTATGATGATAAATTATCTCCGACAATTTATGATAATCCTGAATTATTGGCAATGATTGAAGAAAGAGGAATAGAAGTAAACTCGAAAGATATGCTGGGCGCTCGTGCCGGAATCGTCAATAAGAAAGGAACAGATTTAATTTTGCAATTTAAAGAGCAATTGCCGGAAATTGCAAAGTTGATGCCGCACTGTGATAAATATGAGCAAAAAGTAACCGGTGGCGGGGAAATGAAGCAAACTATGGTAGATGCGGATATTGCCATATTATGCGGAGATTATGCGCAATGCCGCGGTGGAATTACATTGGCTCAAAATTTGCCTAATAACGATAAGCTGGCGGTTAAAACGGGTGGTGGTCGGAGAAATGTTTACCATCGCCAAGTCAGGCAATCCAATGATCAAGAGCGAATTAAAAAAATTTTAGATCGCTTAGTGGCACCGGCTTATCATCAGTATTATGATTCTGAAGCGGATCACTGGTTTGTCATCGGACACGAAAACGGTCACTCTTTAGGTCCGGATAATACATATCAACGCGCTCTCGGAAATTATAAAAGCACAATTGAAGAACATAAGGCCGATATGGTTTCTATAACGTTTATGCCGGAATATGTCAAAACAGGTGTTATTACAGAAGAAATGCTTAAAAAGATTTATACGACATGGGTCGTTAAAAGATTGTTTTTGAAGGCACAACCTGTAGAAGTTCACCGTGTTGCAGAATTGATACATTTTAATTATCTTCTTGATAGAGGAGCTTTTTCTTTCGATGTCGAACACAAAGTTCATATCCATTTTGATAAATTTCATCAAGCGGCGTATGATTTACTGGAAGAAACGATTGCTTTGCAGCTGTCAAAATCTCCGGTTAAAGCAAAAGCCTTTATTGATAAATATACCAAATGGGGCGAGCACTCTCAGTATATTGCAAAAATTGAGCAAGAAGTCGGTTTGAAGAATTATATAGAACTGGAAATTCATTTTTAAAAATAGTCTTGCTTAAATTTATAAAATATTTAAACTGAAGACATAGTAAGAACGACATTTCGGAATAAAAAAATGTATAAAAAGTTGGTGGCCGGAGAATTAAGCTTGGTCGAAACATTTTGGAAGTTTGGTGTGTTGGGCAGTCTTTTGGGATTCTCAATAGTCTGGATTTTCGGGGGAATTTTAGTTCCGCAATTACACGGGTATAGCATCTATGCATATTATACACAGTATTATAATCCGTTACGGAGCGGTTCTGATATTTTGTTGTCAACAGTATGTTATCTGACAAGTCTCGGTGTCTTTTGCGCATATCTTTTTTCTGTGGTCCTTGGTGTTTGGCGGAGCTCTGCCGAATATGATAAAAATGTCTTTTTTAAATATATGTCACGTATCGGAATAGTGTTTTTAGCCTATTTGTTTTTAAGAATTATTTTTTAGGAATAAAGAATGAAAAAAATAATAATATGTCTGCTGACTGTCTTTTTGATGAATGCCTGCGAAGCGGGAAAATTTAGTGAAGAACGAAACCGACTGCACAATATGCGGCGCGATAATATATGCGAAAAATACCCGCATCGCTGTATCGAGGTTGATGGAACCCAAGTGGATTGGTAAACGGATTGTTAGAGACCTCTCCGTTTGCGTGCCGATTTTCTGGCTTCTTCCAGATAATGAGAAGATGTCGTATCTTTTCCGTGATAGGCCAATGAATAAGTTTTAACGACAAAGCCAAACGGATTGCGCATTGCATAGTTTTTATCCGGATAATTAATAGAAGCATAGCCGACACGCAAAGTTGCACGCCAAATAGTGACATCAGCCTGAGTCGCATTCGGATAATAATCTAAAGTACGAAATTGAATTTGCCAAACCGAGCGAGCAATCGGAGCAATCCAATCAATTTCGACATCTCTCTGTAATCCTTTAAAACGGAGCAGATTAATACCTTGCTGAGCCTCCCGTCCCCGAAATTCCTGAAACACGCGCGATCCGGACATCCAAAAAACCGGACCTCCCGGTCCCCAACGTTTTACCAATTCATCAAAACGAGAGGTGATTAAGTAGCGATACATAATGTAGTCGCGAACCTGTTGTTCCGTTACCAAATCAAAAGTTGGAATTTTAATTTCAGAAGGCTCCAGCATTTTCATTTGATTGAATTTAGAATTGAGATACAACAATCTCGGTGCTGATTTTCTCATCGGTATCAGTAAATAAATAGTGCTGGCCAACATCATATTTAAGCAGATACTGAAAATGGCAATAATAACCAAAACGCGAGAAGACCACAGATAGCGTCGCTCAGGCATTGCTTTGACGTGGACGCGTTCAGGATAAATACCAAGCTTATCGGGACTTGATTTTTCTTTATATTTAAAAACTGTGGTAAAGATATCAAACATTGTAAAATTTTAACCTCAATTTAAGCCTCTGCTCTTTATTATGATATGAAAGATGAATAAAATCAAATAAATACTGTTCAGTTTCATTTTATTGAGTTAATTATATAACATAGAAGTATATAAAGGGTTTATGTTATGAAAAAATTTTTAAATGCGATTCTTTTTGTTGCTGCTGTCGGTGTTTCTGCGTGTGTCGCACCTGAGCCAGAGCCGGTAGAAGTTATGGTTGCCGGGCCGGAACCGGTTTACTATACGGATTGGGATAGGGCGATTCGGGCAGATATTGATATGCAAAATATGTTTGTGGATGCGCCAAACAGAATCGAAAAACCGATAGATATATATATGGCAATGGCCTTGGCTCTGAAATACAATTATTCGCGCCGGTTAATCAGTTATGAGCAAAGTCTGATTGAGGCGGGCAAATCTCCTGTAGCTCAATTGCCGGAAATTATGACAACAGCCGGATACAGTAATACAACATTAAATAATCGAATCAGTCCGGATATGAAAGTTGCTTGGAATATTCTGGATATCTCCAGCCAATATTATCAAAGTGCATCGGAAGCATTTAAAGCCGGAGCATCTGTTGAACGCAGTCGTAAAGTTATTCATAACATTTTACAAGAAACCAGAGGGTTATATTGGCAGACTTTGGCAGCACAGAAATTAATTCCTGTGATTGATGAAATGGTTGAATATATGACCTTGGATATTGATGAGCTCAATGTTAAAGCAAAACAATTGGCTCAAAAGGGCGGAACATTAAGTTCTGAGGAGTTAATCAGAAAACGGAAATATATGGATTCGATCAAAAAATTATTGGATTTGAAGCGCAAAATGGAAACTGCGGAGATTCGGTTAGCCGGTTTAATGGGATTTCACCCGACGACACAGTATAAATTAGTTGGTAAAGAATATGGTAATTTTGAACTTCCGGCGCTTAAAAACGAATTATCGCAATTAGAATGGTTAGCCTTGGTTAATCGTCCGGAATTGAGAATTTATGATTTGGAAACCAATACGGAAGATTTGCAAATTGTTGTTAAAAGTTTCCGTCCGGGGGAAAAATCTCGTTATAAAAATGATCCGAATTACTATAATCGGTTATGGTCAAAAGAGGCTAAAAATATCGGCTTAACAATTATAGAAGATGTTAAACATCCGACAGAAACAGAGGCCGAAAATTTACGGCGCCAGCGAATGACAAATCTTATCCTAAATCAGGTTTACATCGCTTGGGCTTGGTATACATCGGCTGTTGAAGATTATCAGGTTAATATGGAAATTGCTTCAACCTCAGAAGATATTGCCGAAGATATATCCTTAAAAACAGGGCATAAATCTGAAAAGACAATTCTTGAGGGGGCAAGAGCAATCAGTGATGAAGTGAGTGCCTTTTTAGCTTACGCAGAAGTTCAGGATTCGTTGGGTAATTTGTACGCAACAGTTGGTTTGGACGCGATTCCTTATGGCATTCTTGATCAAAAACCGTCACAAATAGCAATTGCTTTACGTAAAACGATGGAACAGTGGAAAAAAGGCGTCTTTATTCCGGATCATCGCCCCCATCCGGCAGAAATACCGGGGCGTCGTCCGGCAATTAACCTGAGCGGAGAGTGGATGCCCGATGTCACTTATGAAACGGGACAGCGTATCAAAATTACGATTCCTCAAAAAGTTTTCAAAAAAATGGAGATTTCCGGAGATTTTACAACCAGAGCAAGCCTTGTTAATCATAAGCCTTTGCCTCGTTGGTTGAAATATGATCCGGAAACTTACACTTTCAGCGGTATTGCAATGCCTTCCAATGAGGGAATATATCCTATTAAAGTATATATCAGTGACAAAACAAATCGTTTAGGCTATATAGAATTTCGCCTCAAAATAGTAGAGGTTTACGAAGAGTCTATGCGTATCAGAGGGCTGACAGACGGAAGTCGTGCTACTGTTTTGAAAAGATGCGTCGGAAAACACTGTAAGGATAGATACGTAGACGATTCTGAAATTGGTGTTGATGTGGAAATTGAGCCATATAACTGATTTTAGGAGATAATTTAAAAAAATGCGGAGTCGTTGACAACCGCATTTTTTTTATGAAAAATAAATTGTTAACATACTGAAAAATATATATAATTTTTTTAAGAAAAATTGTTCACAGAGTTATCCAGAAGGGTAAAAATTTTTTTATGTTTGTTTTTTAAGATGTTAGTTTGTGTCAAGCACTAAAAAGGCTTTTCCTCTATTGATTATAGAAATTTATTTACTCAAAATAGCAGGCATTGGATCACGAATATATTGTGCGATAAAAAAATTGTGCATACAATATATAGCGAGATTTACAAATTTTTAATACTATATATTGTATATAATCGTTGAATGATAAAACTATAACCACTAACTTAATAAAGGAAAGATTTTTTTACGATGTCAGAAGAAGTTTACCACAGCACAATTGCGAATGAAAATATCAATATTTCACAAGTTACAAAAAGAGACGGTACGTTGGCACCGTTCGATAGTAATAAAATTTATCAGGCTATTTTAAAAGCAGGTAACAGTACGGGTGAATTCGGAGAAAATGAAGCTTGGTTGATTACAGGTCAAGTCCTGAAGGTTATGAAGCATAAATATGCAGAAACATTACCGACAATTGAAAATATTCAGGATATTGTTGAGCAGGCTTTGATTTCTTCTAACTATTTTGCAACCGCAAAAGCTTACATTTTGTATCGTGACCAACGTAATCGTGCTCGTACGGACCGCAAAGTTATGGTTGATGTTGAAAGTTCAATTAATGAATATCTGGAAAGATTAGACTGGCGTGTTAATGCAAATGCCAACCAAGGATATTCTAACGGTGGTTTGATTTTGAATGTTTCCGGTAAAGTAACGGCAAATTACTGGTTGAGCCACGTTTATCCTGCAGAAGTCGGTGAAGCTCATCGTAACGGTGATTTGCATATTCACGATTTGGATATGTTAGCTGCTTATTGTGCCGGTTGGTCTTTGAAAAACCTTTTGCACGAGGGCTTTAACGGTGTTCCCGGTAAAACGGAAGCCGGTCCTGCTAAACACCTGAGCGCAGCTGTCGGACAAATGGTTAACTTTATGGGAACCTTACAAAACGAATGGGCCGGTGCACAAGCTTTTTCTTCTGTCGATACATACTTAGCCCCTTATATTCGTAAAGATAATTTGTCTTATGAACAAGTTGAACAGAATTTCCAAGAACTGATTTACAATTTAAATGTTCCTTCTCGTTGGGGTTCTCAAACACCGTTTACAAACTTTACGTTTGATTGGGTATGTCCTGAAGATTTGCGTGATAAGCACCCGATGATTGCCGGTGAGGAACAACCTTTCACTTATGGTGATTTAAAACCGGAAATGGATATGATTAACAAAGCCTATATCTCAGTTATGATGAGAGGAGACATTAAAGGTCGTCCGTTTACATTCCCAATTCCGACATATAATATGACACCGGATTTTCCTTGGGAAGATGAAAATACTTTATTACTGTTTGAAATGACAGCTAAATACGGATTACCTTATTTCCAAAACTTTATTAATTCATCTCTGAAACCGGGACAGATTCGTTCAATGTGTTGCCGTTTACAGTTGGATTTGCGTGAATTACTGGCACGTGGTAACGGTTTATTCGGTTCAGCAGAGCAAACGGGTTCTATCGGTGTTGTTACATTCAACTGCGCTCGTTTGGGGTATGTATATAAAGGTAATGAAACGGGTTTATACGGCCGCGTTGATGAGTTGTTGAATATCGCCCGCACTTCTTTGGAAATTAAGCGTAAAGTTATTCAACGTTTGATTGATAATGGTTTGTTCCCATTCACCAAACGCTATCTCGGAACTTTGCGTAATCACTTCTCTACCATCGGCGTGAACGGTATCAATGAAATGATTTTGAACTATACCAATGGTGAACATAATATAGCTGATGAGTGGGGACAACAGTTTGCTGAAAAATTCTTGGATTATATCCGTGCGAAACTGATTAAGATTCAAGAAGAAACTGGTCACATGTACAATCTTGAAGCAACACCGGCAGAGAGTGCAACTTACCGCTTTGCTCGTGAAGACAAAAAGAGATTTCCGAATATTATTCAAGCCGGTACGCAGGAGAATCCGTATTATACCAACTCTTCTCAATTACCGGTTAATTATACCGATGATCCGTTTGAAGCTTTGGATTTACAAGCACATTTGCAAGCTAAGTACACAGGCGGTACCGTATTGCACTTGTATATGAACCAAAGAATTTCTTCAGCTGAAGTGTGCCGCGATATTGTTAAACGCGTTTTGACAAATTATCGTTTGCCATACATCACAATTACACCGACATTTTCTGTATGCCCGAAACACGGATATATTGCCGGTGAACACAAATTCTGCCCTCTTTGTGATGAAGAAAAGAGAGCTGCCAAAATTGCAGCGGCAAGCAGTGGCGCTGCAGAATAATTTAACTATAACAATACAACTAAAGGAGACATAAATTATGACCGTTATTAATATCGAAGATATCAAATTAGCAGACGAAGAAAGACAGCCTTGCGAAATTTGGACCCGTGTAATGGGGTATCATCGACCGGTTTCTGAATTCAACAAAGGTAAGAAATCTGAATTCTATTCTCGTGTTTGCTTCTGTGAAAGCAAAGCCGTTGCAAATCACGAACCGAATGTTATGTCTTGCGGTTGTGCTGCTGAATAGCTTAAATTACAATGATAAATATTAAAATAGGCGGGGCTGAACGTTTCAGCCTCGTCGACTTTCCCAATAAAGTTGCTGCTGTTTTATTTTTGCAAGGGTGTCCGTGGCGTTGCCCCTTTTGCTATAACACACATTTACAAGCGGCAGATGAACAGGAAAGTATTGATGAAGAAGCTTTTTTCTCCTTTTTGGAAAAGCGCAAAGGTAAGCTGGATGCCGTTGTTTTTAGCGGCGGAGAACCTTTGTTGCAACCAAAATTATCAGAAGCAATCCAAAGAGCGAAAAGTTTAGGCTTTACGATAGGTCTGCATACCGGAGGATTTAATCCGGCGGCATTTGCCAAAGTATTGCCTCTTGTTGATTGGGTCGGGTTTGATATAAAGGCCCCTTTTGATGAACAACACTATCATAAGGCGACCGGTTCTCAGACCCCGCTCAATAGCATTTTACAAAGCTTGGATATGCTGGTTGCCAGCGGTAAAGATTTTGAAACACGAACAACTTGTGATCCGAGATTGTTAAGTATTGAAGATATTTACACAATAGCTGAACAGCTGAAAGAAAGAGGTATCAAAAATTATCACTTGCAAAAATATCGCCCGATTCCGAGCGATAAAGAAAGCACTGAAGATATGTGTAATCAATTTTTCAGAGATAAAGCATTGATTTCATACTTGGAACAAACTTTTGAAATTTTTGATACGAGAGGCTGAGCCTCTCGTTTTTTTACAATAAATCTATTTTTTATGTTTTACGATGAAATAAATCACCAAAACAAGAGCAATAGTGACACCTGTCAAAACAGACCAATTCAGCGGTAACCGAAAGCCTATTTTATCATACATAATATATGTTACGCAGACAGATGACATAAAGCCGGCAGGTAGTAATGTCAGCCAATAGGGTTTGTGTTCGCGATAAAGGTAAAAAGAAGCCATCCATAAAGTAATAGTTGCCAAACATTGATTTGCCCAACCGAAGTATAACCAAATAGTTGTTAAATCAAAGAAACTCATTGCAATACCGCCGGATAAGACAATAATGCTGATAAATAGACGTTTTTTTAAAGATTTACTGTCTTTTTTCCAGTAATCGCCGATTGTTAATCTGGCGGAACGGAAAGCCGTATCGCCGGAAGTGATAGATAATAAGACAACCGAAAGAATGGCTAAAATTCCACCGATAGATCCCAAATAGCCTTTAGCAACGCCGGAAACAACACCCCCCGGACCGCTTTGTGAGATCACCGCATTTAACCCTTCACTTCCTTGATAAAATGCAGTTCCTAATGTTGCCCATATTAAAGCAACAATACCTTCGGTAATCATAGCACCATAAAAGATAGGGCGTCCGTATTTTTCATTAGTGAGGCAACGAGCCATCAAAGGGGATTGTGTTGCATGAAATCCGCTTAATGCTCCACAGGCAATTGTGACAAACATCAATGGAAATATAGGTAATCCTTTGGGATGTAAATTATCTAATGTCAGGTTAGGGTAAAATGCTTGGTTGCTACAAAACAAAACAATTATCATTGCGATGGAAACGCCAATCAGTAAAAGAGCAAATAACGGATAAAAACGACCGATAATTTTATCAATCGGTAATAAAGTCGCTAAGAAATAATATCCGAAGATAATTATAATCCACCAAACGAAGGGCGTTTGAGATAAATTAGCCAGCATTTGCGCAGGACTCATTGCAAAAACAGATCCTAACAGCAATAAGAAGAAAACCATAAAAATAAGAAATACGGTTTTGACTTTTGAACCAAGATATTTTTCAACCAGAGGAACCAGAGATTGGCCGCCGTTGCGTACAGAAATCATTCCTGCAAAATAATCGTGTACGCCTCCGGCAAAAATAGAACCAAACACAATCCAAAGTAAAGCAACCGGACCGTATAAGGCTCCGAGAATAGCACCGAAAACAGGACCTAAGCCGGCAATATTTAAAAACTGTATCAAAAAGACACGCCACGTCGGCAAGGTCATAAAATCAACGTTATCACACTTAGCAATTGCCGGTGTTACAGCTTTTTCGTTAATAGAAAAAATTTTTTCAACAATTTTACCGTAAATCAGGTATCCGATAATTAAAGTTGCAGCAGCTAATAAAAAAATAGTCATTTTGCCCTCATTGAAAATTGTTAATGTCTTTACATACTATGAGATTAACACAAATCGTTAAAGATTTGTTTTACAAACGGGCAAAAAGTTAAATTTTAAATAATTCCCATTTTTTGAGCCATAATAACAGCCTGAGTTCGATTAGTAGCGCCCACGGAACGAAGCAGGGCATTAATATGGAGTTTGACGGTTGCTTCTGAAACGCCTATTTCATAAGCAATTTGTTTGTTAGACAGACCTTGTGCCACCAAATTTAAGACTTGGTTTTGCCTGAATGTCAGGGTTTTAGCTGTTCCAGCTGTGCGGCGATCTTGAATAATTGTATTGCTTGCCGGTTGCAAAACAGAGGGCGGGAGATAAGTTCCGCCATCCAAAACCAATTGCAAGGCTTTATGTAAAATTTCCGGTTCTGAGCGCTTTGAAATGAAACCGCTGACGCCTAATTCTAAACTTTGGCGAATCGTTGCGGCATCATCTCCGGCGGAGATAACCACAAATTTCGCTTTCGGAGCTTGTGCCTTGAGTTCATTCAAAGCTTCCGGCCAATTCATATTCGGCATATCCAAATCCATCACAATTAATTCGATAGCTTTGTCTGTTTCGGTAAATTTAAGCGCCTGATTAAAATTGGAAGCTTGTAAAATAATGAATTCAGGGTTAATTTTTTCTAATTGAATACTTAGTCTATCTCTAAATAAAGCGTGATCGTCAGCAATAAGAACTTTCATTGAAACTCTCCTCTAAATTTTCAGACTCTCTTATACAAAATGTTTGTAGTCATCAGCGTTAGCAAAGAAAATAATTTCTTTCTAACAAATTTAAAGGCACGGCTAAACTTTTGGAGATAAGTTTATTAAGGTATAATAAGTAGACTTAGCATGAGTTCAAAATAATTTCAAGAAAGCGGTTTTGCATAGACACAGATATTTTTTAAGGCTGATATAACATAAAAATAATTTTTGCTAAACCGTAGATGCGTTCACTCTGTACCTGATAGCAGGAGGGGACATCAAGCTGTTCATTTTTTTCAACCTCGATCATACAAAGTGTATGACGATTAAGCCAGCCTTTTTTATCAAGCTCGCGCAAAGCAACTTCACTCAAGCCTTTTTGATAGGGGGCGTCCATAAATAATAAATCGTATTTTTCACCGCTTGTCGGCAGATGAGCAACATCAGCCTGAATGACTTTGATTCTATTCTGTTCTAAGGGAAATAAGGCTGTGTTTTTACGTAAATTCTTCGGCTCAATATCCACCAGACAGACTTGTTTCGCCCCGCGAGAAAGAGCTTCCAGCGCAACGGCACCGGTTCCGCTAAAGACATCAAGCAGCGTATAGTCACTTAAAGGGTTTTCAAGATTTGAATTTAAAATATTGAATAAAGCCTCTCGTGCGCGATCAGAAGTTGGGCGCACATTATCCGAAGCCGGAGAAAATAATTTTTTGCCACGGTATTTTCCTCCAATGATTCTCATAACTGAAATCTTCCGCCTAACTGTTCTTTTAAGACCTTTTGAGGGATTTCCTTGACTTCACCTTTTTTCAGACTGCCGAGTTGAAACGGACCATAAGACAAACGGATTAAACGGGCAACTTCTAAACCGACGGATTTCATTAATTTACGAATTTCGCGATTTTTCCCCTCACAGAGCGTTACGCTCAACCAAGCATTTGAACCTTGTTCGCTTTCAATCGCAACTTTAACGGCGCCATATTGAACACCGTCTACCACCGCTCCGTTTTCCAAATCAGCCAGCTTCTTCTTATCCAAAGAGCCGTGAACACGAACTTTATAGCGGCGGCTCCATACATTTTGCGGTAATTCCAGCAAGCGGGACAATTCGCCGTTATTTGTCAACAACAGCAACCCTTCAGAGTTTAAGTCAAGCCGTCCGACAGAAATAACACGAGGCAAACCTGCCGGTAAATGATCAAACACGGTCGGACGTCCTTGTGTGTCACTATGCGTAGTGACCAGTCCGGTCGGTTTATGATAAAGCCATAAACGAGTTTGTTCGGGAGCAGCAACTTTTTCGCCGTCAACCCTGATTTTTTCTGTTCCCTCAACATTTAAAGCAGGCGATTCGATGACCTTACCGTCAACTGTTATCCGTCCTTGTAAAATCAGTTTTTCGGCTTCTCTGCGAGAACAGACGCCGGCACGCGCTAAATATTTTGCTATTCTTTCTGACATTTGAAACTCTTTTATTAACCATTCGTTTTGATATTGTTGTTATCATAGATTATTCGATTAATCAACAGCAAGTTTAGATTATGGCTGAGAATGAAAAATATATGAAGCGAGCGCTTGAGTTGGCAAGGCAGGCTTCAGAGCAAGATGAAGTTCCTATCGGGGCGGTGGTCGTTGATTCGTTAACTGGTGAGATTGTGGCAGAAGCGCATAATGAAAGCGAACACGGTAGTGAGGCAACGGCGCATGCCGAGCTTTTGGCTATGCAAAAAGCTTGTCAAAAATTAAAAAGCAAGCGGCTGTGGAATATGGACTTATATGTTACGCTGGAGCCATGTACCATGTGTGCGGCGGCAATTTCATTTATGCGTATAAAGACTCTTTATTTTGGAGCCGTTGATGTTAAAGGAGGCGCTGTTGTGTCAGGAGTTCGCTTTTATGAGCAGTCAACTTGTCATCACAAGCCGGAGGTTTTTCAAGGTCTTTATGCTGAAGAATGCGGGGAGATGCTGAAAAAATTTTTTCGTATAAAACGTGACAAAAAGAGTTGATTTTTAGACAAAATAGCGATATAATGAATTAAATAGAAAATAAAAGGGGGAAAGAAAAATGGCAGGTTGGCAGAAATGGGAAAAATTTACAAGACCAAAACAGCCGTCACAACCGCAGGAATCGGCAGAGGAACAACCTGTTTCACCCAAAAAAGAAGAAAAAAAGAAAAAGCCTGTTGTCCTGAATAGTTTTGAAGATTTAGCCTCCGCTGAAATTGATGAAACGACAGAAGTAAAAATTCCCGCCGGAAAGCGGAAACAGCGTAAAAATGACCAATCGAGAAACAGAGAACAGAGAAATTTTGACAACAAGCACAACAGAGAAGATAAAAGGCCAAATCAAAGGAGAAAAAAAATGACGGAAGAAACATTCGATACCTCAAGATATAAAGCAGAGGAAGATTTTATAAAGTCCTTTGAAGCTGAGCACGGGAATATTGATGAAGTTGCCAAAACAAAAGAAGGGCAAGAAAAAATAAAGGCCGCTTGGCATACTTATCAGGAAAATAAAAATCGTGGCGGAAGTGACCGCGGCGGTGCTGAAGAAACAGGTGATAGAGAAATGAGGGTTTCTCAAGGTGAGCCTGCTCCGGCGAGTGATGAACATAAAGAAGAAAATACGGACTGGAGAAAAACAAAAGGAGAAGCTTGGAAAGCGTGGTGTGAAAATAAAGATAATCACAATAGCACAGCTTATACTTATGATCCGGATTCTGAAGCTTCAGGCTTAAAATTTGATGTTTTCAAAGATGCTGAGAAAAAAGAAAAGCTTGCGACAATAGAATATACTTCTCCCAATAATGTTTCAATTGATAATGATGACGGCAAAGTTCCGGACTTGGAATTTTTCAATCAGTTGGTTAAAGATGCCAAAGAGTCCGGATATAAAAAGATTTCTTTCAACGGTGAAATGACACCTGAATTCAAAACCAAATTAGCTGTTGCGTGTTTAGCAAATGATATGCCGACAAAAGGTTTTGAAGAACAAATCAATATTGAAAATCTGCCGGATAAAGGAGCGTCATTAGGTGATGATTTGAAGAAAAAAATCGGGTATCATAACAAATATCAAACACTTCAAAAGGCAGCAGAAGCCTATAAAAGCAATCCTGAAAACAAAGATAAACCATATAAAATCAAAGAAGATTTAAGTGCTGAAGATGCAGCGATAATGTATGCAGCCTGTACAAATGCCGGAATTCAGGTTGAAGGAATTAATGATGTTAATAAAGAAACGCGTGGAATGTTTATCTTACCGGAAAAAGATAAGAAATTGATGCCCGAAGATGTTCAAACCGCCGTTAAAGAATTTAATAGCGCTCTGAAAAAAGATGACTTTAAGAAAATTCGCAGCATTATTAATGATCGCAAAAATCCGGTAAAAGACGAAGATAAAGCTACAGCGGATAGATTCAGAAATGTCGATAGAGCCAGAGGCTTTATGAGCACGCTTAATAAAAGCGAAGAAGGTCAAAAATTACGTCGCGAGTTGGTTTCTGAGGCCGGTGCTGAAGACAAAGACATATTAGCGCTTATCAAAACGATGGAACGGCAAGATGCAGCTAACAAAAATGATAATAATATGCGCAGACTGTTCACAAAAGCAGAAAGAGAGGAATTCGCAGCAAATCCTGAAAATGCGGATAAACAGAAAGTTGAAAAATTCAAAAAGCACTTTGAAGAACATCGCGTAACTTTGCAAAACGAAGCGCAAGAAGTTAATAAGAAAAATCCATCTTTTTATGCTGTTGCACGAGAAAAATTTCTACATACCAATAATTAAGTTTTTCCGTCATACTCGGGCTTGACCCGAGTATCCATTCGAACAAGGAATCAACATTACGATAGACCCTCGTGTCAGGCACGAGGGTGACCAGTGGATGTTCTCGGATGCCGATAGGCATAGGGAGAACAAATGGGACTGGCGGCAATGGGCAAACTGCTCTTTGCCCATTGTCACAATAGAAAAGAAGGCACGAGGGTGACGGTGTGTAGGAAAAACAGACCTTCGAGTCAATCACAATCGGACGAAAGGCAAATTCAGTATATTAAAGCAATAATGAAATAGAATCGTACAAAAAAATCAATTTTAGCGAAAATTTCCGAAAATTTTGTTGCTTTTAGAATTAAAATTTGCTATATTATAAGGGCAAAAATATTTTTAAGTCACTATAATTGTGTATGTTTCATTGTTTTAAATTTACTTTTAAACTCTGAGATTATCCGTATAGCGACAACATAAAGTTTTTTTCTTTGGGGCTGACAGCAAATCTGCCCTTCGACATATTTCAAAAACAATAAATTAATAATCAAAAAAATAAAAAATTATGAAAATGAAGAAAATTTTTGCAGTTGTTGCTACGATAGTAGCGCTCTGCGCAGTAACCGGATGTGGTAAGGACTCTCTTGGCGGGTCAAACTATGACACCGAAAGTAAAGGTCTAACCACACAGCCCAAGCAGGTTTCCTGCCGGCAGGTGTCTTTGAAGACTCCAGAGGCAGACGGCGCTATCACGCGTTCTATGCGTGCCGCTGCCGATGAAGACTGGAGCAAGCCAGATGGACTTTTTGAGGTGACGACACTCTGCGAGCAGCGCTTTGTCGGTGTTGCTGATGCAGATACCTTGAAAAAGTACGAGGTGCGGAATCGCTACCGCTCTTTTGGCGTGGTGAACAAGCCTCGCTATATCAAGAGCATTGCGAATCTTCGAGAAGGCTCGCCTGTTTTGACTATGGATAACCTTCCTGACGGACGTGTCCGCCATTTGGTTAAAAATAAGGACGGAGAGGATCATTCTCTGGACTACTCGCTTGTCGAGGAGTCATTTGTAGAGAGTGACACTACGTGGGTTAAAGACCGTGCGGGCAACCGTAAGGGATTTGTTCGTTGCAAAGACTCTTGGGAGAACCTCAAGTTCCAGAACCGTGAGGTGACGGACTTGGGCGTGGATTCCGCAAAATGGCACAAGTATAAGGTAGTGGATATCTATAATCCCACCCTGATCAGTCATCTTGATTGCGGCGCTTTCAAGGTGTCCTACATTGTTTGGGAATGGACTGGTTCTGGAGATCCTGATTTTCCGGATGACGAATGGGAAGTCATTCGTTACTTTACCAAGAATGAATGGATTACCCCCGAAAAGATCTCTGATCTGACGGGCAAAGCTAACTCCGGCTTTGAAGTCTATGCCTTCTTGAGCGATGGCACTGAGAAGTTCTATTGCAAGAAATCTGTCGACCTGAGCAACTCCATCGAGGCACTGAAGCGTGACACAGTCACAACTTCTGACTTTGAGTGGAAAGCACTGGATGCTGTTCTTTATAATGAGGGAACCGATGGTGCTCTTTATCAGAAGAAGGACAGCATTTGGGTACAGCCTCTCAAGGTTACCTACCAGACCAACGTCAATAAGGGCTCGCGAGAGTACTTGTTGAAGAGAGAAGGTCGCGCCTACTGGGTTGACCCCCTTGGAGAGAACCATTACTTCAAAGAGGGTTCTTGGAACACCGCCGATACTGACAAGGGATGGGAAAAGAGTGATTTGGCAGCAGATAACACATACAAATATATTCTGCTGACAAGCTCAATCGCTCCGACCTATCTTGGTCTCAGCTACAGCGCCTCAAGTGAATTGGCGCTGAGAATGCTGAAAGATGGGGATAACAAACTCATCGGGTATAAGGTAATGAATTACGACATAAAGCGTGTGACGCCTGTCAGTGATTATTATACCTACGCCGAGTTGTGGGGCGTTTACTCCAAGGGAGAGCCTCAAAAAATAAAAGAGTTTGGTACCCATACGGGTGTATCCGTTATAACACCAGAGGCGCAGACCATTACTGTTACTGATTGGAATATCACTGATGGGCAACCTCAGTGGTATGGCGAAAGCCGTCTCTCCGAGAGGAAAGACACCCTAAAAGATGGGGATCATATTATCGGTGTTTTCCATATCACACCGATTAAGAAAACGTATGCAACCCGCACCAATAAGAGTGATGACAAGTTCCAAGTAACTTGGGATAAGACCATCACCTTTACCGACGAGTTCGGTAAGGATTGGGACGGATTCATTACGTTAGATCCCAAGCCCTCAGACAAGGGCGGTGTCAAAACAATGGTTGACCTCAGTGATGAGGATGATTACCAGCGTAAGCAAATGACAACCACAATGAATCTCGTTGTCCGTGAGGATAACGCTGATTATACGGGAGAAGTTATCTTCCGCAAAAAAGTGGAGAAGGAAGAGCTTATAGAAGGCCCGACGGTAACACCGAGTTGGACGTGGTTCAACAATGGTCAGGGTGGCACAGGTTCTCTGAAGATTACCTATCGTCTCAAGCTAGGTGGTCCGAAAGAGATAAATGTCTCACAGGATGAGGAATGGAGCATAACCAACGAAGCGAAGTCACACATTATTCTGTCTTCAGCATCTGCTGATCATCAGAATATTGACAATAGCATCAGTTGGGGAACAACGACCTCATCAAATCCGCAGACCGGAGTCACATTGTATACGACGACGGGTACAATCAAAGACCACTATTCAACACTGGTCGATGGTTATACAACCAAGAAGCAGACGGCAACTTATACGTTTAGCATTCTTGGAAAGTCATATAGCTACGACTTCCCAGCTCCGAGTGATATGACCGTTGCCTATAAAACATCTTCACTGGTTAATGGCAACCGCACAGCTAGCGAGAGTGGTAAAAACTATGATGTCTACGACCACACTGGAACAGTTACTGCAACAGTGTCATCTGCCAGCGACGGCAATCAAACACAGGATGCCACCGACCTCAAGGAAATTTGGGTTGCAAAGAACGATCCGACCAACCCTGATTTCAACTTTGATGCAACGTGGCACGCTGGTCGTGGTAATAGGTTTTACACCGGCGCCCAGTGGTGTGACGGTTTCTTGTATTCCAATGATAACAATTACTTCATCGTGGCTTATTTCTTTAGTTTGAACCACGATAAAACCAAGGAATCATTGGTAAAAACAGAAACCTATACCATTCCCAAGTCGGAAATGGGAACACCCACCACACCGTTTAACGGCGTAATGTGGGATCCGGCGAAGGGAAAAGCCATTCCTTGCCTCATCACCGTTGATGGTGAAGGTTGGTCCCTCGGCACACGTTATGCCGACGGAACTGCAGTCACCAAGCGTCATGGTCGTGAGGAAGCAGTCAGCTCCGGCGTTAAAAATCTCGCCGAAAATGACAACGCAACCCCAAGTCCCATCATTGCTACATCGTGGAGTGAGGCTAAAAAGAATGGTCACATCTACTATACGGCAGGCTGGCACACAACGACTCACACGATGAGTCACACTGTCGGCTTTAAGGATAATTAAAAGTAAAATTTAAAACAGAAAAATATGAAACAAAAGGAAACACCCGCCGCTCAAGAGCTGCGGGTGTTTCTGATTTTAAATGCCTGATTATTTAATATGCTGTTTCATAAAAGTAGTGTTTTTTCTTTCTCACGTCATACTCGGGTTTAACTTTTCTTTCTCTCGTCATACTCGGGCTTGACCCGAGTATCCATTTGAATAAGTAATCAATATTATAATGGACTCTCGTGTCGGGGCACGAGGGTGACGTTTAAAAAGAATCATAGTCAGGTGTTTTTTCTTTCGTCTGCCTCTCCTCCTTGTCGAACTGCTTTTTCGCAGGTTCGAGTGGTCTTTCATTTTACCAATAAAAAAACCCTCACAAGGAGGGATTTTTTGTTGGTGGGAGTGATAACTCGTAAATTTCATTTACTCGTTATCGACGGTTCCAATGCTTCTATTGCGCAATAAATTGCGCACTGAAGCATTCCTCCGTTGGCAGGACTGACGTCGCTTTGCTCCGCCGCTGCGTCGTCGTTCGCACAAAGTGCTCACCGGCATACTTTCGTCTGCCTCTCCTCCTTGTCGAACTGCTTTTTCGCAGGTTCGAGTAGTCTTTCATTTTACCAATAAAAAAACCCTCACAAGGAGGGATTTTTTATTGGTGGGAGTGGCAGGACTCGAACCTGCGACCTCTACGATGTCAACGTAACGCTCTAACCACCTGAGCTACACACCCATATAACGAAAATCCTTTTACTTGATTCTTGTTTAAATAGCAAGTACTTTTTTGATTTTTTTTACAATTGCCAAAATTTCAGAAAAATACTTGCATCTTAAATGCAAGTATGATAAGACAAACCTCGATATAAACTTATTATTAATTTCAAATAAAAACTATTATGGCTAAGAAAGAATTTATCGAGGCTGCTCAAAAAAAGCACCCTCAGTATTCAGCGCAAGCAATTGAGCAGTGCGTGTTGACGGCTTTTCTCAGTAAAGCAGAAATTAAAGAACTGTTTTCTTTTGAACTGGGGCGCAATGCTTACAAGTTGGCTAAGATGGGCAGTGCTATTCTGGTTTCAGAGCTTGATGAAACAGTGGAGAGCTTTCCCCGTCTCAGCCAAGAGCAAGTACTCCGTTGGTTTAAGCGGGAGGCATTGGTCGGTCCGGAGGTTAAACTGGACAGTACAGGGATCACACGTCCGATGCTGATAGAACTGGTTGAAGCGTTGGAAGATTATACGGGATTACAGCTCTCCGATGAGAAAAATCTTCAAGCTCCGCTCCGCTATCTTGATGAAATCAGTCAGACATTGACGATAGAAGATGTCGCCGAGTATTTCTCCGGTTCTCCGTCACGGATTATGTCTATCAGGACGAAAGACCGCAAAGGTTTGCCCCCGATGTCTGGAAAAACACAGATCTATCAGCGTAGTGCCGTCAAATCATATTTGAACGACTGCTGTGGCGGTGAGGTCAACGAGGGAACGCCTGTGGCAAATCTTTGCTGTGTTGATGTTGACAATCCCTATGTGATTGTTCATTGGATGGAAAACCGCTTCGGCAAGATGATCGATAATGCGGTTATCAAGAAAGGAACGGTCAAAGATCTTTTGGATGCTTTCGTTGCAAATTAAAAAAAAGAGCTTCTTCGGAAGCTCTTTTTTTTGTTTCCTAGTAAAAAGTTAAGAATTAGAAATTATAATATAAGCCAAGAGCAGGGGATAACAGATGTCTGATAACCATTTGGATTTAAAAATAGATTATTCAAAAATAAAAATTTTTGATGAATACAGCGTGGATAATATAAAGTATCCCGTTGTACTATCTGTGCCGCATAAAGGACAGATTTTCCCTGAAGAATTTTTGCACGTGACTGCCGTCAGTCAGACCGAATTGCGAAAAAATGAAGATGCCTTTGTTGATGAATTGGTGATTAAGGCCTCAAATGCGGGGATTCCAATGATTGCAATGAATATCGCACGTGCTTTTATTGATGTTAATCGGGATAAAATGGAAATAGATCCGACAATGTTTTATAACTATCCGCATCCTGAATTATCAATGGGGCGTCGCTGTCGTATCGGTTTGGGTGTCATCCATAGAATAACAGCGCGCAATCATCCGATATATAAAGGTTTGCTGGATTATAACGAGGTGCAGGAAAGGTTTGTAAAAATTTATGATGCTTATCATAAGCGCTTGCAACAGTTAATTGATAAAACGCTGAAAAAGTTCGGATTGTGTTTTGTGCTTGATTGTCATTCGATGCCATCTGAAATTTGCTCTTTGTTACAGGAAACACAGCGGATAGATTTTTGTCTCGGTACGTTGTTTGATCAGAGTTGCCCCGAACAAATGAAAAACTTTTTTAAAAACGGATTGGAAGAAAAAAATTATTATATATCAGATAACAGTCCGTATTCCGGTGCATATATTACCTTTAATTATTGCCAACCGCGTCGAAAAATTTATACAATGCAAGTAGAAATTAATCGCGGTTTGTATATGGATGAACATTCCTATAAGAAAAATGGCGGTTTTTCAAAGCTTTGCGATGATATTTCGCAAAATATTATTGATTTCTCGAATTTTTTACTGGATTTAAAAAAATAACTGTGTTATACCGCTCTTGTTTTTTTGCGGACCAAGTTATTAAATCAGGTCTGCTTTATTAGACTTTAATTTATTATATGTGAGATTATATAAGTAAAGCGATATTTTAATAACAACCTCAAAATGAAAGACAAAAGTGCCGTTAAGCAGATTGAAATCAGTAAAAAACTGAGGGATGTTTGTGGCCGTTTTGAGGGAACAAGAGGGATGCGAGTTATCGTATCAAAAAATTTAATGTTTTTATTACTTATGCTGCTGATGTTATTGCAGCCGTTGGTTGTTTCTGCATCTCAGTTGAAAGAGCCGACAGATACGGCACACATTTGTCTGCGTGCAACGCAGATGATGGAGAGTAAGCACAACATCAAAAAGCACTTGTTGACAACAATCGCCAGTATAGAGTCTGGCCGTTGGAATGAGAAAAGACAACAAAAATTAGCGTGGCCGTGGACCATTAATGCTCAAGGTAAAGGTTATTTCTTTAATACAAAAGCGGAAGCCGTCAAAAAAGCTCGTGAACTCAAAGCACAGGGAATTACCAGCATTGATGTCGGTTGTATGCAAATTAATATGCTGTATCACGGACAAGAGTTTGCCAGCCTTGAGGAAGCTTTTGATCCGATGCATAATGTGGAATATGCCGCTAAATTCTTAAATAATTTATATGAAAGCAATGACAGAGATTGGCTGAAGGCTGCAATGGCTTATCATTCGAGTATTCCGGAAAAAGCTAATGTTTATCGTAAAAAAATTGTTGAGGCTTTTGAAATTGTTAAAAGCGCTCATAAAAACGATAATGAACCGATTTTGAATGTTCGCCCGAAAGTAGAAAGATTGCAGGTAGCTGAGCTTGAAAAAATAAAGAAACTTCGTGTTTCCAAGAAAACGGCATCAAACAGATCAACCGTTAAAAAATCTGTAGCTCAAAATAAACTGGATGTTAAAGCTTGGCGTGAAGCTAAACTTGAAGAATACAGAGTGCAGAAATTATTGGCGCGACGCTACTGAAATAAAAGGTAAAAATATCAATGGCTATCCAAAAATATCAAAAAGAATATCTAATACGCAGTTACGAGTGTGATAAACACGAAAATTTGAGATTACTGACGCTGATGAATATTTTGCAAGATGCGGCGGATAGCCACGCAGATAATTTAGGCTTAGGTTATGCGTACTGTGTGTCGCACCATTTGGCTTGGGTTGCCGCCAATTATCACGTTAAAATAATGAGGGCGCCCAAAATCCACGAGCAGGTAACGATTCACACTTGGCCGAGTGAAGAAAAAAAACTCGGCGCTATTCGTGATTATCAAATGACGGATCGTGAAGGTCACGTTATCGTTCAGGCGTCAACACAGTGGGTGTTGATCAACTTTGAAACCAAGCGTCCGGTTCCGTTAAGGGCTAATTTGCCGGAATATGCCGTTGTTTCCGAAAAAGCGGATTCTTTTGAGTTTACACGTCTTCCTGCGCCCGAAAAATATAATTTTGAAACGGAATTTACGGTTCGGTTTGATGATATTGATGTTAACAATCACGTCAATAATGCCGTTTATCCTCTTTGGATGAGTGAAGCCGTTCCGTCAGAATTCAGAGATAAGCATACGGTTTCAGAGCTGGAAATAGCCTTTAAAAAAGAAGTGCTTGTCGGTGAAACTGTTAAAATTTCAACTTATTTAGAAGGTAATAAATCTTATCACGAAGTAACATCGGCGGCAGATGGCAGAGAGTTAGCCAAAGCATCATTTACATGGGTTGAAGTATAAATAAATTGTCAGCTTGTAAAAATATTTAATATCTGTATAATGCTCCCATAAAGAATATAAAAAGGACTTATTTTATGGAAGCACAAATATCTACATTGCCAAACGGTTTGCGTGTTGTAACATCAAATCGCCCTCAAACGGAAACAGTTACTTTAGGAATTTGGGTTAAAACCGGTTCAGCTTGCGAAAGAGAAGAAATTAACGGTATCTCTCATTTCTTAGAACATATGGTTTTTAAGGGAACGGAAAAAAGAACAAGTTTACAAATTTCTGAAGAATTTGAAGATGTCGGCGGACAGTCTAATGCTTATACATCACGCGAATTTACGGCCTTTTATGCCAAAATGCTGAAAGATGATGCTGAACTGGCAATTGATATTTTGGCCGACATTGTCTTAAATTCTAATTTTCCGGTAGAAGAATTGGAAAAAGAAAGAGAAGTGGTTGTTCAGGAGATTAAACAAACAATAGATACGCCTGATGATATTATTTTTGACTATTTGCAGGAACAGGCTTTCCCGGGGCAGGCCGTTGGACGCAGTATTTTAGGACCGGCTGAAAAAGTTCGTTCTTATACCTCGGATACACTTTCAAACTATCGTAAAAATAATTATGCGGCAGAAAATACGATTGTTTGCGCTGTCGGTAATATCAACCACGAACAATTTGTTAAAATGGTAGAAAACCGTATGGGGCAAATGCAACGTAAAACAAATTTCAGTGTTGAAAATCAAATTTATAAAGGCGGAACTTTCTGTGAAACGAGAGATATAGAGCAAGCCCATATGGTACTTGGCTTTCAAGGAAAACCGTATTCTTGTGATAACTATTATCCGGCGATTGTATTTTCAACGATTCTCGGTGGCGGAATGTCTTCTCGTTTATTTCAGGAAATCAGAGAAAAGAGGGGTTTGGTCTATTCTGTTTACAGTTTTTCAAATTCTCATACACAAAGTGGTTTGTTTGGAATATATGCAGGTACAACGAGGGAAGAACTCAAACAATTAATGCCTGTTGTTTGCGATGAAATTAAGCGTATCCGTACGGATTTAGTGACGGAACAGGAATTGAAACGAGCAAAAACACAACTGAAAGCAAGTATGTTAATGGCATTGGAAAGCTCATCGGCAACGGTTGAGGTTTTAGCGCGGCAAATGCTTATTTTTAATCGCGTTATTCCTGTTGAAGAAATGGTTGAAAAAATCGAACGCATAAATCGAGAAGATATCCGTAATGTGGCAAATCAAATTTTCTCCTCACAGCCGACTTATGCTCTAGTCGGAGATATAAAGGGATATCCGTCTTACGAAGATATTCAAAAACAAATAAAGGGCTAGAAATGGATGTCTATTTGGTTCAACCGAGAGGATTTTGTGCCGGCGTTCGCCGTGCTTTAGATGTTGTTCAGAAAGCATTGGCGGAATATGGCGCGCCGGTATATGTGCGTCATGAAATTGTACATAATAAGCATATCATTGAGGATTTGAAGAACCAAGGTGTTATTTTTATAGAAGATTTAAAAGAAGTTATTGATAAAACGCGTCCGATTATTCTTTCGGCGCATGGTGCTGCTCGACAAGTTTACCAAGAAGCTCAACAAAAACAATTTATACTCATAGATGCAACCTGCCCGTTAGTTAAGGCTGTTCACCACCATATTAAAAAATTAGAACAAAACGGAGATGATATTATTGTGATTGGCAAGGCAGGTCATCCTGAAATTTTAGGAACAATCGGTCAATTAGAATATCCGGAACACGCAAAACTTGTCGGTAAAAAATCAGATGTTGAAAATTTAAAAATAGATATGAATAAATCTATAGGTATTGTCACGCAAACAACCCTTTCAACAGATGAAACACAGGAGATTGTAGAAGTCCTTAAACAAAAATTTAAAAATCTGAAAAATGCAGAGCATCCGAATATTTGTTTTGCTACGACGAACAGACAAAATGCCATACGTGAGTTGGTAAAGAAAACAAGTAATATTTTGGTTATCGGTTCAAAAAATTCTTCCAATTCGAGGCACTTAAAAGAAGCGGCTCTGCGTTGTGGAGCAGAGCAAGCTTGGCTGATTGATGATGCTTCGGAAGTAGTGTGGCAAAAATTGGATAACTGCCATTCAATCGGAATCACCGCCGGTGCATCAGCTCCGGAATATCTGGTAAAAGGGGTTCTCAGCGCTTTACGACAACGTTATGGTAATATTAATATTTATGATGTTATCATAGCAGAAGAGAAGATTAGTTTTAAATAAGGAAAAGCCAATGTCTCGTGCTGAAGATATATTTCAAAAGTTGGTTTATTTCGGAGAAGACGCAATTGATGAATTTATTGTCAATATGCAAACTGAAGAACTGTTTTTAGATTTTAAACAAGCCATTTCTATTGGTAAAAACGGGGCAACCTTGCATAAAGACGATCGTAAAAATTTAGCCAAATGTATCTCCGGTTTCGGTAATTCAGAAGGTGGTGTCGTTGTTTGGGGCGTTGAATGTTCTCGTGATTTAGATATCGGTGATGTTGCTAAAGCCAAAGTTAAAGTAAAAAATGTGTATCGTTTTTTAAGCTGGTTGGAAAATGCCATTTCCGGCTGTACGATTCCAAGTCATAATAAAGTCCGCAATCATATCATAAGTGTTGATAAAAACGGAGACGGCTTTATTGCAACATATATTCCAAAATCAGAGCAAGCGCCATTGATGTCAACCGTAGGAAATAATATTTATATTCGTTCCGGCTCAAATAATGTACCTGCGCCGTATTCTGTTATTGCCGGAATGTTCGGGCGTCGACCGCAACCGAATGTCGATTTATTGATTGAGGATAAATCTCTGGAAATTGTTGATAATACGGATGAAGATATTTTATATCCGCAAAGTATTGATAATCCACCTGAAAAATCAATTAAAATAAGCTTTTCAATTAAAGGAAAAAACAGCAGCAATGTGATAGCCAGAGAACTGTATTTATCATGTGATGTTTCATCAACCGGTAGTGAATATAACAAAGTTCGTTTCTTAAATTACAATCAAATGGATTCTATTCCGAATTTAGACGGTAATCTGAATATTATCACGCGTCCGGAATTAAGATTACCCCCCTTGGGAAGCTTGAAATTTACTAATGTTGATATTATTCTGTCACCATTGGTTGATGAAGATTTCTTGATTGATGGTGTTATTGGGGCAGATGGCGCAGCTCCGAAAAATTTCAGAATATACATTCCTAAAAATAAATTGAGATCATACGCAGCGCGAGCCATCAGAGAAGATGAAAATAAACAAATGCTTTTGGCCGAGTTCTTTAATGAGTATATGGTAGGATAATGGCAAGAATAGAAATATTTACAGACGGTGCATGTTCCGGTAACCCCGGTCCAGGAGGTTGGGGGGCAATCCTGCGCTGGAAAGATACGGAAAAAGAGTTATCGGGAGGCGAACCAGAAACAACCAATAACAGAATGGAGTTAACGGCCGTTATAGAGGCACTGAAGGCCTTAAAAGTTCATTGCGTTGTTTCTCTTTATACAGATAGTAAATATGTTATGGATGGGGTAACCCAATGGTTGCCGAATTGGAAAAAAAATAATTGGCATACGGCTAATAAAAAGTCGGAAGTTAAGAATGTTGATTTATGGCAACAATTGGATGAACTTTTGCCTCAGCACGAAATTTTATGGAATTGGGTTAAAGGTCATAACGGACATCCTGAAAATGAGAGAGTTGACAAGTTAGCCAGAGAGCAGGCTGTTGCTTATTCGGAAATAAAAAAAGAGGCGGATTAATCGTCTCTTTTTTTATTAGATTTAGAGTTCATAAACTCTGAGATTTTTTCATCACTGATACAGATAGGAATCAGCTTTGAGGTGTGCTTAAGAATCTGAGATTCTCCGAGATTTGAAACCGTGATTTTTTTAGAAAGATCTTGTTTGTACAATTTATTGAGAATTTCCATTTCTTCAAGGCACCAATCGACAAAGAAAGGTAAATCTGATGGAAGATTCGCATAATTTTCAAAACAGTGAAGCAAAATACTCTTTTGCTTATGTTTATTTTGTGCAAAATGTGATCTCATTGCTTTAACGGCAAAAATCAAACTGTTCTCAATTTTAAGACGAGAAATCATCCGAGGAAAATCATTGCAATAAGATGAGAGAAGGAGTTGTTCTCGAAATTTAAACACATCATTTTCTTGGTGTGCCAAATTCCATAGGAGAATATCCGCTCTTTCATCAAAATACCGAACAGAGAGTTCTATCTCCGCATCAGTATTGGAATAAGTTTCAAAGAAACGCTCCCACTCCGGAAATTTTTTTTCCGACTGCCAATAAAGAAGGGCGCCGTTAAGCCTCATTTCCAAGACAATATTTGTTCCGTAGATGTAAGTAACATTCAACCTTGCCGGTCGAAATCTTAATCTCAAATTCGATGGAAAGTCAGGAGACGCATCAGATTTTGGTACTCTGAATGACCGTCCTTTTTCATCTTTTAGCACAAAATCTTCCATATCTTTCTGGATATGGTTGATTTTAAATTTTCTTAGCATTGTTCTCATAATTTTATAATAATTTTTCTGTTTATTTTTTTATATCAATCACCAAAAACGATGTCAAGTTCTTGCAAGAAATATTGACATTATTTCTTCACAAAAAAAGGAGGTATAACGCCTCCTTTTTTATAAGAGTTTATTTATTATACTCAGCTCTTTCTTTTAGGAAAATAATGATTCCCACAGGAATAGAGCAGGCATAAAGAAACGTTGAAATGCCCAATGTTAACCAAGGCTGACTGATGACGAAACTGGCAAACAGAACCACAATCATCATCATTGGTAACAGCATATAACTCGGAACGCGCATCTTTTTGGTGGAAATGGTTGGAATTCTGCTGACCATTAATAAGGTAACAATAACCATTAAAATACCACAGAGAATATTAGAGCGAAGGAAATCCAACTCAGGAAATTCAAATGTGAGTAGAATAGGCATTATACCCAGAGCAGCGGCTGCCGGAGCAGGAACACCGACAAAAAAGTGATGCCAATATTCCGGCTGCGGTTCTTCTTCAAGCATTGTATTGAAACGAGCCAAACGCATAGCCATTCCGATTGAAAACATTAAACAGAAAAACCAACCGAAACGGGGCAAATCGTACAGTGTCCAATGATACATTAAAATCGCCGGAGCAACCCCAAAGCTGACAAAATCAGATAAAGAGTCCAGTTCGGCACCGAATTTACTTGAGCCTTTGAGCATACGGGCAACACGACCGTCTAAGCCATCAAAGAATGCGGCTAAAAAAATACAAATGACAGCTTTTACCCAATCTTCCTGCATCGTGTAACGAATAGAGGTAACACCGGAACACAAGGCTAAAGCGGTCACCATATTCGGCGCTAATTTACGAAAAGGTAAAGCTGTTAATTTAGGTTTTACCAAAGCAATTTTTTTAATTTTTTCCATTAGCGAATCTCCCCTTTCATTTGTGGATCATCACTTGCAAGGTTAGCAATAATTGTTTCGCCGGCAATCATTGTTTGTCCTAAGCAAACTTGAGGTTCGATACCTTCCGGTAAATAAACATCTAAACGAGAGCCGAAACGAATCATTCCAAACCGTTCGCCGGCTTTATATTCCTGACCTTCTGATGCTTCGCAAATAATACGACGGGCAACTAAACCGGCAATCTGAACAACAGCAATTTCTTTACCGCTTTTAGATTTAACCGCTAAAAGTTGGCGTTCATTGTCTTTGCTGGCCTTATCAAGAGTCGCATTGAAAAATTTGCCGGGGACATAAACGGATTTTGTAATTTTTCCTTCAATCGGGCAGCGATTAACGTGAACATTAAATACACTCATAAAGACGCTGACGCGTGTGAATTTTTTATCGCCTAAACCGAGTTCTTCAGGTGCCTTAACTTTTGTGATCATCTGTACAATACCGTCTGCCGGAGAAACGACAACATCACTGATGGAGGGCGTGATACGTTCAGGATCTCTAAAGAAATAAAAGCACCAGATTGTTGCAATAATGCCAATCCAGCCCAAGGGTTCCCAAATCATTGCCAATAACGCAGTTATTGCAGCAAAGATACCGACAAACTTCCAACCTTCCTGATGGATATTTGGAAGAATGTAGCGGCGCCAAGAAATTTCAATTGTTTTCATTTTCATTCCTTTATAATAGGGCGCAACGCATTTACCGTGACGCTGTCAACTGCCGTAAATACTGTTGCAATTGTTAAAACCAAGTCCAGATAAGCATATTTTATAAAAAAAAACAAGTTTTATATCGAAAAAGTCCCAGATGTGATTTTTTTTGTTGCATTTAAAAAAGAAAGTATGTATAAACATCTTTGTTAAGCGCTTGTGGCGGAATTGGTAGACGCTGCAGACTTAAAATCTGTTGTCCGCAAGGACGTGCCAGTTCAAGTCTGGCCTAGCGCACCATAAAAAAACTCCCCTTTCACGGGGAGTTTTTTTATGGTATGACGATAGACACAGACTTGAACTGGCAGAGGTGCCGGTCCACCCGAGTTTTCAGGCGGGCGAGAGAACGCCGGTAGGCAAAGCCTGGAAAACGAAGGGCGACAACGAGCAATAAGGATTGCGAGTTGCCAATCTGGCCACGGGTTGCGAAGCAAACCGAAGAAGCGCACCATAAAAAAACTCCCCTTTCACGGGGAGTTTTTTTATGGTATGACGATAGACACAGACTTGAACTGGCAGAGGTGCCAGTCCACCCGAGTTTTCAGGCGGGCGGAGAAAACTATTGCAAACAAAATTAACTCAAGTAAAATACCATCATAAAAATTAATATAAACGACTTTAAGGAGACAATCTATGAAATATAAATGTTTGGTATGCGGACAAATCTTTGATGTGCCTGAAGGGCAAGAACCGCAGTGTCCTGTTTGCAAGGTTAAAGGTGATAAACTAGTTCCATACAAAGAAGAAGCTCTTGTTTGGCCGGCAGAACACGTTATCGGTATTGCAAAAGGAGTTGATGCCGAAATTTTAGAAGGCCTGCGCAATCACTTTAACGGAGAATGCTCTGAAGTAGGAATGTATTTAGCAATGGCACGTCAAGCAATGAGAGAAGGATATGCAGAAATTGCCGTTGTTTTAGAACAAATCGCTAAAGAAGAAGCAGAACACGCTTCTCGTTTCGGAGAAATGTTAGGCGAGTTGGTATCTGCCTCAACCAAAGAAAATCTTGAAAAAATGCTGGCCGGAGAGAATGGTGCTTGCCACGGCAAAATGGCTATTGCGAAAAAGGCAAAAGAATTGAACTTGGATGCAATTCACGATACGGTTCACGAAATGGCCAGAGATGAAGCTCGCCACGGCAAGGCTTTAGAAGGTTTACTGAAAAGATATTTCTAAAACTTACTATCTTAAAACAGGCGTCTCTTTATGAGGCGCTTTTTTTTGTTGACAAAAAAGGCATAGTCTATAAGATAAAGACACTTGATTATTCATTAATACTAATAATTATGATTTGCTTAAAAGAAAAAGAACCATCCCGAAAGAGGAAGGTTAAAAACGCACTTGCGAAGTGCTTGGTACGGAATTTTCGCTTACGAGGCGAAAAAGTATGGAAACGTCTTAATGCTCAGCTTCCTGCTCCTGTCGGTTCTCATACAACTGATGAGCCACGCGTGAAACAATTTGAGGAACTGGTCAAAAAGCTGTCGTTTACTGACCACTACGCCCTTAAAAGGTGGTTGAAATTTGCATATAATGAGATGGATAACAGCTGTTACGGGAATGTGACAGGCAGCATCGAAAGACATTGCACCAAATGGACACAGATTTATTCTGAGCATTATAATGTTATGGAATAAAAAAAGCTCCTCATTTGAGGAGCTTTTTTTGGGAGACATAATGATTTACTTACGACGCAAAAAAGAAGGAATTTCCAAATTCAACTTATCATCCTCAAACTCATTATCGAAATGAGGTTGTTCTGCAGCGGCTCTGGCTGCTTCTTCCTTTTCGGCTTTTTTGCGATATCGTTTAGCAATAGAAATACCTGTTACCCGTTCAATTAAAGTCGGGGTGTATTCAGGTGTCTTGTTAACAATCAACTGTTCCGGCTCTTCAGTGCGTCGAGGAGCAAAAACGGAAGGATGCGGATTGTGATTAGGGAATAATTCCGGCTCTTCTTCTGTAACAACGGAAGTTTTAGCCGTAAAAGTATTTGTATTTGCAGATAAAATCTCTTGCATTTGCGTATCGAGATTAATATCTTCATTTTTGCTAATAATAGTTTGGAACAAAGATGGTGCTTGAGGCATTTCTGGAAGAATTGTCGAGTTTTCAAAATCTTTAAGCTCGGTAAATTGCTCATCACCGGCAACAGCCTGTATCTGAGGCTGTACTTCTTCCTGTATTGGCTCAGGAAGAACTTCTTGTTCCATATCTTCCGGTTCATCGTTTTCAAAAACATCTTCATGAGATTTTTCAACCGGATTCTCAATCTCATTGCTTTCATCTAAGGAAGCAAGAGGTTCGATAGTTTCAAGCTCAGCTGCAACGCTCAATGGTTGCGCTTCCGGATTTTCTGATTCCGGAGTAAAACTTTCCTCGATGTAATTAACATCTGTTTTCTTTTCAGGAGCTTTGACTGCGGGGCAAACACCGCCGCCAATGCCTGTTGCTACAATAGAAACACGAATTTTTCCGGCTAGGCTTTCATCAAAGCTTGAACCGAAAATAATATTAGCATCATCATCAACTTCTTCTTTAATGCGGCTGGCGGCTTCGTCAATTTCAAACAAGGTGATGTCAGAACCGCCTGTAATATTAATCAAAACGCCTTTTGCACCGTGCATAGAACAATCATCCAGTAATGGATTTGATAAAGCTTGTTCAGCGGCTTTAACGGCGCGATTTTCGCCTTCAGCCTCGCCGGTTCCCATAATTGCTTTACCTTTATCTTCCATAATACTCTTAATATCAGCAAAGTCTAAGTTAATTAAACCCGGCATCAACATTAAATCGGTAATAGAACGAACGCCGGCATATAACACATTGTCAGCCATAATAAAGGCATCGGCCAAGGTTGTTTTTTTATCGGCAACACGGAATAAATTTTGGTTAGGAATGATAATGATACTATCAACGGAGTTTGTAAAATCTTCAACAGCGAAGTTAGCTGTTTCCATACGTTTTTTACCTTCAAATTGGAACGGCTTGGTTACGACACCGACTGTTAAAATTCCTTTTGATTTAGCGATTCTGGCAACAACAGGAGCAGCACCGGAACCTGTTCCGCCGCCCATACCTGCAGTAATAAAGACCATATTGGCGCCTTCCAATTCTTTTTCAATTTCTGCGGTAGCTTCCTCTGCGGCAGCGCGACCGACTTCAGGACGAGCCCCGGCACCTAATCCTTGAGTGGTTTCTAAACCTAATTGGATTCGTCGTGAGGCTTTGGAATTAGTCAGAGCCTGAGCATCTGTATTGGCAACAATAAAATCAACGCCTTCGAGGTTTTGATCAATCATATTATTAACGGCATTCCCGCCGCCGCCCCCGACACCGATAACAGAAATTCTTGGTTTCAGGTGCATTACATTACTTTCTGGAATGGCTAATTTAATTGACATAGGACAAATTCTCCGTACATTTTTTATCTCATTAATTCCAGCATAGAAAAAATAGATTAAGGTTTAGTTACTAAGAGAAAAAAAGAATCAAAAAAAACTCCGATAAGAATATATCGGAGTTTTTTTGAGGATTCTTTCTATCTCTTATCTTCTGTCCCCCAGTAAATTTAAGAGAGAAATAAAGACATTAATAAAATCCATATATAAAGCTAAAGCGCCTGAAACAGCTTTACGAGAAGATGAATCATTTGAATCTGTTTCAGAATAAATACGACGAATGGTTTGGGTGTCATAAGCTGTCAAACCGGTAAAGGCAATAACGCTTAAAATAGAGAGAGCATAGAATAAACCGCTGCTTTGCAAGAATATGTTGACCAACATTGCGATAATAATGCCCCATACGCCCATTATTAAAAAAGATCCCATAGCCGTTAAATCACGTCGAGTTGTATATCCGTATAAACTCATTGCGCCAAACATTGCCGCCGTAATTAAGAAAATGCGGGTGACACTCTCACCGGTGTAAGCCATTAAAGTTGGTGTGACGGCAATTCCCATAATGGCGGCAAAGCCCCAGAAAGTGGCTTGAACTTGTTTTAATGAGCCGTGACTGATAACCCATCCGAAAGCAAAAACCATAATCAGTGGAGCAAAAAGGACAAGCCAGCCAAGAGCTGATAAACTAACGGCACCGGTCGGGGCAACGGTAAAAAATAAAGACAAAGCCGTCGGGCTGTTCATAATTAAAAAAGAAGCCAAAGCCGTAATGCAAAGGCCGCCGGCCATATAGTTATAAACACGCATCATATATTGACGCAGCCCCTCATCCACATAAACTTGTGCAGAGGTTTGAGAAATTTCTCTATTCGTATTCATTCAAGTATCTCCTTGATAATAAAAGGTTCAATAATAAATATAAGGTGCCAAAATCCTAAAATCAAGCAAAGCAAATTAAACTTCAGGAAAAATATTCAGGCCGCGAGCTAATCTGGTCATTTGCTGCTCTATGGATGTTCCGAGATTGAGTTTTCCTCCTTTTATGATACCGCGAACCTGATCACCTTTAGTGGTATCAGGGTTGGTAAACAGATAAGTCACTTCAGGTCTCTTTTTCCCTAAACCGACCAGAGATTGGTGAATGACACCTAACATACCGCGAGAGAACAAATCAAAAGCTAATTCTTCAGACATAGCAAATGCAGCAGCATATTTAACAACCGAATTAATAGCATCAGTTACATTGTTGGCGTGAATAGTGGCTAAAACGAGGTGCCCTGACGTTGCCGCACGCAAAACTTCATTAGCGCACTCCGGCGTTCTGATTTCACCAACCATAATATAACGAGGTTTTGAACGCAAAGCAGAGCGTAATGATGCGCCCCAGTCACTATTAATCGGAATGGTTTGTTTGCACAATCCCAATCCGCCGGCTCGAGAGTGATAAACACCGTCAAGGGGCATTTCCGTCGGATCTTCGATTGTATAAGCAAATCCACCCTGAAGATTAAGGTATTCTTTTAATAAACTTGAAATGGTTGTGGTTTTACCGGCACCGGTAGCTCCGCCGAGTAAAATTAAGCCGGCGGCATTAGAAAGAGATAAGAGGTGTCTGGTAACTTCAATCGGAAAACCAAGGGTTGAGAACGGAGGTACCGCTTTGGGCATCTTACGGGCACAATATTGAATACCGTAAATACTGACAGTTCTTTCAACACGATAGAGAATTTTATCATATAAAACAGAATAACTTGAATTTTTCCCATCATAAGAGGATTCTAACATTTGGAAAAAGCGGTCAAAATCTTCAGGAGTAAAAATTTCCAGCCCGTTAGCCGTTTGATTGTCAGGAATATAAGCAATTTTTTCTGGAGTAATGTAAATATCTGAAAAATAAACATCATTAATTTTAACCATAATCCGATGACCCTTGTTTTTTTTATAAAAAAGAATAAATCATTGTTAAAGATAGATAAAATTTATTAAAAATTTTATAAACTACCTTTTTATATAATGTATCTCGAAAAAACAGAAATGCAAGGAAAACGATGGTAATGAGCATAAAAAAATGGATAATAAGCGTTGTTTTGGTTTTTGCTGTTATAATTTCATTCTTTTTCTAAAAATTAAGCTTGACAAGAAAGACAAAAGAGCGTATTTATACCCCAGTTTTATATCGCGGGGTGGAGCAGCCCGGTAGCTCGTCAGGCTCATAACCTTACGGACATTAAAAATTAAAAATGCTTGAAACCCTTGTAAATCCGCGATTTGCGGCTTTTTTTATATTTTTCATGTTGTCAAAAATACCCCCTTTTTTATCCTGTTTTTCCGATAAATTCCATTCGTTCTGTTACCTATTTGTTACCTGTGCTTAAAAGTTGGTTTGTATTTTATGTGTTTTATATTATGTCTTTTTGCGTTCTTTTTGACTTTTTCCGTCTATTAAAATATTACGATTTAAACTTTAAGTCTTGCGTAAAGTTTAAAATAACCTTGACTTTTGAGCGATTTTATTTTAGCTTGTTACCTATATGTTACCCGAAAAGGGTTAAAAAGGGTCAAATTGCAGGGTTTTTTATTATGAAATTGAAATTGAATAAATCAATTATCGAGGCCGCCGCTCCGCTCGAAACGCAGGATTTGCTTATATGGGACGAAGTTTTACCGGCGCTTTTTGTGTGTGTTAGACCGTCAGGGCGCAAAAGTTTTTATGCTATGTATCGGTTACGCAATCGAAAACAACAAAAAATCAAACTTGGCGACTTTCCACAAATGTCGGTTGATGAGGCTCGCGAAAAATGCCGCGCTCTGACAAACCGCGCCTTCGATGGTTTTAATCCGGTGCAGGAAATCCGCGACCGGTGCGCCGTTGAGGCTGACCTCGCTTATTCGGCCACGGTCCGCGACCTCAAAGAAAAATATTTTGCTGAACACGTTATTCATAAAAAGGAAACGTCCGCAAAAAATGAGGTATCGTATTGGAACGTTCATATTTTGCCGTATATCGGCGACAAGCAAGTTCGGGCGGTTACTGGCGGCGACATTTCGTTTATTCATAACTCTATCGCTAAACAGCCAAGCCGAACCGGCTATAAAACGACGACAGCAAACCGCGTTCTTGAAATCCTCAAAAAGGCGTTTAATTTGGCCGAGGAGTGGGACTGGCGCGACGAAGGCTCCAATCCCTGCCGAAAGGTCAAAAAGTTTAAAGAGCGCAAAAGAAAACGCTTTTTAAGCGTTGCTGAAGTGCAAAGGCTCGATGCCGTTTTGCAAAAATACCTTGCTTCGCCGGATTATCGGCACCGGCAAATTGCGCGGTATATCCTTTTATTACTCTACACCGGCGCCCGCAAAAACGAACTTATGTGTGCCAAGTGGGCAAATATTCGGCCGGAACGCGGCGTTCTTATCCTGCCGGATACAAAATCGGGCGAAGTTCAAGAATTACAAATTCCCGAAGAAGGCTTTTTAATCTTGGATGATATCCGCGCCGACCAAAAGAAAAAACGGCCGAACTCCGAATATATTTTTGACGGTCATATTCACGGCCAGCCGTTGAAGGATGAAGGGCGCCATTGGGATAATATCCGCGCCGAGGCTAAACTCGCCGATTTTGTGTTGCACGACCTGCGGCATAGTTTCGCGTCGTTTGTGGCTATGACGACCGGTTCCTTATTGGTTATTCAAGAAACGCTCCGGCACGCCGACCCGAAAACGTCGCAACGTTACACCCATTTCTTCAATGATCCGCTCCGTTTGGCGGTTAATAAAACAGCCAGCACAATAAAATCCGTTATGAAAAATGAAAAAGTGGTTGATATTGAAACCGCGCGGCGCCTGCAAAACGCGTCTTAATATTCGCGACCACGTCGTTTGCGCTCCGGTAAATTGTGCGCGTTCATATATTTAACAATTCCTTCCTTTGCCAAAAGGTCGGCGATAGCGTTATTTATGGCGCCGGTCTGATAATGTCCGGTGTGTGCTTTGATTTTTTCTATTGTGAGGCCTTCCGGCATGATGCGGTTAATTCGATACGCCCATTTTTGGCATTCGAGCCGGTTTCTTTGTTGTTGCGGTGTTAATGGTTTGTCTTTTATGGTGCCTTGAATGAATGCGATTGCCGTTTGGCTGTCTGTGTAGACTGTATGTGGACCGGTGGCGCGGCTGGCTATCGTTAGGGCGTAATATATCGCGTATAGCTCGCCGACGTTGTTATTCGGCAGTTCTATCCAATTTGAAAATATACGGCGTTTTTCGCCGTCAATTATTAAACAGCCGATTCCTGCCACTCCGAAACGTTCGTTATATGAGGAATCGGTGTATATTATCATTTTTCGCACCTGCAGGCTTTTATGACGAGTTCCTGGCAATCAAAGCCGTTTTCGAGGTCAAGGACCGTGTCGCCTTTGGTGCAGGTGTTGACCGGACAACAATTAACCGAAACGTATTTAACGTTCGCCGCGCAACTGCTGACGGCAAGCGCGAAGGTTAATATTATAAATCGTTTTGCAATCGTCATTGAGATTTTTTTCCCTTTGCTTAAGTTTTTCCTTTTGTTCTTCGAGTTTTTCGGTGTTTTCAACCTTTATTATGGTTGCGGCTGTCGCTTTCTGCTGATAAACAGCCTCGGCGGCGGCATAACCTTTTTTATAAATAGCTATGCCGGAGCCTGTCAAAAGCGCTGCAATGGTCGCGAAAACAATTAAAACGCCTGCGGTTTTCGTCATATATTTAACTCCGTTGAAATAGCTTCTAACCGATTGCGCCAGCCTTTGCCGTGAGTGTTATATGTCCGCGCCTGGCTATAACTCCACATTCTTTCGATAAAGTATAGCGTGCAGATATTATCCGGCGCCTTGCGGGCGGCTTCAATCGTTTTCGGTCCGATTATTCCGTCGTCGGTAACTTTGAGCGCCCTCTGCAAAATCTTAATTGCCGGTTTTATGCCGTGATTAACGGCGGCGTCGAAGGTCAAAACATCCAGCGGAAACGGCAAAAGTTCGCATTTTGACGCGTTCCAATAATCGCGCTTATATATGGCTATTGCGTCGTCTTGCGTTAAAGCGCAAATATCAAGGTTCGGGTATGCGGTTTTCGAAATGCCGTATTTCGTTAAACCGCCGGTATCTTTCGGGTCATTGCAAAGCACGCCCTCGCGCCGCAATGTCATATTTACTGCAAAATTAAAATTATTCATGGTGCGGTCCTTTTATTTCTATATTGTCAAATTTCATTCCGGTAATCCGGCCATTTATCATTAGGCCGAATTTTTCAACGTCCGTGAACATTTCAAAAAAGAAAACAAGCCAACTTTTGACGACCTCGATCGACATTTCGTCGGTGGCTAAAAGTTCGCGCAAAAGGCCGATATGCGTTGATATCCACATTTTGAAAATTTCGTTGACGTAATTTATTTTATCTTCCGGCCATCCTTGCGCCGACAGGCGGTCTTTTATGGTGTTTTTAACGTCTGTAATCGTCGCCGCTGTTGGTTGGTGGTGGGTTTTTCGATAGCTTACAAAATCGCCGTCCGGTATTTTGCCGCTGCAATAATCAGTAAAAAGTGTCACGAACGCCTTATAATAGGCCTCAAATGCGGTTTTTACTAAAAATTGATAAAATTTATTGCGTCCTGTGTCCGGATCAATCTTCAAATCCGAAATCCGACAAGTAAGGCCATATATCCGTTCGGCGACTTTTTCGTATCGTAATTTACAAACTTCCACCTTTTCAACCTGGCGGTCAATCTGTGCGCGGTATCGTTTCGAGCATATCTGCAAAACGACGGACGCGAGCCGCCGGAGCGGTTCTTCGTATTTTACCCAAGCCAAAACGCCCAAGCAAAGGAGCGCTATTGCGAGCAGCCCCCAAATAAACGGATTTCCTGCCGCCAAAAGCTGAACGATAACGTCCCAGTCGAGTTTTACTTCTGACATTTCTCGCGTCCCCCTCTGCTGGTGTTAGGCTTGTTTTTTGTTGTCGTCCGGTTCCGGCGTCATTTGCTCTAACTCATTTATGCGAGCGCGCCATGCTCTCCGGTTGGCGACAACATCTTTATATTTTGCCTTCATTTCGTCGAGTTCTTCTTTGGTGCCGAAAACTAAGGCCTCGTTGACTTTGTTGTCGATATAGTCAGTTTGCGACAATAATTGGTGCTTTTCGCAAAGCTCGCGTTGTATATCTTTGTTTTTCATGGTATAGGATCCTTTTTAAAAGTTGTGTCATGTTATAAACTGTTTTTGCTGCGTTCCGGCGTTTCATTGAGCCGGTCCAGCTGACGAAACTTGTCAACACGTCTTTCTCGGTCATTTGACCGGTTTCGACGAGTTTTCCTTGTTTCTTTAATTTTCGGCGTTCAACTGTTATCGAACGGCGACAAGGCTTTTTAAGTATCTTGCCGGTTTTGGTTATAAAAAACCGCGTTTTCAAAAAGCAGAAGCCGTGCTTCAAATCGACAATGCGCGTCTTTTTCGGACTGGCGGTTATTTTATGGGTATCGTATAATTTCGTTAACTTCTGCAAGACGTCTTCGAGTTGTTGCTTATCGTGCGAAATTATATAACTGTCGTCCATATAACGGCCGTATGCCTTAAAGCCGCATTGGTCTTTTATGAAGTGGTCTATTGCGTTCGGATATGCGATGGCGTGAATTTGACTTGTTTCGCTGCCAAGTCCTAGGCCTTTTTCGCCGAACGCGTCGACGAAGTCGTCGGTTAATTTCAAAATGTCGGCATCTTTTATGTATTTTCGATAAATTCCTTTTAAGACGTCGTGATCTATATTGTCGAAATAGCTTTTAAAATCTATCAAAAGAACGTAACCTTCTTGGCCGTATCTGCGAAAATGGCGGCGAAGGTGTGTAACTAGTCTGTTTATGGCAAATAACGTTCCTTTGTTTTTTTGGCTGGCGCCGTTGTCGTAAATGAGATTATGTGTTAAAATCGGTAATAAAACGTTTTGGCAAAGCGATTTTTGAACGACACGCTCTGAAAAATGAACGCTCCGAATATGTCGTAATTTGCCGCGCTCGTTTATATCAAAGCAAATAAAGCCTTTTCGAATGTCTTTTCCTTCGAGTAAATCCTGCCGCGCTCCGGCGGTGCGTAAAATAACGTTCAAGAGATAGCGCTGAACGCTTGCTTTCCAAGTGACGCCTTTTGCCGCGTCAATGGCGGCGGTATAAAGCGCCTTGAATGAAGAAACGTTTTCGAAGCGGTCAAATCCTCGTAAAAAATCGTTTCGCTTTTCCTGGCGCCTTTTTTGGCGGTTTTCGTATCTTTTTTTTCTTCTACTCATTTAACTTTTGTTTCCTTTTATAAAAAAAATGTGCCTTGCATAGCGTCGCGGGTTTTGTTTAGCTATATAGAGAACAGGCATAAAATAAAGAAACTTCCCGCAAATTCTTTACTATGCACACGCTTTTGGCGTGGCGTTCGCCTGGCTTCGTCAAGGCACTTATTTACAGAGAGCGAATAAACTCCCCGAAGGTCGTTTGTTCCTTCCTTATCGTTGTTGCAGCGCTGCTTTCGTTCCTGTGAACTACTCGGTCGGGCTTAACAAGGGATCAGACCGGCACGCGAATGCCCGTGTTCGTGCAGTTGTTACTGTTGGCATTCCCGTTGTTGTTGACATTGCACGCGTTCGTGGAGTTGTTACTCGCTGGTGACGAAAGCCACCAGTTCGTGCGGCCACAAAGAGTATATACAACAAACAACCTTATTCTGCCGTCTGGATTTTCGCCGACTTTTTCCAATTTTTGAGAAGGCTTACTTCCTTTTGCAGAATATCCGCTATTGGCGCAATTCTGCGCTTTTCAATGGAAATACAATTTACTAACCTAATGAGCCGGTTTTGTATCTGAAAGCAATTATTTATTGCTCTTGTTTGATACGCTTTCCGCATTTTCATTTCGTCTTCTGTGGTTGGATAAATTGAATTTGCGGCTATTATATTATCCATTAATTCATCGGTTTTCTTAATAATATCTTGTCCTAATAGTAATCTATATTTTTTCGGTATTGCTTTTTCGTTCATGGCGAATTTTGTAATCTCGGTTTGTAATTGCTGGCCGGAAACGTAAAACGCCAATTCTGTTACTTGTCTTTTCCGTGCGAGAACATTACTCATTTTTCCTTTCCTTCTTATCGCGACCGCACGGTGGCGGTCGCATTAAAGATATGACGGCTTTTAGCCGATACGGAAGCAGACCGGCACGCGAATGCCCGTGTGCGTGCAGTTGTCACTGCTGGCAGTCCCGATGGTGTTGACAAAGCACGCGCCCGCGGAGGTGCCACTCGCCGGTGACGAAAGCCACCAGCCCGCGCGGCCAGAACCGGCGTTGCTTAAAATTCTATGTTCTACGCTTGCGGCAAACCATGGATATTGAACCGATAATCCTGCTTCCGGATTCCAATAATTAGTCGTTAAACAGAGGTTAGATCTTACTTGATGTCCATAAACTTCGATTTCGTTCGGGAGCCAAAGTTTGCCCATATCGCTCCAGTCGGCCGTCGTGCCGCCTGTCAAAAGTCCGCTTGCTGAATAACGACTGTCGAGCCAATTTCTTTTATTTATAATTACATTCTGGAGTGCGGTCGGTAATCTTTGCAACAAACCTTTATTTGCCGCATTAAGACCGTGAGCGACGTTGTTATATGCGCTTGTAGTGTAATTGTTTACGCCGTTTAACCAAGCATAAACCGCTGACGCGAGCCACGGGTGAGCTTCGCTGGCGGTTCCGTTATTGTTATTTTGCGGATTCCATAAAACCTCGTTTGAAATGCATTCTTTTGTTATAAAGTCGATATGGTGACCGATTGATGTATCGGCTGCGCGGTAATATGTATCTATACCGACAATTCGCGCATTGAGGTTATGAGCGGCGACTGTATCTGAACCGACAGTTCCTGCGGTGGTTGTAAATGGGATATAATCACCGACGTGAATACCTTTGAAATTTCCGGCTTGAATTCTCGCCTGGATCCACGCCCAAACGTTGGCATAACTGGCAATTTCGGTCGCGAATTTTGTTGCGAGGTTAACACCTGCATAACGTCTGTCTGCGTCCAGCGTCGCAAACATTTTGTTGTCTAACTGTTCGACGCTAGGACATTTATTTGCTTCGGTTCCTGCTTGTAATTGTGCGTCAGTTGCAAAAAAACCATTTACAGCGGCTTGAGCTTGCGAAATGGCGTTGTTCATTTTTGCTGTAATCGCTTTTTTGAGTTGCGTGTTGTCGGTTGCTGATGGCGTTAATCCTGCGTCTGTAATAGCGTTGATAATTTCGCGTTGTGGGTTTTCTAATGCGCCCGCAGGAATAACCGAGCCTTCTTGTCCGTTTGCCGGATCTGCGTTAACATAAGAAGCATTTGCTGATTCGCCGAGTGGCGGTGTATATTTCATTTTTTATTCTCCCTGTAAATAACTAAATTTAAAGATTGTGTGCGCTTGTTTTATGCGGTTGAATAGGCACTCCAGGTCCGTCGCGAATGTTATCGTGCAGAGGTGGTCGCCACAACGCGCGGAACCGGCGCGGGCGTATGAGATACGCGTCGAATCGACAATTGATATCATATAATAGCTTTCCGAACGCGTGCCGCCGAGCCGATCGCCGCATCTAGCAAGACCGCAAATGGCCGGTGGTGTGGTTATAATATTTATATCATAACCGAGTGATTGTGCCAATTTTGCGAAGTTTTCGATTGTCGGCGAAAAGCTCCGATTTATTTTGGCGATTATCTGTTGGACACGGTCCGCAACTGTCAAACCTTCGGCGTGGTTGCCGTGTATGCAAGTTTCGGGCAGTCCGAATTCTTTTTCCCAATCGAGCAAGGTTTCGTCGCAAGTTTCGGGGTGCATTTCGCGCAAGGCTTTTTCGGTGCGGTCGTGAATATATAAGAAAAAGTCGCCGACGGCTTGCGCGATTTCATTCATTGTGCCTTGGTCGCTTTGGCTCCATGCTGGTCCCTTTGGTAATAGCTTTTTGAATAAATCCGTGTAATCTTGCTGATCCATTGTTTATTACTCCGCCGGATAAGTTATAGAGCCAAGAACCGGAATGTGTCCGGTGTTTGTTGTGATATCTGCTGTCGGCGATGTTAGTTTATGGTCGACAACGCCGGTTGCCTTGCTGATTGCTTCATTGATTTTTGAAATAAAAAGCGTCCCCCCTGGCTCGACTGAACTTGATTTGAAGAAACTCTGCAGACTGTTTTCAATTGCTGCTTTAACGTCTGAAGTTAGCGGTGTTAGGCTTGAAAATTCAAAATTTATAGTGTCGGCAATAGGTGCCTCGACATAAACGATAGCGGTTGCCGGTTGTTTAGTTTTAATATAATTTTCAACACGAGCAACGTCGGCTGCTTGAGGTATGCCGTCGCTGTAAACTTCATCCATCATAAAACGGACCGTTACGGTTCCGGCGCCGCTCTCGGTTGATGCGCAATAAGCACGAGTAACTCCGGCGATAGATTTTGCCCATATCTCGTAATCGCTCTTACACCCGCCCATTGGTGGATTTTGGACGCGTTCCAGCAATCGGGCGCGATAAACTTCTACGTCTTCAATATCCGCTCCGCCTGTTATGCCGAGCGTTCCGACTTCGCCTTGTGTGTTCACTCCGGCAATCGGCGAAACTAAGCTGATAATTGTTCCTGCTGTGGCATTTCCGATACTTCCTGCATTGATAGCTTCAACGGGAATTGTGGCAGTTCCTGTATTGCCAATTGTTACTTCTTCTGTTGAAATATATTTAATGCCGTCGGCGCGTTGAAATTCTGTATTACTCGCAAGAACAGAGCCGTTCGTTCCTGTCATGACAACCGGTCCGTCGGATTTCGACGCTGTTTTGCGTGGAAATTTGTAGGTTTTGCCGTGTTTTATGAGTTCTTCTTCGTTAGCGTCTTGAATAAAAGCCTGATCCATTACATAATCTATTCGGCGCATACATTCGTCACCGACGCCTGCCATCGTAATTGCGAGCGCGTTCAAAAAGCTATAACGTAAATTTGCGTCACCGCCTTTAACGTTGGTGTTGACGTCTGAAATGGCTCGGTTTCTTAATTGTTTTAGTGTTGGTTTGCTGTAATGTGTCGTCATTGCTTTTTCCTTATAGACTTGACCATAAGTCGTTGAATTTCATTGTGCGGGTTATGTCGCCGCGTTTTAGTGTAACAATGCCGTCAACACGGCTGTTGTCAGTGCTGTGGCGCTCCAGGTTTATTTCGATTTCCGAAACGACGCTGTCGTCAATCATCCATTGTAAGGCTTGTCTTATATAATCTTCGGCTTTTGCTAGTGTTTCGTCGGTTATTTTTTCGCGTTTCAAAAGGTAGAGTTTCGACCCCATACTGGCGGCGCTTTCTTGGTCTATTTTATCACCCCACCAGCCGAACCGCGCGGCGCCTTCATCCACTTCGTCGGCATCGGCTCGCGCCCAGGTTAAAAGGCTGATAATGACGGCTGTATCAAGCGGATTGGCACCTATTAAATCGCCATTTGCAACTTTGCAGTCGTATTCACCGATTGAATTGTTAAAATATAAAGCTATATCTGCCATCTGCCCCTCGAATTGGTTTATTTGTTTTTATAATAAATTCCGCAATACCAAATGTTCAAAAAATTTTTTACATAGACGCGTTCGGCGCTCCTGTGGTGCCGCCGCTGTCGCCTGGGTGATCATGATTATTATAAATATCGCGCATCGCCTGCATTGTGCTTGTATGGTCATTAATATCGCTTGCGGCATCGATTTTTCCGGTTGTGTTAATAACTGGTGTGTCAAAATTAACGCTGTCTGTGGCTTTAATATCGAGTTTAACTGTATTTATTTTTATATTTCGGCCACGCGCAAACTTCAAATAATCGCCTTCGTCTGTATAGAGAGCAACTTCACCGCCTTGTAATCCTTTTAATCTGAATTGCCGGTCGCCTACTGCTACAATAACGCCATTGGAGCGGTCGCCGCCACAAAAGACGACGGCCGTTTCCATACCAGGCAGCGGCACGGATGTGAATCCATACCATTGGTAGCACTCGAGACCGTCTTTTACTTCTCCGGCCAGGAGTGTATTCTGCATTTGTTGAACTTTTGTTGCGTCGTTAACAATTTTTACGACGCCGCGAACAACCATATTATAGACCCTTGTTTTCAAAGGCGATAAAAATCTATTTAATTGTTGTTGAATATCCATCTTAAACCCCCTCGCGCAGTTCCTTCCATCCTTGGTATGTTTTTATAACTTGCTTGGCCGAAGACATTATAAAGGCTTCCGGCGCCGAAACTTGAAGTGTTGCCGTCGTGCCGGAAGACCCAGCGTTCAATTTTACCGCTGAAATGATGAGCTTTCCTCTTATTCGTGCGAATTCGTCATCAATGTTTATGTATGAATTTGGCACCCATAACTGCCCGCCAGCAGTGCGCCATCCGTCTGTCGTATATTCGAACTTTTGGCTTTTAGCGCGGCGGTTTGATTTTTCCCAAGTGGCGCGGGTTTGTGCGGTGGCTGCATCCATCGCGCTTTCGGCAGTCAAAACAAGCGGCCGATAACGCGTAACGTCGGTGTCGTCTGATTGTCCTTCGATGCCGGTTATATTTTCGGCGCCGAGTTCGTCTGTGCCGACTAATTGCGACTTAACGTAATACTGCGAGAAACAATCGCGCGAGTTATATTCAACGCTTCCTTCTAAAATGTTATTCATTGTGCCGTTGTTTATTCTGTGGATTAGTGTTGCAACCGAGGAGCCGGAACCGACCGACTGCACCACAAGATTGCCGCTGGCGTCGTCGGTATAAGTTAAGCCGCACCGCTTGCAGACTTTCTCAATAATGGATTGGGCGGTTTCGCCTGGTTGAACTTGAAAATCGGGGATTTGTTTCGGAGTTTCTTTTGATTGAAAAACAAGACCTATTCCGAACGGCTGTAAAATCTTTTTTATAATGTCCTGCGGATTGCCTTTGAGTATTTGTCCGGCGCCCATTATGACCGAGCAATCGACAAGATCGCAAGTCTTCGAACGTCCAGAGAACGTGACTTCGTGGCTGGTGGCGTTATATCGCGGTGCGATTCTGTCGAGGTAGCCTGTTATAACCGGATTGCCATCGATTAAAATCTGACAAGGTTCGTCAAGCGGGATGTTTCGCTTTGTGCCAATGTAGCGATCGGAAACTGTCAAATCAAACGACGAGGTCATACAGTTTAAACTCCGCGAAATTGTCGCCGATTTCCAGCCGTTATATTTGACGCCGCTTATTTTTAACTCAATCATTTTGTTAGCACCTTTAATTCTTTGTTTGCCGGTATAAACTGCGGATATTTAATGCCATTGCGTTTGACTATTTCGTCGGCTCGCTCCAGGTCCTCGTATAAATCGTAAGCAAGCGCAAGCGACGGCGTGGTTTCGCCGAGCGTGATTGTTTTTGTTTGCGGTAGGTTTATGATTATCTCGCGCATATATTCAACCACGTCGCGCCGCAAATCGCGGAGTGCCTGCATAATCTCGTTTGATGGCTCGACGTCTTCAAAAAGTTCTACTTCTTCAGCGTCTTTCAAAAAGGCGTCAAGAATATTGTTTGCTTCTTCGGCGTTTTTGAATTCAATATCGGTTATGATTTGCGCTTCCTGTGCAACAACGATTTGTTTTGTGTATTGTTCAAGCTGTTGCATACATAATTTTTCGGCCTTTGCTTCCTCGGTGCTGTCATTCGCTGTTTCACTCGCGTTACTGGACGAGGCTAATTGACGAACTGTTTGGAAGGCCTCGGCAGGCGCTCCGGTCGTTGAACTATCGAGGGAGGCAACTGTCGTTTCGTTTGTTGATGTTGTGTTGCCGGTGGTGGCTGTGGCGGTGGCAGTTGTATTTTCGGCGGTTGAGTTTGCCGGATCGCTTTTTCCTGCGAGTTCTGTTACTGTCGAATAAGAACTTGATAAAGTGTCGGCCATTGCAACGGCGCTTGTAACGTATGATTTCGCATTGTCTTTTAAGCCTGTAATTTTTTTGACTGCGTCGGCAATGGCGTTTATGCTGTTTGTGATGTCGCTTTTAAGTCCGGACGCGTAACCTATGCCGGAGTTTAAGCCATTGAGCGCGTCAAGACAGGTGTCGGAAATTTCGCCGACAAGTCCGGTCAAACTTGCAATTCCGCTTGAAACTGCGTATATTGAAACGAAACTATCGCGAGCGCTGTCCATAAGGGCGCGGGCGGAACTGATAATTGAACCGATCCAATCCATCGCAATTGATGGCATAACTTTTTCGCCTGCCTCAATAAAAGTTAGGTCTATGACGGCCATTCGGCGCTGGTCGCTGCTCTCTTTTACGCTGACGCCATCACAAATGACGTTTTTGGTGCCGTAATCCGGATGGATTAAAATTCCCGCTCCTTGGCGTTCACAAGCGCGAATTAAGGCATCGCGACGGCTGGCGTATGTGTCGCCGATAACAAAGGCTTGAACTTGAAAGTTTTGTGTTTTCTTGCCTAAGTCTTCGGTGTATGGTGTGTCTTTGTTTGGGTATTCGTGAACTTGAACTCTACGACCGGACGTAAAAGAACGATCCTGCACCTCAAATGTTACCCCACGAAATGATGCTTGTCTGTATTTTACCATAACGCCCCCTTACCAGGCATAGCCGTATTCAACGCCAAGGTCGAGCGGTCCGTCTTCGCTGATTGTATCGACCGACGCTTCTTTTGGCATATTTTTGAATGAAACCTCGACTTTTGCTGACGATTTTTGCGTCTGTTGAGGCGCGTAATATTGCGACAGTGTGGCCGGAGTTTGTGCCTGTTGTAAATTATTATAAGTGTTGTTATCTGTGCGGCGATTGTAATAATTGTTTATCGTGTCGCCGTCTTCATTGTTGCAAATATTGTTTTTGGCTCCAGCGTTGTTGTATGTATTATACATATATTCGTTGCGACTGTTATTGTAATTATTTGTAATATCGCCTTCGCTATCATTATTATAAATCGTGTCGCCGTCTTCGGAATTATAAATATTTCTGAACGATCGCGAATTATTATATGTGTTATATGTATTTTCATCGCCGTCATAATCGTTTTCGATATTCTCGCCGCCAAAACCCAGCTTATTTGCAACCCAGCCGCCCGCGTCTTTTATGAATGAAAGGCCTTTTTTTAGCGTTTCAATCGGGGATAAAATCGCGTCAATAACTTTTACAATAAAATCGACTGTCGCTTTTATGCCGTTTTTTATACCGTCCCACGCATCCGTCCAAATCTTAACAAACGACTTGATTTTTCCGGCGATAACGTCAAATATATCAACGAATTTTTCGCCGAGCCATTCGCCGACGGCCTTAAACGGCGCCAGGAAACCTTCAAGGAAAGCGGAGCCGTATTCGATGAAAGCGTCCCACGCCTTTTTTACGCCATCCCAAATGCTTATAAAAAAGTTTCTGAAGCCTTCGCAGTTTTTCCAAAGGTAAACGAACGCGCCGACAAGTGCCGCCGTTCCGGCAATAAACCAGCCGATTGGCGTCGTTAATATGGCAAGGCCTAATTTTATAAATCCGGTGCGTAAAAAGGCGAGCGCTTTTCCCAGCCCTGGTATAATTTCGAGGAGTGTCCATACTTCTTTAACTGCTTTTGCCGCATTGCAAATAAAACCGGTATACATAGCCACGCCCAAAAGCAAAACCCACTTGTTTAATCCGGCGATAACGTCGGTAACTTTCAAAATTCCGGTTGCAAATGCTGATAGTCCGTTTAATATTTTTTCTATGTCGATTTTTTTTAAAACCGCGGCGAATTGCTCGACAAATTGATTAACCTTTGTTCCTATCAATTCGCGGTTGGCTTTTATCCATTCGGTTATGCGTTTAATAAACGGAATTAAAATCGGGATTAGTTTTCCGGTTATCTGATTAAAAACACCGCGTATATGTTCGCGAAGGTCCGTGAAACTGTCGCCGAGTTCCTGCGCTCCCTTGACTGTTTCTGTGTCCATAACAAGACCGGCGGCGTTGGCTTCTTTGCGGAGCGCGTCCAGGCTTTCTTCTGACTGGTTGGCGATGTTAATCATTGCCTTGCCTGCCGTGCCGAATGCTAACTGTGACAAATAAAGTTTTTTCGCAGGGTCTTCAACCTTGCGAATAGCTTTTATCATTAAATTAAATGCTTCTTCGTTGGATTTTGCACCTTTTAATTGGTTTAAAAGTGCTGGCGATATCTTTTGTAATCCGGCGTATAATGCGCCTGTATTGGTTTTTAATGCGCCATACTGTTTAGATAATTTCGCCAGCGCTTCATTAACTTCCTCTGCGGATCCTGCATTTAATTTTGAAATATAATGTTGCTCTTGCAGAAATTTCGCGGAAACGCCGAGACGCTCTGTCATATCTGCGACTGCATTCGCATATTCCCTGGCTCCGGCAATTCCTTTAACAAAACCGGCGCCCGCCAATCCTGATATAACGCCCAGCGGGGCAATAAGACCGGAAACGCTTTTAATCGTTCCGTTAATTGCGCTTGTTGCGCGTCCGAATTGACGTGTTAAAGACTGACCGACTTTGCCGACATTTTTCAAAACGCCGGACGCCTGGTCATTAACCTTAAATACTGTCTGAATGTCGAATTTATGAGCCATTGCGTTTGCTTTCTCTTTCGAACCGCTGACTGGTTTCAACCATTAAAGTGTAAAGCCAGTCTATACGGTTCAATGTCATATCAAAAAGTTCTGTCGGCGACAAATGGTAAACTTGGATAAGATCGCCTATTTTTTCTCTATATCCGAGTTCGCCTCGGCGCCGTATCCGAAAAAACCGGACACAACGCTTATTACGTTTTGAAAATCCGCAACGCAAAGCGATTTTATTGTTGACCTTGGAACATTCGCCAAATCTGACGCCAAAGCACACAACGCCCGCGTATTTATGCGGATTTTCTGTTCATTTTTGGCGTCAATATCGGTGTCATCCCCTTGGTAAATGTCGAACGGATAGCCACGATTTACGATATCCGCGCCGGTTGGCTCGCGGAACGTGAGGGCGGTTATTTCGCCGCCCTCGCTGGCTACTGGTTTAACGAGTTGAATTGTGATTGTGTTAGCTGCCATAACTTAATCCTTTCTTATTAACTCATTTCGGTAATATCTGCACCCTCGAAACGAACGGAAACCTCGCCGGTTGCCGCGTCGTGTGAAGGCTCGCCTGCCAGGAACATTTCGCGGCCGACGTATGTCTTGCCGTTGATTAGCTCCAGCGTGATTGTGGCGTCGCGTAATGCTTCCAGCTCCTTAACGCTTAAAGAGCCGGTGTCGATTAAACTTCCTTCCATATAAGGAACGCGTGCCGCGTCCGTATAACCTGCAACACCGCTTAAACCGGTAACACCGGTTTTAACTGTGGTTGTTGGCGAAACGGACCAAGAACCGGCGAGTGTCTTTTGGTCGCCGTTGATTTTCAAATATGCGGTTCCCCCGATTGCTTTCATGCCTGCCTCCTATTATAAACGAAATTGGTTGAGTAAAGCGAAGACGTTTAACTGGTTGACATAGTCTGGGTCAAACAGAACGTCGAGCCGGTTTCTATCGTTGATGTTGCGTTCAACGATAAGACCTGCCTTGAAGTCTTCTTCATTTTCGACAAGACCTAAATTTTCAAGCGCTTGATATGCCGCGATTAACTCCGCTTTAATGATTTTCGGCGTGGCGATTGCTTGACCTTCACCGAACTTCGTCCCATCATCGGCCAGCTTATGACGGCCGTATTTTGATGTAATTATGCTTCGCAAATAACGCAAAACGTAAGCGGACGTATAAAGCGTTTCAACGCTTAAATACGAATTGTCGGCTTGTCCGTATCCGTTCTTTTGGTATGTCGTAATAACGCGTTCAATTTGAACGACGCCGTTGACGACTGTATATGTGGACATTCCGTTTTTTAACAAAGTTTCACGCTCGGTCAAAGTAAAGCGGTTTGTTCTACTTGGAGCGGATACGCCATTTAACTGTAATGTCTGTAACGGACGCGCAGGATCTGCAGCGATTGAGGTTGCAGAGGCTCCAGCAAGCGCTGCAGCTACACACCAAATCGGTGTATTTGTGCCATTTATCGGTAAAATTGATAAATGCTGGTCATTCAAACCCGCGCCCAATGTTTGAGCGGCAGAAACGGTCCCGCGGTATGCTCCCCAAACGTGGCCGTATAATTGTTTTGAATATGACCACGCACCGGTTGCGTCATTCATATATTCGCGTAATGCTGTTAATGAAGTCGCATCTGTAAACGCTGAAATAATGAAATCATACTGTTCTTCGCCAAGATTTGAAATGGCGGTTGCTAAAGTAACGTTACCGGCGCCACCTGTCGGTTGTGTGGTTCCTATAGTTACCCCTGCAGGAGTTTTTTCGCCGTTTGTTTCTCCGAGTAAATTAACCGATAAAATAATATCGTTTCCGCAGATGCCTTTATTCTTGGCTGTAACTGTGACACTACCCTCGCTGGCGGCTGCTGTCACCGGTAAATCGGCATTTGCATTAATTACTGCAGCGGCAGCTGTTGCGATTTGGTCTGCCGTGTCGCCTTCGCCGATGCCGACTTGAACGACTGTATCATAAACATATAAACTCAAAACACCGGCTTCTGTTGCTGTTCCCGAAATTGTGAAAGCACCAGCGGCGGCTGTGCCGGACGCCGGATCCGCAATCGGTAAGCAGTAAACTTCAACCGAGGAGTTGTTTTTTAAATATGATTCGACCATCTGCGCGAGTTGCGAACCTTGTCCGAATTTGTTTTTTGCCGTTTCCTTACTTGAAATATAGACAGGTTCATTTACAACAGCGGAACTGTTGCTTAAAACCTGGCCTAGAATTAAAGTGCGATAAGTGGCGCTGAAAGTTCCGGCCTTGCTATTGTCCATCTCGGCATAAAACAACGGGCATCTGATCGTGTTCGGAATGGTATTGAAAGGAACTGTCATTTATTAATCCCCCTTGTTTTCATTGGTTGCGGTTGCGTCGGCGGTTTTTTCTTCCGTCGGCGTGGTTTCTTTTTTTGCCTTTGCCTCGGCCTTGTCTTTATTAGTTTTGGCTTTGGTGGTGTTTTTTGCCGCTTTTGCGGCGGTTTTTTCTTCCGTCGGCTGATTTTCGGCTACTTCGACAACGTCTTTTGTGGCAAGCCTGCGCATCCAGTAAGCGTTATCTACAACCTTGCGACCAGCTTCCGGTAAAAAATCGTTATGAACCGGATCATATACTTTTAACGGTTCTTTTCCGACTTTTCTTTCTGGGTTTGGTTTTACGAACATTTTATGCTCCTTCTTCGTTAAAGTTGATATCTGTTTCAAACTCAATGCGGCCATCTGGTCCAGGCGCCGGATCCGCGATTGGCTCTATACCGTCAACACTGATATGTATATTATCAAGCGTATCAGTAATTTTCGGCTTGTATTCCTGGTAATAGGTCAAATTGAACGACAAAATTTCAAGCAAAATCGGGCGGGCGCCTTGATCGTATGTTGAATATTCAACGCTGTAACCGATTGTATTGGTTGAAAGGTTTGTAAATTCCGGATTTGCGAGTAACGCTTCTTCGACCGCTTCCGCGATTTCATCGGCTGTGCTGGCATAACCCCTCATTTCCGAAACGTAAATTTCAACGTTCAAGGTTAAGGTGGCTTCAAATCGTGCAACGTTTAGACTTTTGAGTTCGGCATCTTGTTTTTGCGTTAAAATATTTATACCTGGCAGAAATTTACCCTCGAAAGGCGTTATTTTCATATTATGGATATTGTCGGCGCTTACTAAAGCTGTAACCGCGGCATTATTCCGCAATATTTCGATAACTTTTTCTCTTATTTCCTGCCTAGCCAGCATATTTACCCTCGCAATATAAAACTATTCTGCTTTCACTCCATCCGTCTTCCGGTTGGCGGGTTACTGTGTAAAGATTACCCTTAACAACGAACTGATCATGTTGTATCGGTCTTCTTATACCTAAAGCGTCAAAATCTGAAAGTTTAACGCTTAAGACCGGCATTGGTGTTTCGACCGGAACTTCGCCGCTGGTGTCTAAAACATTAACAGCTTCGTCAAGAATTCCGACCATTTTATATTTTGCCTCGCTTTCTGCTGGCAAAAAAACAATCGGGTCGCCGTAATAATCAAGACAACAATCCATACAAAGGTCTATATCGTCGTTAAAATCTGCCATCTTTTTTTCCTAAAAAGGCGGAAGTTTTAAGGCTTCCGCCTTTTATTGCGCCTATTAAGAACCCAAAGTTCCCTTAACCAATAAGTCCGGACGCTTACAAATCGGTAGCGGGTTGGATTGCGTTTGAATATCAACGCCACGCTCGAAGTCTTGTAACTTCTGTTTTGCGTAATATGGCTGACCGATTGTATTAACGGCTTCGATATAGTCTGCCGGAGCGAATACTGTTTCGAATACGTTTCGCGTGCCTAGCGGCAAGAAGACGGCTTCATTATCTGGAATGAAACGCAATGTTGAGCCTGCCGCATTGGTTGCGCTGCCTTCGTATTCAATAAAGCGAATGCCGTTAAATACAAAGCCATAACGCAAATCCTCACGATACGGAGTAGCGCCTTGGTAGGCGTTGAACGCATCCTTCATGCTGGCGTGTTGAACGATGGCTTCAAAAAAGTTGCCAGAACACAAGCATAAAATTCCGCTCATAACTTCGCCTTTGAGGTTTTTCTCAATATAGCGCTTTACATCACGGAGTTTTTGGTCGATCTTGGTATTTGCCGAAGACGTATTAAAAGCCTGTGTATGTTGTGTAATGCCGAAAGTGCTAAACAAGTCAACAAGAGTTGTGCCGGATCCGTCTTTTACAACACCCTGCAAAGCGCAACAACGCATATACTCAAGAGTGATTTCGTGTTTAGCTTTCATTTCGGCCAGTTTATCATTAACTACATCCTGGACTGCTTCCATTTCGTCGGCTTCACCGAATTTACGGATATTTTGAACGTCTGCCGCTTTAATGGTATCGTTCAAAACAAAACTCGGAATTGCCAAAGAAACAAGATCGCGCTTGCCGGATGTATTAACCGAGCCAGGAGCGCCGCGGTCTGTTGCACTCAAAACGTTCAAAACGCCGTTTTTACGTTCAACGAGAACGCTGGTTGTGGCGACGCCTTTTTCCTTGAAAATGCCGAGTTCATTAACGGCTCCGTATTGTGTAGGGATGACGTTAATTGCGTCGGTCATTGCTGAGGTTGAAAAGGCGGGATTATTATTAAAAATATCTGCTAAAAGTTTAGGCATATTATTCCCCCTTTCTCGCAACGATGCCCAATGCCGCCAAGCCGGATTTAGCTTTGGCGATTGCTGTTTCATCGTCAAACGAATATTTAAGTTTATTTTCCGCTACAATTGCGTGACGAGCGACGACAAGTCCTGCGACATCTGCGCTGGTTGCGTCAACGTCTTTAATTAAAACGGCGGCCGGAGTTCCGTAAACGGCAGCGGTTGCACTTTGACCTGTGCCGGATGCCGCTGTAAATGATAAAGGCTGATATTTTCCGGTTGAACTGTCAATTTCTAAAACGGCACCAGCTTTTAATTTGCCGGATCCGCTTTTGATTGTGACTGATTCGCGGGAATATTCTTGAACCTCGTATTTTACAACGTCGCCGATATAGTTTCCTTCACTATATGTTGTCATGTTCTATTTCCTTTATTTTTTGCAATAGACCTCTTTGGCGCGTTCGGCCAAGGTTTTTGCTTTGGTTTGAGTTGAAACTCCGCGGGTGTTGTTAACGCCGTTGAAGTTTTGGGTTCTTTTTGCGAGGATTGCCGAGCGAATTTCTGCAAAAGATTTTTTGGATTTGCAAAAACTGCGGGCTTCCGAGATAGACATTCCGGCTACTTCACAAAGGCTTAAAATGGCGTCGGTGCGAGAAATGGAACGCTTCGAGTTCTTACGCTCTTTGTCGTCTTCTTCGTCGTCGTTTCTGTTTTCGTTTTCTTCGCCGTCGTCGCCGTTGCGATCGTCTTCGTTTTCGCCTGGAGTTGCGTTTTCTTGGTCGTCATCCTCTTGTGAACGAGCGGCGTCTTCTTCGATTTCGTCTTCGAACTCGTCGATTTCGTCGCGTTTCTTGGCTCTTTTAACCATTGATTTCTCCTTAATTTCGCTGCGATTAACAATAACGCATTCGCTTGTCAACGCTTCCGCGCGGACGTTAGCCTTTGCATCCGCTGGAATTGTCACAGCACTCAACTCCATCGGTGTCCATTTTACAGCGCGATAAATTTGGTTGCCGTCTTCGACGTAAACCTCATACATTTCGACTGTATATCCTACTGAAATATTGCGAATAATACCCTGCGCGACCAGGTTCCATACGCGGTCGATTTGTTCATCGTCCCTGCCGAACCGGATAATGGCGCGACCTTCGCCTTTTTCTTCGTCAATCCATGCCTTTTCAACAACGCCCAAAATGGAGCCGAGGTCCCAGGAGGCGTGCATTGATAAAAACGGCGCGTTGCCGGAATTTAGGCGCTCCATATTTATGGCTTTTTCGCTGACTTCTAATTCTTCTATATACGAGCCTTCAAAACTCCATTGTGTGGCTCTTGCGCCTGTCGTCCATACGATTTCAATCGTGCGTTCTTCTGCGTTAACGCTTTCGGGCGCGACAAATGCGCGGCGTTTCAATTCGGGAAGTTTCTTTTTATCTGTCATAACAAAGTTTCCTTTTGCTCTGTATCGTCAAAAATGACTTTATGGTTTCAATATAAATTCCTTGAATATAAATGTTCAAAAAATTTTTTTTAATTTTTTTCTATATCCTCGCTTGAGTTTGGCTCCGGTGCGCCGCGACCATTTGTCGGATCAATAGAAAATACTAGGCCGAGGCTTGCTGCACGGTCCGCGTCGGCCGCGATTTGTTTATCAACTTCGGCTGCGTCACCGCCGTTTTCTGATATAATCTGCGAGCGAGAGGCAAAACCGCACAAAACTTTTTCTTTTTCGGCCGCGACTTCCTGTTGCGGATTGACGTATGCCCAGCCTGCAGGCTGAAAATGTGCTGCGTGGAAGGCGTCCGGATTGTCGGCGTATTCTGTCACGTCAATATCAAGTTCGCCGCTTAAAACGACGGCCTCGACAAAGCGTTCCCAAATCCGGCGCAGGACTTGGTGGATTAAGCGGTCTTGCTCTTGTCGGTGTTTGCGTTGAGTTATGTTTAACCCCATTCGTGAACTTGAAAAATTCGTTTTCGACATATCGTTGGCGAATTCCTCATAAGTCAACTGCACCGCGTTGGCGATTAATCGTAAATTTTGCGCCATAAACGGCTCGTAAGAACTGCCGCTTTCGGTGGTTGGATTAAACTTTATGTCTTCGCCTGGCGCCAGCGTGGTAATGGTGCCGGTTGTCAATTCGGCGATTGCTTCGCCTGGTCCGGCATCTTCGTCTTCGTCGTCAGAGTTAAGGGCGCCGTCCGGCGTCGGCGTGGTTACAAATCCGGCCAGCATTGCCGAAAGTTTCTTTTTTGCGAGTTCCGCTTCGTCATACTCCAGCATTTCGCGCGATTTCAAAAGAACGGCGAAGGCTTCAGGCACGCCGCGAACCTGTCCCGCCCATAATGGCTTAAAATAGTGACAAATTTCGTCTGCCGGAACTTCGACGGTGTCGGTGGCGTTGGTTGGGATGAGGCTTTCGTTCGGATTGTCGCGGTATAAAATAAACGACTTTCGGTGTCCCATTTTATCAAACCGCACACCTGCAATAACGCGCTCGTTGGTGCCGGAGTCGTAAAAATTCTCATCGATTTTTACCTGTTCGGCCGGTATAATTTGCAATTTTAGCGGTATGCGGCCGCTGTTATCCGGTATAAACCGAATAAAGACTTCGCCTGCTTCCCAGCGTTCGCGAACGGCCAAGGAAAGGAGGCTTTTTAGATTGTGGACGCCTTCGAGATCACAATGGTTTTGCCACCAATTCCAAAGCGCGACGATTTTTTCGCAATAATCGCAGTCGTCATGGCGCGGCAAAACGCGGATTCCTGGTCCCACGATATTACTGGCGATTGTTTCGTATGCGCCGTTCATATATCCGAAGTTTCGCGTTAAATCGCGCGATTTGCGGCGCATTTCCTCAACTGAATAAACGATTAGCGTATTCGGACCGGCGCTGGTTACTTTCCACGCCCTCATGCGGCCGCGACTTGAAGTGCCGAACGCCGGATCAGAAAAAAAGCGTTTTAATCTTTTTCTTAAACTCATTTATAACCCCCTGTGGGTAACTGTTTTAATTATGCGGGTTTTCTTTACGCCGAGTTCGGCATCAATGGCGTCAATGGCGGCTTTTATGTCGTCAAGACTGCGAAATGTAACGCTTTTTCCGTTGTGGCTGATGGTTGCGGTGCCGCTGGTGTATGCGTTGAATAGTTTTTTTCGCCGTGCCTTCAAATCGGCGATTTCTTCCTCTGATAAATTTTTATTTGCCATGGTCTTTCCCTCGGTTTTGCCGTTCTAAAACTATTTTAGGCAAATTATACGCAAATGTTCAAAAAAAATTTTTTATATATTGACTTTTGGTCTTTTTTGTGGTTAAAATTTTGGCGTAAAGTCAATTTTGACGGACAGTAGCTCAGTTGGATAGAGTGCCGGAACGTGCGGCGTGTCGAAGGTTCAAGTCCTTCCTGTCCGAACCGCCCCTTGGATTTGCCAAGGTGGGAACTCGCGAGAGTTGGTTTCCGGTTGTTGCGCTTGCGCTGATGGCGTTTGCGTTCCATGACTAAAAAAACCGGTGTCTTTTGGGAATAATTTTTCTTGCAGAAAGAAAAATCCCGCGCGTTGCTTGGCGATAGGTTCCGTATGGTTCACTAGTGGGTTCAATTCCCATCGACGCGTGATTTACTTTCGGATCGTGGCCAAATGTTAAGGCGCGTGCGACTGTAACGAATTGCGGGTTCAAACCCCGCCGATCCGACTTATGAACAAAACTTGAAGGAGCGTCGGTCGGCTCGGTTGCAAACGAAATGACCGGCAGGGGAAACGCCGAGCGGTTGCAAACGTCCGGCGTTTTTCTTTGTGAAAAAATATAAAATAGTTCTTGACTTTTAATTTTTCCGTGTTTATTTTATGCACAGTTTTGACGCGGGGTAGAGCAGCTCGGTAGCTTACCAGGCTCATAACCTGGGGGTCGGTGGTTCAAATCCACCCCCCGCAACCATAAAAGCGAAAGGTGTCGAATTCGACACCTTTGTTTTTTATTCTGAAATGCTGTATGCTTGGCAGGCTGGCTCATATCCGCGCTCGCACCGAACTTTATTTTCCCAAACATCGCCAATTATCAAAAGAAAATATAAAAACGCAAAAAATGCTATTAATGAAATGAAATCTAAAATATTTTTAATCATGTTCTTATGCCTTTTCTAGAGGTCCCCTCAATCCGTGAGGTGTCGGGAGCTAGAAACACGCATAAGATCGTGCGAAGTTATTTCCCTTAAAGGGTCTTGTATTCCTTGCACTCCCGACGTAAATCGGCATAAAAAAATCCGCTTAATCTTTCGGGGCGGGATATCCGTCTTATGTATGAGTTTCTAGCTCGATTTGAATATTACCGCCCAAAGGTTAAAAACCAGTTAACAAAATAATTTTATTTCAAAAAAGCACGTCGGGAGTTGAAGCCGCCGGTCATAGCGTGGAGTTATTCCCTTTTTCTCGGTTTTGTATTCCTCGCGCTCCCGTGCTTTTTTATTTATCCAGCTTTTCTTTGGCTTTTCTTTGCTCGATTTGTGGTCTGAAATGATCTAATATTCCGGATAATATCAAAGCTAAGACTAGCCATAAAATAATGCCGGTCCATAAAAAATTTATTTTATCAAAATATAAAAGCGGTAAAATAACAAATAACCCGATAAAAGCGACCGCGCCTTCGAGTGTTTCGTTTTTCTTCTGATCTTCTGCCATAGTTTTGACCCTTTATAATAAATTGACCCTACTATGAATATAACCTTGAAGTATAGAAAAGTCAATAAAAAGTCAAAAATGACTTTGTTTTTCTACGCAAACCGCGCAACAACGCGGCGGCGCTTGCGTTTCTGTAAGATTTTCGGCTTGGGGATATCCTCAACGTTGACTTCCGGATTAGCTTCGACGGCCTCGCGGACTTTTTCGGCGTATTCCTGCCGCGCCAGCATTTTTTCCCACCGACGCCTTAAATCCAGACCGGAGAGCTTCAAACCTTCAAGAGCGGCGAGTGAATAACCGAATATGTCGAGGGCTTCGTTGCGCTTGCGTCCTGGACGCAGGGCGTAATATCTTATTTTTCGGCCTTTACTGTATGAAGTTTTCGCTTCTTCGGCTGTTAATTGCACAAAGTGGTTTTCGTCGTAACTCATGTTGAAGTGACAATATCCGGCGGCGCCTTGATCTTCAATTTTTAGTCGCGAATAAATGACGTCTTTGACTGTATCGGTGCCGACTAAAAAGAATTCTAGGTTTGTTTTACGGAGTTTTCCTGGCGCCTTTTTAAAAATCGGCCGCCCTTCGCCTGGCATACCTTTGACCGCCCACACGCGCCGGTTCCATCGTTCTTTGCAAAAATTTCCAACCTGTTGCGTTAAATATCCGCTATCTATACAGCAGGCCGATATTGTCATTTCACCGGTTAAATCGTGTTTTATCGGCGTTTGTAATAGTTCGTCGAGTTCGTCCCAAACACGGGGCGCGGATGGGTCGCCGTATAAAACAACTTTGCCGAGGCCGTAACTTTGATTTTTGGCCGTCCATCCGATTCGTTCAACTTCCAGTCGGTCATCCTGGACGTCGACGCCGGAAGTTATAACAACAACTTCAACCGGTGCTGTTTCGTATGTTTCGCGACGTGCGACCAGTTTATCTTCTTCGACGCGCTCGCCTTTATCTTCCCAAACTTCGCCAAGCGAGGTATTAACAAACGTCTTTAATGCTTCCGGATCATCTTTGGCATCAAGGAATGCGCGGACGATTTCTTCTAACTTTACCCAGGGTGAGTATCCTTCCCAAAGTGCAAAACCGGCGTGTCCGTGAAAAGGCTTTGTTGCTCGCCATTCGCCTTGACCGATGGCGTGCCACCGCTCGACGTCATTCCAAAGTGTGCCGCAATGTTCGCAAGCATAAGCGGCGGTTTCCGGCCTGCCGTTTCCGGCGTCGTCTTTTTCCCATTTTACCTGCGCCCAGGTCAAACGTTGCATTTCGCCGCAATGCGGACATGGCACAAAATAAAACCGCATATCCGAATTTTTGAATGACGCGTCAATTTTACTTATGCCGGAAATCGTCGGCGTTGAACATTTGATTATTTTTTTATTCCAGAAGGTCGTTGCGCGCTTCATTGCGAGTTTTATCGGGTCGCCTTCCTTGCCTGCCGATAGCGGATAACGGTCTACTTCGTCCATAAAAACAATTCTTATCGGGCGGCTGGCTAATCCCGCCGGAGAGTTCGCGCCGACCATTGTTATGTGGCCGCCTGGGAATGATTTATGAAGAACTGTGTTGCCGGTGTCTTTACCTTCCGCAACTTTGCCCTGCAGACACGGCGTGTCGCGGAGCATTGGTGCTAGTCGGTCTGTTGACCAGCTTTTAGCGACGTCTTCGGTCGGTTGTAATAATAGCATTGGACACGGGTCTTTATCAATGAAAAAACCGACAGCGTTATTTATTATTTCGGTTTTGCCGACCTGCGCCGACGCGACAATGGTTATTTCGTCGCAGTTAATATCCGATATTGCATCCATTATTCCGCGCTGGTATTCGGCGCGGCTGGTCTGCCATTGCCCTGGCTCCGCTGAACTTTCCGAAGACAATATGCGATTTTCGTCCGCCCACTCTGATATTGTTTGGCGTGGCGGAAGTTCTAAACCTTTAAGAAACCCCTCGCAAAAGGTTTTAACGCCTTCGAAGACTAACCATTCGTCCGAGTATTGTTCTAACGCATTTGTCGCACTCATTACGAATTAACCTCTTTACTGCTTTTTCGTTATCCTCTGCGGAAACTTTCGCGGCCAGCCTGGACGGCATTCCGGCGAGTGTATCGCGTAACAAACGCCCAAGGTCAAACGCGGCGTGTCCGCTTTCTTCTTTGTCGATAATTTTTCCCAGTCGTTCTTCGTATTCAATTTTCTTCAACTTCCCTTCATATTCTGCTCAGTCGGGGGGGGGTAGCGCGTTTGGAAGTTCCGGCGGCGCCATGTCCGAAGCGTCAAAATCAAGTGATAAGGTCGGCGATGGCTGCTTGAATTTCCTTGATGACACTTTCCACCTCGTTTGTTAGCGTTATAAAATTTTTCTTTTGGTCCGTTTCGACTGTTACCTTTGGCGCGAGCCGGTTCGGTAAAGCCTTTAATTTCTCGCGCAGTATCCGCGCAACGCCGAACGCCGCCTTTTCTGCGCCTGCCTTGCTGATTATTTTTCCCATTTTTTCCTCAAACTCGACCTTCTTAAGCCGTGCCGTATAACTTTCTTTAACGGCACGGCTTTTTTGATAGGCGCTTGAACTGGAGTGTGAACCGGTGCCGTCGTCTTCGGACGCCGGTCCACCCCCTTGTAATGCCATCCCGACTGACTGGGCAGTTCGTCCGTCGGCGCGTGGCATTGTCTTCGACGGGTCATTAGCCGGATCAGCCGTCGTTGCAATTTTTTGCAACGAGGCTTCAAGTTCCACCATTTCGCGGCCGTCTTGCTTTGTCAAAACGACGCGCCCGCGCTTTATAAGCGCCGACACATACTGGTGCGACCGGTTAATTTTCCGTGCAAATTCACTCTTGGTTATAACTGTCATAAGCTCGACCCTCTACTTCGTCAAATAGTTTTCCGTCGCTTTCGCGTCGCGCCCTGCCGCCGAATAAATCTTGCCACCACTTAACTTCAACGTCAACGTAACGCGGGTCTAGTTCCATAAGACGCGCCTTGCGCCCCATGTTTTCGGCCGCGATCATTGTCGAACCGGAACCACCAAAGAGGTCGAGCACAATTTCATTCCGAAGTGACGTGTTCGTCATAGCACGTTGCGCTAATTCAACCGGTTTTTGCGTTGGATGAACGTATGTGCTGACGCTGTCCTTTTTTATTGGCCAAATATCGCGGCCGGCTTTTAGTGCATCCAGCACTTCGACTAACTGCTCGCGTGGCCATTCGTTAAAGTCAGTGTCGGCTGTTTTCCAAAGTGTTTTTTGTTTACGGTCGCCGAACCATTTATTGTTTTGTCCTTCGTGACATCCGTAAAAACACGGCTCTTGGCTCCAGTGATAATCGGCATAACCGAGCACCATTCCTTTTTCCCATATTATTTGCTGTTTCGGTTTCAATCCGGCGGCTTTTATGGCGGTTTCAAAATAGACGTGGTTTGCTGAGGCGAACCATATATAAAAAGCGCGATCTTTGCGTAAATAACGTTTGATTTGCTGAAATACGGCACAAAGGAATAAAAACAATTCGTCGCCGCGTAATCCGTCGTTTTTGATTTTCTGCCAGTCTAACCCTGCAGGAACGCCTTTGTAACTGACGCCGTATGGTGGGTCTGTGAATACTAGGTCGGCGAGTTCGCCTTGCATTAACTTGTCGACGTCGTCGGCATCCGTGCTATCGCCGCACATAACGCGGTGGTTTCCGTAAATCCAAACGTCGCCTTTTTTACTGCGGACCGTTTCCGGCACTTCCGGCGCGTTATCCAATTTTTCAACGTTGACCTCTTTTGGCTCATCTTCTATTTCCGCGAGTTCGTCGTTTAATTCGTCAAGGCTCCAGCCGGTGCATTCGATATCCGCGCCGAGTTCCATTAACCGGTCGATTTGTCTTTGCAAATTTTCAAAGTTCCACTCGGCCATTTCCGCGGATTTATTATCGAAAATTTGATATTGTATGCGCTCGGCTTCGGTCAAATTATGTAAAACAATAACCGGAACTTTTTTTATGCCGAGTTTCAACGCCGCGAGCCGTCGGCCGTGTCCAGCAACAATGACGCCGTCGTCGTCAATTAAAATCGGATTAGTCCACCGCTTAACCATCGATTGCGCAATCAAATTTATTTGTTGGTCTGGGTGGTTTTTTGTGTTGAGCGGATCGGGAGTTATATCCTCAATATTCCGAAGTTCCAGTTTCATGGCGGATAATTTTTCCACGATTTCGTTTTCGTTAATATCATTCATTTTCGCAACTCGTTTTTTTCCTTGTAAATCTGCCGATAGGCCGCGCCTCGCGCTGACCCCCGACGGATGGGTGCTAAGAAGAACCTATCACCTAGCCGTGCGGAGCGCCGCTGTCATCGCTCTATCGAAAAATACGCCCATATAACGTTGCGCCCGCCGTTGCGAGATCAACTTCATATCAAAGCGCGGGTTAATTGTTTGTTTCTTTCGGCGTGAAAATAAGGCCGTGACTGTTCGGCTTTTGCCTTTGCGTTGCATAATGAGCGTTTTTCCGTCCTTTGTTTTGGTTATGAAGACGCCCTTTTGTGTCATCGCCTTACCTGGTCCGAAGTTCCGTTTGCGTCCCTGCACCGGCACCCACAAATATTTACTTTTGTTTGGGCGGCGAACTGTGCTTGTATCATCGATTTGCTGTGCAATGCCCCAGTGTTGGTTTCCGAGTATGGCTTGCATACGGTCCAAGCCGTCGGACTTGGCGGCCGGTATTGTAGCAAATGAACTTCCAGGCGAAGGTTGACCGCCTAAGCGAGCGGTGCGGTGTGTGCGCGAAAACGGGGTAAGAGTGCGGAATTGGTGCGCGGCTTGCTTTGCTAAATCCTCGCCGATTTTGCTTGAAGTATTCGTCAAGGCTTTACTTGCGGCAAATGGTAATTGCTCTTTTGCCACGCTGTCCATGTAGTATTTCAAATCTTTTAATTCGACTTTCATTTTCTGCCCTCTTGTTTATATCATAGTCAAATAAAACGAAAAAAGTCAATAAAAGTTTTTTGTTTTGACTTTTTATATTTTTCTTTTCTCTTTTTTCTTGGCTCTTATTTTTACCGATTTTACCGATTTTAATGGTTTTTGTGGTTATCGCTTTAAATTACAATAAATTAATACTGAAAAAAGTATAAAAAAAGGTATAATTGGTTAAAATGGTAAAATTTACAAAAAATCAAACAGTTATACAAAAATATTTATGTTTCAATGTGTTGTTTTCAAAAAATAATGTTGAAAAATCGGTAAAATCGGTAAAATCGGTAAAATGAAAAAGTCAAAAAAAGTATAGAAAAAGTGAAAATCTACGAAAAAATGACTTGACAATCGGTAAAATGAGAGCGAACCTAACACTATAACGCGGGGTTATCCGCAAAACTTATTGAAGCAAAGGGTCAAAAAAAATGAAAAAAGTTAATGTATTTATGGTTCGCAAGCCTTCTGATATTGAAGACGTTATATCAACGACAAAAGCAAATCCAGGTAAAGAACGCGAAGTGCTTATTTCCGAAATTATCCTTGTTAATAAAGCCGCTTTTAACGCTCTTTGCGAAAATCCGCTTGCGGATTATGATTTTCTTTCGGGTAAAGGCGGAACTGATAAACACGGCAATTTGACCGCTGTTGAAGTTGTTTGCACGGAATTCGCCGGAATTATGAAACGTTTAATTATCAATCCGGAGGGATCCTCATATTGTCGTTATATGGGTATTGCATAAAGGGGGTATATTATGGCTATTGCACAACGTAATTTAATTTGTGGCGCTAAGGGTATTTACTCAACGGCTGACGGCCGGTATAATTTCATAAAACGCGGCCGTAAATGGTTTGTTTTTGACGTCCAAGGTGTTATGCATGGCAGACGTGCGGTGCCGGTGTTTGAAGACGGACATTCGTCGTTGCTTGAGGCTCGCGAGTTTCTGCGGCGTAAAACCGGAATTTTGGAATATCAAGCATAAAAAAACGCCCTTCGGGGCGTTTCGTTTTATAATAACCTGTCCTTTTGTTGGACTTTCTTTAATGTTTCGAGCACAGCTTCCATTGCTTTTATCTCTTTGTCGGCCTTTTCTTGGCTCATACGCTTATTTTCAACCCATCGCGGGTAAACCCTGCGGCGCATATTGATTTCGCGCTCTACGGCTTTTATTTGTTCTTCTATCGTTACCATTTGCCGAGCCTTTCTCTGATGAGGTTGTTTAATAGCTCCGCTTTGGCATTCAAACGTTCCGAAAAACGAAAAATATTTGACCTCAACACCGATTCCTGTCGGAATGGTGCGGTAACTCTGCGCCGGTATAACGAGCGGGCGCTGAATAGCGGCGAAAAGGTCAAAGCCGCTGTCGCCGTCGCGGGTGGTCGGCTCCGGCATAAAATCCTTGAACTTCTTTATTAAAAATTTCATTTTATGCCGCCTTCCGATATAGGTTGCAATGACAAACGCCGTCTTTGGCGATATCCTCTTTGCAATGCGGACTTATGCAGGCGCGGTCGCTGTCCGGATCGCAAGGGCAACGCGCCCATTTCTGACAGCCAAAGAAACGAAGTTTTGCGTTGGCTATCTTGTCGACGTTGTCGGTTACTTCATAGCCGTTGCGCTCGGCTGTTTGGCGTATCCTTGAAATTATCTCTTGCCTGCTGGCAATTATAAAAACGTCATCTTTGTTGTTTTCCATTTGCTTATTCCTTATAAAAAATAAATTAAAATCAAAATATCGGCCAAAAGTGCGCCGATGGCAAAAGCGACCGCGAATTTATAACGGCCGCGTAAAGCGTGAAACTTCTTTTGAAGTGCCACGTATTTTTTTAAAGCGTCGAAGTATGAAGTGCCGTAATCGGGTTTAAATTCCTTTTTCATGGCTATTCCTCAACGACGCGAAATCCGATTTTTCCTTGCGGATCACAAATGCGGATTATTTGGTTAACGAATTTGACGGCGCTTGAGGTATAAAGCCGCACACCGTTTCCGTGAATTTGATATTTATATTCGCCGCGTTTCGGCGTGTTCAAAATAACGGCGGTATATCCACCCAGCACGCGGTTAAATTCCGCGTCGCTCGAAACGTTGACGTAATTTTCGCTTGTTTCCGGCTGGGCGGCGGGAGCCGGTGTTCTAACAAGCGTATTATTTGGAGTATTGCCGCCCGAACTCTTAACGCCGTAATACGGCTTTGCTTTCGGTGCCGGTATTTGTGCCGGTGCCGGTTTTATGCTCTTTGCCTTGCGGTGGTTTTTCTGCCAGTCGCTTTCGAATATATACGAGGTTTGACTGCCGTATTTTATGGTCGGCGCTGGTTTGATTTTTTCTTGTATTTCCGGCGTTGTTTTTTTTGCTCCGGCTCGATAATCGCGGCGACCTGGTCTTTTGTTTGGTATGCTTAACGCTTCTTCCGGCGTCATGCCTTGTTTTATTCTGAAATAATATGTCGGAAGTGCTATTCCTGCAGCCTGGCATTTCTCTTTAATTGTCATAAATTCCTCCCTAATTAAGTAAATGTTGCGGTGGTGTTTGTTCTTCTGCGTCCGGTTCAATTTCAATCGCGATTATGTGGCTTTTGTTTATATGCCAGCAACAGTCCGGATCGGAAAGTTCGACGCGGTTTATGCTTTTGTTGTCGTATGCGGCCATAAAGGCGCTGATTTGCGCGTTTGTGAGTTCTTTTTCAAGGTATCTGTTACCGGTTAGAAAAACGCGTAAAATCATATTTACCACCCCCGACTGCTGCCGAAATCTGACCAGGTTTCTTCGCGCAGTTTTATGCCGACATACGCTTTTTCGCCGCGCGGCGTGGTTCCTTTGGTTATATGCCGCTCGTATAACCGGCGCCCGAATTTGTTTTTGGAATATGGCGCGTTTCCGTTTTCCTGGCACCAGTTCTTATAATTTTCGTATAGGCTTTTACAGGATATCGTCGCGGCGGTTGCTTTTATAGTGTTTTCTTCGAGGTAAGTTCCGAGAACGTCCATTTCCGAGCGGTATTCCTGCGTTGCTTCGCGCACAATATCCGGCGGGTTCAATCCGTTTTTCTGCCAATCAAGGCACCCTTTGACTGCCCACGCTAATATGCCAGGGAGTTCGTTTTTAAGGCGCGTAATTAAAAGTTTATCCTTAAACGGTCCGTTGACCGGCGCGTCCGGATCGGTTTTGTCATAAAACTGCGCCGCGAATGGTATTAATAGCAAGCGGCGCCATATTCCGTCGTCGGTGCCGCGAACTTCCGGCTTGTGGTTTGTCGCCAACCATAGTTTGAATTGTGGCGAAAATTGGAAAGGATTTTGATGAAGATTTCGCGCGGTTATGGTTGTGTCGCCGGTGGCTTCTTTGATGAGGCTTTCGTCAAGGGCGCGGTCGGCTTTGGTTTCGCTGGCGGTTACAAAACGCGCAGAGCGGAGCATTGCAAGAAATGGGTTTGCGTCGGTAACGCGGCCGCTCTCCATAAAGGCATCGGCTTTGGTTTTGACGTGATAATCGTTCATAATTGCCTGGATAGTGTCAAGAAACGTCGACTTGCCGTTGGAGCCTTTGCCGTGCAAAACAAACATACATTGTTCGCGCGTGTCGCCGCTTAACGAATAGCCTACGGCGCGTTGCACGAAAGATATTAATTCGCTGTCGTCCTGCAAAATCTCACGTAAGAATTTTTCCCAAGTCGGACACTTGGCTTTCGGGTTGAACTCGACTGTGCTTTGTTTGGTGCAGTAAAATTCCGGCGAGTGTTTCATTAATTTACCGGTTGTTAAATCAATAACGCCGTTCGCACAGTTGAAATATAGCCGGTCGCGGTCGAGGTGGTCTATGTCAACCGCTAAATCCGGTTGCGCTAATTTCAAAGCGTAATTTATACGGCCGCCTTCCTGGCTCTTTTTACACCAGTTTTTTATGCCGTTTTTTTGGTGTTCTTCGACATAATCGGCTTCGCGGGCTATGTCGAGCGCTGTTCTTTTGGCCATATTTATCACGCGAAGGTCGGCGTGCCGATTATCCCAAAATCCATGAGAATAAATTATCCACCCCATTCCTGGTGCATATTTGACTATCTTTCCCCAGCGGGTAACTATGCGTTGCGAATTGCCGACGTCGGTCCGTGGTCTGTATGCCAATTCTGCAAATATACTGTCTTCGGGATCTGGATAATCGGCTAAGGCGTTATAATATTCGGCTGGCGGCTCCGGCGCGGTGTCGCGGGCGTCGCGCACAATCTGCGCGTCATTTATCATTTTAACGACGGCGTCCGCGCCCATTTCCTGCAGGAGTTGATTACTGTCTTTGATTGAAAGCGGCGGCCGTGCGCACATTAAATTCTTAAAGCCGCGGTCGAGAAACGTCGTTAACGTTTTATTCATTGTTTCGTCCGGCTTGCTGCCTGGTTCGTCGTTATCGCGAACAACAATTACGGTCCGGCCTTCGGGATTTTCAACTTTTGCAATAAAATTTATACCCATCGCACACCACACTTCCATTCGCGTCGTTTGCGCCAAGGTTAAAGCGTCTTCGGGTCCTTCGGTTAAAAGGATTGGTCCCTGCGGATCGCCTTTTATCTTAATCGGATGACCGGCAGGAAAGCCGTTTGTTCTTTTTTTGACGGCCAGATTTGCTTTATGCCCTGTGGCATCCAAATATACGCTTTGAACTGCTCTGACTGTGCCGCTGTCGTCGCGAGCAATGCAGACCAAACTTCCGCCGCCCTTAGCGCGATTAGGTCTGAATTTGAACTGGCTTGCCGGTGCGCCATTAATGCCACGGCTCCGCAAGTATGCTTGAGCCGGAGTTCCTTTAATATCCACAAGTTCCGATAATATCTTGTCAAGTTTTGCCTGTTTTTCTTCGTCGTTGTTGTCAATTTCTTGTTGCTGGTCCCCTGGCTTAACAGGCGGTCGGTCATATTGCGGTGCAAAGTCTTTTTGTTCACCACCTTCAAGACCAAACATTCCGGCCAATTTCCGCGCCGCTTCGACCCTATCCAAGCGAAAAACTTTCGCGCATATTCCGATTGGATCGCCGACGGCTTCGCCGCTTGAAAAGTCCGAACCTTTGCCGGTTTTAATATTTATTAAAAGACTTTTTCCTGGGTTTCCGTCCCAATCGCCGCATTGCCATTCATAGCCGTTGCGCTTGCCTGCGGGGAGCCAATCTCTCAATAATCCCTCTAAATTCGCGAGGGCTGTCGCGTTGACCGCTTCAAAATCAACCATTCCAGCCATGTCTTAACCTCATTTCGTCAACTATTTGTTGCTCTACTGTTTCCGGATCGCGAGCGACAATATAAATACCGCCGCTATCCTGGATCATTTTTGCAAACCTTTTTTGTTGTTCGGTTTGCTTGTATCTGCCATATTTTGTTTCGATATAAATCGCGGTGCCGTGCGGTGCAATTATGCCCGCAATATCGCCGGAGCCGATAAGGCCAAAATTCACGGGGTGCGCGTTCCGAATAATAATGTCGCCTGGACCTATCGTTAGAACGCGCCCCATTGAGTCCGTTACCCTCTGACCGACTTTCAAAGAGTGGCGCTCGCCTTGCCAGGCTTGTCCTGTATTGTGGCGCCAAATCTTAAGCCACGGCTTGGTGCCGAGTTTTATTAAAATCTTTTTGAGGGTTTCGGTTTCGGCCATATCTTTAACCCTCTATCATTTTTTTGCGTAAATCATAAATGGCGGTTGTCGGCAGGTTGCCGTCAAGAATTGTTCTCGCGAAAATCTTTTCTTTTACGAGTTTTTTAAATTCCTGCGGCTCAACAACGCGTGTTGTCATGGAGCCGATTTCCTTAATTTGAATTTTTCCGCTGGTTTGTTCTATGCAATATGCATAATGAATCATGCCGTTAGCACTCAAGCCGTAAACACCGGCGCCGGTGTAGAAATCAACGAAATTCGTTGTTATATAATCACCTTTTTTCAAGGATAGCTCGCGCATATCTTCTTGAAGTTCAAAAGTTCTTATACTTGTAGCCATTTTTTATTCCTTTTCTAAAAATTAAAAATTTAACGCTCTGCGGTAAGTGTCCGTTAATGCCTCTTGCTCGTCGCGATCGGCTGCGTTCATTTTCCGCAGTTTAATTATTATCCGGATAATCTTAACGTCGAAACCTGCGCTTTTTGCTTCGGCCAAGACGTCGCGTATATCTGACTGAATACCTTTTTTTTCTTCTTCTAAACGCTCGACGCGTTCGATAATGCTTTTTAATCTATCTGCGGCAATTCCGCCGACTTCGTTTTGAAATGACATTTTATTTTTCCCTTTCTTTTATTAAAATTTTCAACAAGGCGTCGAATGCTTCGCTAGGCTTATATTTTGCTCGGCCTTCCGCCACCATTTTTTTATAAATTCCGTATCCGTGAACGATTGTTGCATCATCCACCCCAAGCGCGTCCGCTAAATAACCGAGGGATTTCCTGTATTCGTCCGTTATTTCGCCTTCAAACATTCGAACGGCATACTTCCTGTCGGCGTTTCTGTGATAATTGCCATAATAATCTTTTACTTTTTTACAAAAGGCGTCGCACCAGGCCTGTTTTATTATGGCGGCGACCAGGTTTTCTTCTGGCGTCGCTAGAAGGAACCGATCCGGCAGATGCGTAATATGCCTTTTGTGCTTTTTCAAAACCTTCTTCGCTCCTCTTTTGCTCTGCGTCCGTTGTAGACATACCACGCCCAGGCGGCAGGGTTTTTCATACCTTTTTGCTTGCCGAACTCGATTAATTCGTCCATGGTCTTTGCGCGTCCGCGTTCTATCTTTTCGGCGCGTTTTTGAAACTCGACGAGTTCACCTTCAACTTCTTCAATTTCAATTTTCGTCTTGCTGGCTGGAGTTCCGCAAACCGGACAGACTGTTACTGTCGAAGGATAAACCGCGTAACAATTCAAACATTGGCGGCAGGCTAGAGAGCCGCCGGAGCCGGAACGTCCGCGGCGAACTCTGCCGTCAAGCGTCCATTTGTGCGGCTCGTCCGGCAGGCCGTGTTCGTTACAGTTGCCAACGTGGTCAAGTATGATTGTTTCGGTTTTTCCTGGATAAGGTCTTAAAGCGCGGCCGACTTGCTGCAAATAAAGGCCTAGCGATTTCGTTTTGCGAAGAAGTATTGCCGCGCCGACCACTGGAATGTCTGTCCCTTCGCTAACAATTTCGCAGGACGTCAAAACGTCAAGGCGGCCGTTGCCGAGATCATCAATCGCTTTGTTTCGGGCGTAATCGTCCATTTTGCCATCTATGCTGGCGGCTCTATAACCGGCGGCGTTGAAATTATCGGCGACATATTTCGCGTATTCAACAGTCGGGCAGAACGCTATTGCTGGCACGCCGTCGCAATACTTGCGATAGTGAGCGATAACATCGCCAATAATCCGCGGCTTGTTTAATCTCTTTTCCTGCTCTTTGCGGTCAAAATCACCGGCAATGGTTTTTAATCCGTCAAAATCGGCCTGTATCGGTGGACAGTAAACGCGCGGCCGTGTCAAATATCCGCGTTCGATAAGTTCGCCGATGGTTGGTCCCTCGATTAAAACGTCGAATATGCCGCCGCAATGAATGCCTAAACCTTGGCCGTCGAGCCGTTCCGGTGTTGCTGAAACGCCCAAAACGCGAGCGCCTGGGTAGCTTTTGACAATTTTTAACCAGGTTCCGGCGACGCCGTGATGCGCTTCGTCGATTAAAAGTAAATCAAATTTCGGTAAATCGGCCATCCGGCGCACTAATGTTTGAACTGTGGCGATATAAATAAAACTTTCGTCGCGAAAAAATGACCGCTTAAATTGTTCAACTTGAATTCTGATTGCGTTTTGCACCACTTTCGCCGGTGCGATTATTGAGTGTTCAATGCCAAACTTGGCGAGCGTCTTTGCAGTTTGAACGACAAGTTCCTGCCGGTGGACTAATAAAATTGTGTGTGTTTTTTTGATTGAGGCGCTGGCGCATATTTCGGCCAGCATAACTGTTTTTCCTGCGCCGGTCGGCGCTGTTAAAAATGGCGCCTTAAATCCTTCTTTGTAGGCTTGCCGAACATCTTTTACGGCTTTTTCCTGGTAATCGCGCAACTGTATTGTCATATCATTTAACCCTCTGTCTTTTCCGACCCTTTTGTTTTTGACCATAAGGGGTGGCGCAGCAGGGTCATTGCTTTCTTTGGTGAGATGATCAATCTCTTTTCCACCCCTCGTCGATTACCTTAAAAGTATTTTTTGACTTTTGCAAGAACTTTTTTGCCGTTTATTGAACTTTTTTATACTTTTCGTTAAAAATAGCGTGTTTTCTGCACTTTATTTCTGTTGATAAAGTCAAAAAAAGTATAAAATTTTGCCGTTTTTCGTTAGAATTTGATTGAAAACGCTTTTAAAATAGGTTATCTTAACCATAATAATATGTATGAAGGAGTTTTACATTATGGCTAAAAAAACAAAAACTGTCAGTCCGCTTGGTAAAAGAATTCAAGCCTTAATTCGTGCGGCTAACTATGACTATATAAAAGAATTTGAACGCATCGCCGGTGTGCGACCGGATTCAATTCGTCGCCTTCTTGGTGGTTACACAAAATCGCTTCCGGCGCCGGAACTTTCAAAGGTTGCGGCGACTTTGAAAATGTCGGTTGAAGAATTACTGTCCGATTCGGACGGCGAAAGTGTCGTATTGAATAATATTGTGCCGGAAGCCAAGGACCCGCGCTGGCAAAAAATACGGTCCGACGAAATGTCGCCGACTCTGCCGCTGGGGTCATTTGTTGTGGTTGATATGGGCGCGAAAGAATTTGTCGCCGCTGGTGTTTACCTTATCGGCACGCCGTCCGCATCTGCCTTCCGTCGCGTATCTTATGACCCGATCACCGGCCTTTATCATGTCGACGTTGATAATAAACAATACAGCTACGGCCAAGATATAAAGGCTGAAGAATTGAAAATTGAAGGTCGCGTAATCGGAATCTTTTGTAATATTTAATCGTTTTCCACAACCTTAAAACGCCTATTTTACGCCGTTTTCGGATAAAAATTCCGAAAACGGATTTTTTTTCTTGATTTTCTTTTTTTATTTGATTAAAGTCATTTTTGACGATACAAAGTCAAAATATACTTTTATTCAAAAAAAAGCAGGGTCAAAAATGGAAACGATTATAAGATGTTCTTCACTTTCTCATTATTCCGACTGTCCACGCAGGGCGGCGGCAAAAATGTTTTTTAGTGAAATTTCCGAAAAATACGGATTTGATTTAACTCCGGTCAATACGTCCGCGGGGGCGGCTGTCGGCACGGCTATGCACAAAGCGATTGAAGCCGCGTTGGTTTTGCGTTCGCGTGGCTTGCCATATATTGACGAGGTTAAAAAAGTAACGGAAGCGTCTATACTCGAAACCGCCCGCGAAGGTATAATATGGGACGACACAACTTTTGATAAAGCAACCGGCGCTATGCAGGCCGCCCGCCAAGCGCACGCCATACTCGATATTTTTCCCGAACTGCAGGAAGTGTCGATTGAAGGTGAGTTTACGGCCGATCTAGGCGACGACTTTATTCTGTCCGGTCATATCGATATTCGCGGCAAAGATAATGACGTCCACACAATCCAAGACTTTAAATCCGGCGTTATGGCTCGCGTGAATATTCCGCAATATGGCGGTTATTCGCTGTTGGTTCGTTCTGCCGGTCAAAAGGTCGATTTACTCCGTGAAATTTATGTTAAGCGGGTCGGTAAAACGAAACCGCAACCGGCGCCGATCATAAAGGAATATGAACCGGCAATGGCTGAGAACTTCGCGTGGGCGGTTATCAAAAAAATCAAGTCGGAAATGAAGGCTTTTCGCAATTCGGGCAGTCCGTGGGTTTGGTTGCCGAACCCTAACTCGATGATGTGTTCGGAGCATTATTGTCCGGCGTATGGAACGAAATTTTGCAAATGTAGAAAAAAGGATTTGAAAAATGGCTAATGAAATAACTACTGTTGAAAAAAACCAGGCTGTGTCAACCGATATATTGTCGGATTTACAAGCCTTTGATAACGCCCAGCGCATCGGTAAATTGCTGTCACAGTCGCAAATTATACCGGCAGCGTATCAAAATAATTTACCTAATGTTATGGTTGCTCTTGAAATATCCGCACGCACCAAAACTTCACCAATTATTGTAATGCAAAACCTAAACGTCATAAAAGGACGTCCTTCCTGGTCCTCTAAATATCTGATTGCTGCGCTTACCTCAAGCCGCGTTTATAATTTGCGTTATGAAATGCAAAGTCGCGGCGAATTACAAATAAAACAATTTAATGCAACTAAAAAAATTGAAAATTTGGCTTGCCGTGTGTTGGCTGTCGATCGTCGCACCGGTGAAGAACGCGTTGGTCCGTGGGTAACGATGGAAATGGCGGTTAATGAAGGCTGGTATGGTAAAACCGACAGCAAGTGGCAAACAATGCCGGAAATTATGATCCGTTATCGTGCCGCGACTTTTTTCGCAAACGTTTACTATCCGGAATTGACGGTCGGTTTAGCGGTTGAAGATGAAATTGAACCGGTTAATACACCAAGCGCTCCGCGCGAGGTTGTCAAATCGTCTGAATTGGTCGCTCCGGTAGAAGAAAACTCAAAACCGAAACGCGCTCGCAAAACCAAAGAACCGACACCTGTCGAACCGGAAGTTCAAGAGGCTGATTTTGAAGAGGTCGCCGCCGTTCCGACCGAGGTCGAAACAACCGCCGAGCCGGTCGCCGAAACTCCGGCAAAACCGGTGCCGGTTGTCGCTCCACAAACTGACGACAGTGAGGAGTGGGAAAGTTGGGACGATTAATGCTTATACTGGCATTTTTGCCGGTTTTATTGGTTTTGTTTATGGTTTTAATTTTATCTTATAGGATTTTGAAAAATGTTAAAAGCTACTGTAAAAAATTTCATGGGTTGCGGTGATGCTGAAATTGTCGCCGATAAGGTGGCGGTTTTGTGCGGTTTGAACGGCCAAGGAAAGACAAGCGCTTTATTACCTATCGCGGCGGCTTTGCGTGGCGGTGTGCCGCTCGGTTTGCAAAAAACGAAGGCCGGAATGCTGATTAAAACCGGCGCCGGTGCCGCATCCATTGTTTTAGAGAACGAAACGTCGAAAGTGTCGGTATCCTGGCCGAAGTGCGAACGTCGCGCCGATGGAGCCGACGCACCGGAAGCGTCAGACATTGCTGTTGGCTCGCTTAAATTTCCGTTTATGCCGGATAAAGAAAAAATCGAACTTCTGCGTGAACTGGTCGGCTGTGAGCCGAGCCAGGACGAATGCAAAAAGGCTTTGCTTGATGCCGGTATAAGTGAAAACGTCGCAGATATTGTTTGGCAAAATGTAACAATTAATGGCTGGGACGCTTCGCTCGAACGTGCCAAAGAAAAAGGCCGGTCGCTTAAATCGCAATGGGGAATTATTGCAGGCGAAACTTACGGCGAAAAAAAAGGCGCGAACTGGTTTCCGACCGGCTGGGATAACGACCTTGAGAATGCCGCTCGCGAAACGCTCGAAGGTGAAATAACCGCCGCTCGCGCCGAGCTTGAATTTAAAATCGCAAATCAAGCCGTATCTGCCGACGAACTCGACCGCTTGGCTGTTGAGGCTGAAAAAATCGACGACTTGAAAAAAGCGCTTGCCGAGGCTGAAAAAGACGCCGAGGCTAAGAAAAAAGCGCTTGCCGATGCTGAAAAAGAAAAGGCTAAACTGCCGGAACTGCCTAAATATGATCTGATTTGTCCGCATTGCGGAAAGCCGGTTGCATATCAATTCGGTAAACTTGAGGCTGTCAAACAAACCTTATCCGGTGAAGAACGCGACGCCCTGGATCAAAAAATCCTTGACGCGTCAAACGCGGTTTCAAAGGCTTTGCGCGAGTCCGGTCATGCCAATACGCAAAAAGCGCTTGCCGAGGCTAACCTTAAAAAAGCAGAACAGGCCGCCGCTGAATACGCGCAAAAAAAAGATTTAACTGTGTCTGCCGAAGAAATCGACCGCGCCCGCGAGGCTGTCCATAAAGCCGAAGAACGTTTGAGTGCTTTTAGCAAATACCACGACGCCGCGCGTATTCATAATAATATCATTGAAAATCAAAAAATAATCGACGTTTTGGCGCCGGAGGGTATTCGTCGCGCTGCGCTCGATGCTGGATTGGCGTCGTTCAACGCTGACCTGGACACTATTTGCCGCGCTGCCGGTTGGCGTCCGGTAACTGTCGAGGGTGATATGTCGGTTTGCTATGGCGATCGGCCGTTGGTTATTTGTTCAGAAAGCGAAAAATTCCGCGCTTATGTAACCTTGCAAATCTTAATTGCCGGTTTGGATCACTCAACCGCGGTGGTTATTGATGCCGCCGATATTTTGGACAGTAAGTCCCGCGCCGGTTTATTCAAGGCTTTATCGCAACAAGATTTTGTTTCGTTTGTTGGCTTAACTGTTAGCAAGCCGGATAAAATTCCGAGTTTCAAAAAACTAGGTATCGGCCGCAAATATTGGATTGAGGCCGGTCAATGTGAAGAGGTGTATAATGGCTAATGTTGAAACATTGCCGGTTGACGTTGAAAAAACGGCTTTAACGTCAAAAGAACTGGCTTTCCGCTGGGGGGTTAGCGTCAAAACGCTTTCCACCTGGCGGGGTGTCGGTAAGGGTCCGCGGTTCTTTTATGCTAACCCTGCCGACAAATCGTCGCCGCGCTATCCGATTGAAGAAGTCGAGGCTTATGAAAAGGATTTGAAAACGCACACGGAATAGCGGGGTTTGTTATGTCTGAAAAGCTGATTGAATTTATAAATAAAGCCATCCGGTTGTCGAAATGCCTTCGCTCCGATTGGCTCGACGACGCAACCGCGGCGGCTATGATTGCCGAATTGGAAGCCGAAGGCGAGAAATTGAAAGACGAGGTTAAAAATGTTTTGCGTTAACTGTCAAAAAGAGGTCGAGGCGCAAATTGTAACCGGTGCCGACATTTACGGTCCGCGCGTATTTTGCCGCGACGAACCATTCGCTATGTGTCCGCATTGCGGCAATTATGGCGAATATGCCATAAATAAAGAGCCGCCGTTTTCGGTTATTCCGACGTTTGAACTGCGGAAGGCTTACAACCATATTGACTGCCATTTATCCTCTTTATGGGAACGGCAAATTATGACAAAAGCCGAGGCTGAAAACTTAATGTCGGTGCGTCTATATGGTGGATTGCATCCGTATCGCACGCACGAAATCCGAACACGCGACGAGGCAGTCAAGGCTTATCATTTAGCGAAACAATTATACAAGGAGTTTATAACCGATGTCAAAAATTCGTAAATTCTTTTGTCGTCATTTTTGGATTAATATCTTGCGGCTTGAAGGCCAGGTCGTTACAAAAAAGCACGGCGCCTTTGTTATCAAAAAACCGATATATGTCGATTATTGTCCGAAATGCGGCACTATAAGGGGGCGTCATGAAGGATAAAGAAATAACCGCTGAAATTATGCGCCGTCTGCGTCTGTTACCGGATAATCAAAAAAATATTTACTTTCCGGAGTTTCGCTGGTGCGCCGGTTTGACCGGTTCGAGACGTGCCGACGCTTTCTTTATTCTTGCGCGTCCGCCTTATTTTTCGGTTACTTATGAAATAAAGGCGAACCATTGGGATTTTCAACGCGACCGCGCAGATGAAAAATACAGCAAGGCGCGGCAATATTCGAACTTCTTTTATTATGCGGCGCCGGTCGGCGTTATCAAATCCGAAGAACTGCCGGAATGGGCGGGATTGGTAGAATTTGACTTGTCTATTATCGGCGACGAACTCTGTCCTGGCGCTCGCGTTGTCAAACAAGCGCCTTTGCGTGATCGTGAAGACCCAAGCTGGAGCCTGGTCGCGACAATCGCGCAACGCTTACAAAATCCGAGTTTTCGCTTTGAGGCTCGCGGTTTCCATCTTATATCCGATGACCAGTTAATGCTGTTAAAATCGCTTATCGCGCACCAGGTCCAAATAAACAAACTCTTTGAGGCCGGTTCCGCGTCTATGATGAAGGCGCTTGCTATTGTTAGCCGGATTTTTAACCGAAAGGATCGGTTATGACTGAAATCGCTTTTATTGATTTATTTTCCGGTATTGGCGGCTTTGCCGAAGGTTTCCGACGTGCCGGTCTTACATTCAAATTTCACGCGTTTTCCGAAATCGATAAAAACGCAATTAATATTTATAAAAAACATTTTCCAAACGCACAGGGGGTTGGCGATGTCCGAACAATTAGATCTTTTTCGAAATTCAAAAACGAATGGGGGGGGGCCGTTGGTTGTCACTTTCGGATTCCCTTGCCAGGATTTGTCGGTTGCTGGCAAACGGCGAGGTCTTGAAGGCGCAAGAAGTGGCTTGTTCTTTGAGGCACTCCGGATTATCCGAGAGCTGCGACCTTCAATTTTTATCTTTGAAAACGTCAAAGGTTTGTTGTCAAGTAACCGAGGAGCGGACTTTATCAGATGCCTGCGGGAAATTGCCGACCTTGGGGTTTATGCCTGCCAATGGCAGCTTGTTAATACTTCCTGGCTATTACCCCAAAACCGCGAGCGAATTTACTTTGTCGGATGTCTTGGAAAGTTCGCCGAACGACAAATATTTCCTCTCGACTGCGGCGGTCAATCGGTTAATGAGTTACAAGGGGAATCGGCAAATACCATTACGGCAAAAAACTACACAAATAACGCCCTCGGTTCCTATATTATTGAAGGTCAACCGGTTTCAAAAGTAAATCAAATCAATATGACGGCTAAAAACCACCAGCAAGACCGCGTTTATTCGGCCGACGGTTTGTCGCCTGCGTTGAATACTTGCGCGGGCGGTAATCTGCAACCGAAAATTCTTTGTTATCCGCACGGCAAAAATAAGGGCGGTATTAAAATCGGAAACTGTCCGACAATTACTTCAAACGCTTTTCAACAAAATAATTTCGTCGTGCCTGTGATGGACGTTACAAGGCAAATAAAAAATCAAAACGGCCGCCGCTTCAAAAATGCGGGTGATCCATCCTTTACGCTAACGACGCAAGGCGAACACGGCATATATGACGGGGCGCGTATCCGCAAGCTAACGCCGCTTGAATGTGAACGCCTGCAGGGTTTTCCCGATAACTGGACGGCTATCGGTGCCGATGGTGCCAAAATATCAGACAGCGCTCGTTATAAAGCCGTCGGGAATGCGGTTTCGGTGTGCTTTCCCGAACTTATCGCGAAAAAACTTTTTACGGAGTGTTAAAAAATGGCTGAAATCATCCAATTTCCCGAAAAGAAAAAAGAAAATTTACAAGCGGTCTATGTCCTTTTGGATACGATCCGCAAAATGCACGACGAGGACGGGTATATTTTCACGTCTTCGTCGCTCGAACCTAACCCCCAGGGCGATGTGGTCTTAACCCTGGTTCTTCATAAAAATGAACCGGACGACCTTCCGGACATAACTGCTTAAGGAGTTTATAAAATGGCACAAAATCAAAGTGCGGGCAATGGCGCCCTATTCAAAAACGATAAACAAGGCGTTGAGGCGCGACCGGATTATACCGGAACCGCCAAAATATGGGATAAAGACTTCTTTATTTCGTGCTGGCTGAAAACGTCGCAAACAGGCAAACGTTATATGTCGCTTGCTTTTAAGGTTAACGATAAACAAGGCGCGGCGCAAAGTCAAGCCTCGGTGGTAAATTCAACCGCTCCAGCTTCAACGTCGGCGCCGGTCGACGACGATATTCCCTTCTAAGGTGGCGACGATGGTTAAAAAATTATTTTTGCCATTGCAGGGCGTTTGGTATGATAAAATAAAATCCGGCGAGAAAACGACCGAATATCGCGAAGTTAAGCCTTACTGGATTAAACGCTTGAATATAAAAAGCGTTGATTTTTGCAATATCAAACATGACGGCAAAACGACTTGTAAGCGCGGCTCGATAAACTGGCACTCCGGTTTATGGCCGGACGTGGTTATATTCTCGCGCGGTTATACGTCCGAACGAATGGCTTTTGAAATCGAGCGCGTTTCCGTCGTTCCTGGTTTAAAAACTGATTTGAAAATTGACGCGCCGGTGTTTGCGATTAAATTGGGGAAGTTGTTATATGCAAGTTGAGAGGTTTTATGACTGCACGCTTTATAAATGCGATTGCCGCGAAATTTTAGACACGGCGGTTTATGATTGTATCGTAACAGATCCGGTTTGGCCGAACGTTCCTGCAGGAATGTTTGAAATAACCGAAAGTCCTTTTGATTTATTCAAAACTGCCGCAGAAAAATTCCGCTGCAAGCGAGCAGTTGTAATCCTGCGCTGGGATAGCGACCCGCGCTTTTTATCGGCAATGCCGGAGCGTTTCGCTTTTCTGCGCGTCATTAACCTTCCTTATAATTTGCCGAATTATTGTGGCCGAACTTTGGGCGGTATGGAGCACGCTTACGCCTTCGGGCAATATCCGGCGGCGCCTGGTTTTAAGCGTATAATTCCAGGCATTGCGCCGTCTGTTGCTTTCAAAAGGTCGGGCGGCTCCCATCCTTGCCCACGTCCACAGGCGCACCTTGACTGGCTTGTCGCAAATTGGGCGCGATCGGATGAGGTTGTGTGTGATCCTTTTATGGGTTCTGGCACAACCGGCGTCGCTGCGGTCAAACTTGGCCGAGGCTTTATAGGTGCCGAAATCAATCAAAAATATTTTGACGAGGCCTGCCGAAATATCGAGCGGGCGCAAATTCAACCTTCATTATTTAGGAGACAAAATGAAAAAAACAGCTGAATATGTGTCTTTGGGACACCCTGATAAAATGGCCGATTATATTTCGAGTTATATTCTCGACCGCTTTATTGAAAAAGACCCGCGCGTTAAATATGCGGTCGAAGTTATGGTAAAAGATAACAACGTTTTCCTTGCTGGAGAAGTGAGTGGTTGCGTTGAGCTTGAATATACGCACAAACTGGTAATAAAAGCGCTTGCTGAAATCGGTTATACGCAGGAATATGCCGACCGCTGGCCTGGTTTGTGCATTGATCCGAAAAAAGTTCACGTTATAAACAATATAACCGGTCAATCGTCGGATATCGCCACCGGTGTCGAACGCGACGGCTGGGGCGACCAGGGAGTGTTTGTTGGCTATGCCTGCAAAGGCGAAGGTTATTTGCCGCGCGAATTATATCTCGCTCGCAAATTAAACGACGCCCTTTATGAATTGGCAAAAAATACCGATTTTCGGCTTGGCTTGGATATCAAAACGCAAATCACTTTAAACGATATCGACGGCGTTGAAACTGCGATTGTCGCCGTTCCTATGCTCGAAGATGTCGATTTGACCGACTTTATTATAAAAACCCTCGGCGAAGAACCCGAAAATATTATTGTAAACGGCACCGGTCGTTATACATTCCATTCGTCGATTGCTGATTGCGGCATTACCGGTCGAAAATTGGCTTGCGATTTTTATTCAACAGCCGCTCCGATTGGCGGCGGCTCGCCGTGGACGAAAGACGCCAGCAAGGCCGATGTTACGCTGAATTATCTTGCGCGTGTCATGGCTATAAAGGAAATTCACAACGGCGCTGATGAGGCTTTTATTTACTTGTCTTCTTGTATCGGTCGCGCCGATATGCCTTCCGCAACCTTCAAAAGTTGTATTAGGCAAAGAAACGGCCAGGAAGAATGGACAGCCGGAACTATCAATATAAACCGCAAACCGCGCGAAATTATCGAAATGCTGGGGTTGAATAAACCGGTATTTGCGCAACTCTGCCGCGAAGGTGGGATTGGGGGCGTGCATGATTAAAAAGCTGAAACGACGCCTTCGTTTCCTGTGGTTTTATTGGATTGATTCCTGGCGCGACGGCGACGAATATTAATTGAACGCAAAAAGTATGACGGCGGCACGAAAAACGTATGTTTTGACGACCGCCGTATTGTTTCGTCAAATGCACTTGTTACCTATTTGTTACCTGCATTATTTTGTCGACTTGTAACTGATTGATTTTATAAGCGTTTTTTTGTTACCCTGTAAGGCTCATAACCTGAAGGTCGTAGGTTCAAATCCTGCCCCCGCAACCAAAAACAAAAAGCCGTCCGTCAGGACGGTTTTTTTGTTTTTGAATTGCGCGGCTCAATTTGAACCTACGAAAAAGTTGGTTCACAAGGAGGAGCAGGCGAGACGGAAGTATCGCCGTCCTTGCGACGACGCAGCACGAAGCCCCGGAGGGGCAAGACAATCCTGCCCCCGCAACCAAAAACAAAAAGCCGTCCGTCAGGACGGTTTTTTTGTTTTTGAATTGCGCGGCTCAATTTGAACCTACGAAAAAGTTGGTTCACAAGGAGGAGCAGGCGAGACGGAAGTATCGCCGCCCTTGCGACGACGCAGCACGAAGCCCCGGAGGGCGAGACAATCCTTCCCCCTTTGGCGAAAAAGAAAAAGCCGTCCGTTAAGGACGGTTTTTCTTTTTAGAAGTCTCAGGTGCTATGAAAATAAGGGTGTTGATAAGTAACGCTCTCCTGTATCTGCTAAAATAGCGACAATTACTTTACCTTTATTTTCGGGACGTTTAGATAATTCAAACGCTGCAAAAGCAGCTGCCCCAGATGAAATACCTACTAGAACGCCTTCTTCGTGAGCAATGCGTTTTCCTGTGGCAAAAGCGTCTTCATTTTTAACGGTAATAATCTCGTCATAAACAGATTTATCTAGAGTATCAGGAATAAATCCTGCTCCAATACCTTGAATTTTATGAGGACCGCTACGCCCTTCACTTAAGACAGGAGAATCTGCCGGTTCAACAGCAATAACTTTGAGATTAGAATTCTTTTCTTTCAAGTATGCCCCAGCACCAGAAAGTGTCCCACCAGTTCCAACTCCTGCAACTAATATATCAACTTTTCCATCTGTATCTTTCCAAATTTCTGGACCTGTTGTTTTTTTATGTATTGCAGGATTTGCTGGATTTATAAATTGACCAGGTATAAATGAATTTTCTATTTGAGTTGCTAATTCTTCAGCCTTTGCAATAGCTCCTTTCATACCTTTAGCCCCCTCTGTTAAAACTAATTCAGCGCCATACGCTTTTAATAGATTACGTCTTTCTAGACTCATTGTTTCAGGCATTGTCAAAATTATTTTATATCCTTTAGCTGCAGCAATGGATGCTAAACCTATACCAGTATTTCCACTTGTCGGTTCTATAATAACAGAGCCTTTTTTCAATTTTCCTGATGCTTCAGCATCCTCAATCATAGCCTTTGCTATACGGTCTTTAACACTGCCTGCTGGGTTGAAATATTCTAATTTAGCTAAAATAGTGGCATTGAGATTATCTTTTTTTTCAATGTTAGATAATTCTAGCAAAGGAGTATTTCCAACTAAGTCTGTAATCTTTTTATATATCGTCATGGTTTTATCCTTTCAAAAAAAATGCGTTCCAATGATGGAACGCATTAAATAAAAAAATTATTTGCTTATTAATCGCATATGCGCACCGATCTGCGATTAACAGCAGACAGACAACAAACGATGTTCATAAACAAATTAATCATAAAATTTCCTCTTAATTTTACATAGAAATTATATCGCTAACATTCTTTATGTCAATTTTTTTGTTTTTAAATTACAAAATTTTTCATTCATATAAATAAAGGGCTTGACATTTGAACATAGATGTAGAGATAATATACCCAAGTTAATTTTTAGAAAGAAAGTAATGAGCCAAACAAGTTTACATATTGTTTCTGTTTCTGCCAAACGTCATGGTTTGGTTGATTTGGCTCGTTTGAATTCAAGCTATTCTATGTGTATGTGGCGATAACAGAGCTGGTTCCGTTTGCTTTTTACATCATAGAAAATTTCAGATTTTAATTACCTTAATTTTCCAAAGAATATAAAAACGCGAAGCGGGACTGTGCTGTTGCGTTGCTTTTTGTGTTTTGAATCTATTATTATAACAATTAAATACAAATAATTATGAAAAGAGTATTTTTGCTTAAGAAATTGGGAAAAAAGGACTTTACACTTGCCAGTGGCCGTGTTGTCCAGGTAAATCACATTTTGGTGCTGCGTATTACCGTTGCCAAAAACAGCTATTTTGCTTTGCATTTGGAAGTTGTTGAGCAACCGCGCAAATCGCCCTCAAAGAAATGTACCTGCGAGCGCATTTTAGCACAGGGAAGCCTCAGTGATGTGATAAAATTTCTTCCCGCAAAGTATTTTGCAGAAGAGAAACAATTTTGCTCTTTTAAAGAGAATTTTCAAGTTTCTGCCGTCTGCACGCCGGTAATTGTCCGGGTGAAAGACCAGATGAGTCCTTATTATCTTGGAACATTGGAAAGCCAAGTTTAAGGAACATCTGTTAAACGAAAACATCTGTTGGTTGGGTTGTCCAATCAACAGATGTAACAAAAAATGTTAAACCCTTTATATTCTTAATAAATAGGCCGCTAACGGTTCAAAATTTTCGTTATGTTTCCAAACGGTTAAATCTGTTTTATCCAAGATCTGAAATTCTTGCTCATCAGCATCAAATACCAGCCAGTCTTGGTCATTCTCGCCAAGTAAAATAGTATCGGTGTTTTGGAATTTTTGATTGATTGTCAGTAAATCCTTAAAAGTTTTTGTTTCGGGATTGAGGGCATACAGTTCCGCTCCATCATAATAAACACCGTTAAGATTTTTCATAAATTCCCAATATGACTGAGGCAAAGTTTCAAAACCGGTAGTCTTAAAATTAATTTGATATAATTTAAATTGAGCAGTCGGCAAAGGTTTACCGCAAACAGCTAATTCGTTTTCTGAAAGTTCTTGAATAAGATTAACACTCATAAATTTAGTTCCTTTTTAACGGGTCTTTTGAGTATATGAAGAAGATTGCATATAAGATTTTGTTTGCTTTTTCGGAGGAACATAGTTTTCCAAATCTTTTTCATTGGTTAAAATAATTTGCTTTTTGCCAAATCCCTCTAACACAAAGGCCATTCCCTTAAAAATTTGTGAAGTTTTGGTTTTAATTCGATAGAAAACTTCCTTTATACTGTTATCTGTTTCTGATTTATATTTGTTTGAACCCGGTAAATCAGTTTCTTCATTGGCTGAAATGATTCTATTTATGGTATTAGGGTCTGCGGAAATTTGTTTGCTGACTAATTTATCGGTAACAGCATGGAAAATAGATTGATGCACGTCAGAATAGGGCGATGCTTTGTAAACTGCATTAAAAACAAGCTTTACACCGCGCTTAGTCTTTTTTAAGGCAACAGCTAATTGGCGATTATTTGATAAATTAATTGCCGGAAATTCATGCGGTTGCTTTAGCATATTTTGATTTGCAAGTTCGATAATTCTTTCGTCAACACCTATTTTTTGAAGGGCCGCTACAATTTCTTTGCTTTTCTTTTCAGCTAAAAGTTTGATGAATTTTTGCTTAGGTGTCAGCTCACCCAAAGTTTCTTCTTTGCGAGAGGTCAATATGGTATTAAAATCAGGAATATCACCGATATCATCTAAGGAAATTTTTTGTTTTTTAAAAGCATCAAACAATAAGGCGTCACCCAAAGTTGAATCTAATGTAGATTTATCTTCTTTCGTTTGGCGCCTGAAGATAATAATATGATTATCAGATTCATTGACTTGAGTAATATTTTTGGGGTCTGCATCTTGAATAGCGCGAATATGATGGACTGTGGCTGTTAAAAATTCACCGTTAGGCAGAGGAACAGGGGATATATAGCCGTTTTCCATATCATTTAACATTTTTTCAAATTTTGACTGAGCAAAGGATTTCATGTCTTTTTGAGAAAGATTTGGATCCTTTGCAAGCAATTGTTCTTCGTAGCCTTTAAGTGCACCGACTTCAAGGAAATAAGACCGAAGTTCTTCTTTGTGGTTGGCAACATATTTACGGACCGTCTGTTCTCTTGCACCGCCGTCATGCCCGAATAAATTATATTTAAAGCTTTCTTTAGGTGCTTTACTGCGATGATATTTGAATAATAAATCTTCAAAATCGAAAGAATTAATGTCTTTAACATTTTCTAACGGAATTTTAGCATATGCTAAAGCTTGTCGAAAATCTCTGCCGATTTTTTTAAAACGAGGAAACTGCTGAAAAGTTTGCCAAGATTTGTTTTCTTGCAGAACACGATCATATTCAAATTCTTGTCCGCCTTTACGAGCAGGGTCAAGGTGTAATTTCAGATAAGTATCGGATAATTGATCGCTGTCAGGTTCGCTGGCAAAACCGTTAAAATCCATTCGAATAATGTGTCTGGTATCAAAAGAAACGCGATTTTCTTTTTCAAAGATTAATTCCTCAAAAGTCAGATTAATCTTTTGGAGTTCTTTATCTAAAAACTCACGAATGCGGTCAATATTTAAATCTTTTGTCAGCTCTTTATAAAAAGGAGAAGATGTATTGATTCTTTCTAAGAGGTTATTTCCCAGCGGTCTTTCCGATAAATTGACCATTGTTAAATTATCAGAAGCTGTATAATTGATTTTATCAAGATAAGAGCCTTGTTCTCTTAAAAAAGGCAATAAGTCATCTGCGCCGTGAATTTGCTCGGGAATAGCCGCTAAAATATTAAAAACCTCTATTCCAGCTTCAAGTTCAGCGCATTTATTTTCGGCATTTATTTCTCTATTTTCCATTGCCAATTTCCTGCTATTTTTGTCTATTATATCATTGCTATTAAAATAATACAAGCAAGAAATTTAAGATTTATTAAGGGGAGCATTGAAAAGAAGTTGTTTGAATATACATATTTGGGCAAAGGAGCAGAGAATGAGAGTTTTAATGGTCAACGGCAGTTCAAATCAATTCGGATGCACATATACGGCGCTTCAAATGGTTGCAGACGTGCTTCGTTCAGAGCGTATCCAAACTGAAATTACATGGGTTGGCGACAGTGCTTTGCAAGACTGTGTGCGGTGTAATGCGTGCCAAAAATTAGGACGTTGTATTTATGATGACGATATTGTTAATGAACTGATAGAAAAGTCAAAAATAGCAGATGGTTTTGTTTTTGGAGCACCTGTTTTTTATGCGCATCCGGGTGGGAGATTGTTAAGTGTTTTGGATAGATTGTTTTATGCCGGTTCAAAACATTTATCCTATAAACCGGGAGCGGCGGTTGTTTCCGCCAGACGTTCAGGGACAACAGCAGCTTTGGATGTTTTAAATAAATATTTTACAATGAATAAAATGCCGGTTGTTTCTTCTCATTATTGGAATGAAATTTACGGGCGAACGCCTGAAGAAACCCGTCAAGATGTGGAAGGTTTACAGACAATGCGCGTACTGGGACACAATATGGCTTGGCTTATCAAAAATATAGAAATAGCGCAAAAAAGCAATATTCGTCCGCCGGAAGAAATAGCGCGACAAATCACAAATTTTATACGCTAAAACCAATCGCGGCGAAAAGTTTGTTCGATCTGTTGGTTATTATGTTGAGGAAATGTCATTTTCCAATGCAATAAGTTATAACCTAATCGATGTTCAAGATTGGTCGATAATATATAATCGCGATTGTCAATAGGTGCCGCAATGACGGAACTGATTTCATCAGTCGGGTGAATATTTGTTGTTTTCAAAAGCAAAGATAAGCAAATATCTTTATTATCTTGATTTTTTTGACAAGCGGAAGCGTGAAAATTATCATCATATATTAAAGTGTAATAAGGAAAATTAGAACCCTCACGTGTCCGAAGTTTAACAATATTGATTTTATCGCTGAAGACGGTGACATCACTGGTATTTTTCCATTGTCCGTAAATCCCTTCATTAACGGTAGAAGCAATAAACAAAACAACGGCAACGCACAACCAATTGGCTAAATTAATAAGTTTTTGCATAAATCTCTCCCTGACAATCATCATACGAAAATTTTGCACAGAAAGCAAGAAGATAAGGGGCATCATTTATAAATTTCTGAATAAAAATAAATTATTAAGAGGTTGTTTATCTTTATAAGATATCTTTAGCGCAGATATATCAATGAATAAAAGGCAAAGAAGATGACAAAAATAACTTGGAAAGCGGGGACAATGCTATCCCCTTTACCGCCGGCTCTTATTTCCTGTGGAACAATGGAAAAGCCGAATATGTTGACTGTAGCGTGGACAGGCACTATATGCACGGAGCCGACATTAACATATATATCTGTCCGTCCGTCACGACATTCTTATCAAATTATCAAAGAGACAGGTGAATTTGTCATTAATTTACCAAGTTGGAAAATGGTTGCCGCAGTCGATTTTTGCGGTGTCAAATCCGGAAAAGATATTGATAAATTTGCCCAAACAGGTTTAACGGCGCTTTCAAGCAGTAAACTTAAAGCCCCTCAAATTGCTGAAGCACCTGTATCCATAGAATGTAAGGTAAAATCCGTAACACCGTATGGAACACATGATATGTTTTTGGCAGAAGTTGTTGCCGTAAATGTTGATGATGCTTATGTTAATGAGCAAGGGGCATTAGATTTGGAAAAGGCCGGAATTATTGCTTTTGCTCACGGAAAGTATTATACATTAGGTAGAGATTTAGGAAGTTTCGGCTTTTCAGTAAATAAAGCTGTTTTAAAACAAAAGCAGGATATGGCAAAAGTTGAAGTTGTTGAAAAGAAGCCTTCGCCGTTGAAAAAACAGGCGGAAATTAAAAAAACAGGCAAATCAAGACGAACACCGTTCGGACATCGTAAAGGTAAAATGCATCACCAAACAGATGTTATAAAAGAAGCCATCTCTCGTCCGGATAAACGTTACGATAAAGTCAAAAAAGTTAAAACAGAATATCGCAAAACGGAAGAATTTACGCATATTTCCAAAAATAAGAAAAAGAAAATATAAAAAAAACGGCGGATTTTCCGCCGTTTTTTGCTATTTCTGAGATTCTTTTCTCAATTTCATAAATTTTTCAAGCCAGTGGATGTTATACTGACCGTCAATAAATTCAGCTTGAGAAATAATATCTTGTTGCAACGGAATGGTCGTCTTAACGCCATCAATAACAAACTCCTCCAAAGCACGCCGCAAGCGCATCAAAGAAGCATTTCGTGTTTTGCCGTGAACAATCAATTTTGCAATCATACTGTCATAAAACGGAGGGATAGAATATCCCGAATAAATTTCAGAATCAACACGAACCCCAAGTCCTCCCGGAGCGTGCCATTCGTTAATTTTGCCGGGGCAAGGAACGAATGTTTCTGGATCTTCGGCATTGATCCGACATTCAATGGCGTGACCGTTAAATTGAATGTCTTTTTGCGTATATCCCAAAGTTGCACCACTTGCAATTCTGATTTGTTCACGCACAATATCAATACCCGTAATTGCTTCCGTAATAGGATGTTCAACCTGCAAACGCGTATTCATTTCCATAAAGTAAAAATGCCCGTCTTCATACAAAAATTCCAAAGTTCCGGCATTGGTATAACCGATTTTTTCTATTGCTTTACGGACAATTTCTCCGATTTCCTCACGTTGTTGACTGTTGAGTGCCGGAGAAGGGCATTCTTCAATAACTTTCTGATTGTTTCGTTGGATTGAGCAATCACGTTCACCTAAATGCACAACATGACCGTATTTATCAGCTAAAATTTGCATTTCGATGTGGCGTGGTTGTTGCAAATATTTTTCCATATAAACAACATCAGACGGGAAAGAAGCTTTGGCCTCGGCTTTTGCCATAGTATAGGCTTCAGCCATTTCATCATCATTGAAGGCTGTTTTCATTCCTTTACCGCCCCCACCGTCTTTTGCTTTAACGATAATCGGATATCCGATTTTGTTAGCCCACTCGATAGCGTGTTCAACACTTTCCAAAGCGGGTGAGCCGGGGGTGATAGGCAAGCCGGCTTCTTGTGCGGCTTTACGAGCAGTAATTTTATCCCCCATCAGACGCATTTGCTCTGAGGTCGGGCCGATAAAAGTAATACCGTGAGCTTCAACCATTTCTGCAAAATCTGCATTTTCAGAAAGAAATCCGAACCCGGGGTGGATCGCATCTGCTCCGGTAATAAGAGCAGCAGAAATGATGGCCGATTTATTTAAATATGAGTCGGTTGAACGAGCCGGTCCGATACAAACGGCTTCATCAGCCAAGCGAACATGCATGGCATTGGCATCGGCTTCAGAGTGAACGGCAACTGTACGAATACCCATTTCGCGGCAAGCACGATGAATACGTAAAGCAACTTCCCCGCGATTGGCTATTAAAACTTTTTCAAACATAATCAGTCCTTATAAAAAGTTACTCAATAACAATTAAAGGTTCGCCGTATTCAACAGGATCACCGCTGGCAACCAAAATCTTAGCAACTTTTCCGGAAGTATGAGCTTTTACCGGATTAAATGTTTTCATTGCTTCAATCAGACAAACGGTATCTCCTTCGGCAACGGTATCTCCAACCTTAACATAGTTAGGAGCAGACGGCTCGCTGGAAAGATAAACAACACCGACCATGGGAGATTTAACCGCACCGGCATTGTTGCTGTAATCTTCTTCTGACGGGGATGGATCAGAAGGGGCGGTTGTGGCCGGCGCTTCAACCTTAACGGCAGGAGCAGAAACGACGGGAGCTGCCGGAACATAAGCTTGGGTAACGGCCGTACCTCCGAAATTACGAGTTAAACAGATACGGCACCCTTCATCTTCATATTCAAGATTAGTCAAATTTGTTTTATCTAAAATTTCAGCAAGTTTGCTGATTACTTTTGTATCTAATTGAGTTGTCATTTATTTACTCTCTTTCATTAAAAAATCTGTCGCTATTATTAGTCGTTTTTTATCAAAAAACAACAAAAATGTGCAAAAATCACTCAAAAATGAGCAAAAAATCACAAAAATTAAGCATTTTTTGAAAAAAGAAATAAAATCATAAAATCGCGATTGTGATAATTTTTTTTAACAACCGAAAATTGTTTTGTATGCCTTTGCAATCATACTATAAGGTACAAGATATTGGAAATTTATAATCAAATTGCTTGGTATTATTGGGAAAAATTCGTTCATTGAATCATTCTTCGAATTTGTGTTGTACAGAAAAAACAAGTTTATCTCTGAGTCTGATAACACTTCACCGTGCAAAATAAATAAAAATCTTGCAAATTTTGCGGACTGGATTATATTTGACTCAGCTATACAATTAAATATTTAAGGAGAAAAATATGCCTTTAGTGACAATGCGTCAAATTCTTGACCACGCAGCCGAAAATAACTATGGTGTTCCGGCTTTTAATGTCAACGATATGGAACAGGTTATTGCTGTTTTGAATGCCGCAAGAAAAGTTAATGCACCGGTTATTATTCAAACATCAACGGGAGCTCGTAAATTTGCCGGAGATCCGATGATTCGTCATATGATCCAAGCCGGTATTGAAATGTTCCCGGAATTACCGATCTGTCTTCATCAAGACCACGGTGCCTCTGTCGATATTTGTCAGTCAGCCATTGTCAATGGCTACTCTTCCGTTATGATGGATGGTTCTTTGGCTGAAGACGGAAAAACCCCGTCAACATTTGAATATAATGTTAAAGTAACCAAAGAGGTTGTTGCTCGTGCTCATGCCGTAGGAGCTTCCGTTGAAGGTGAACTTGGTGTTATCGGTTCTTTGGAAACAGGTAAAGGCGATAAAGAGGATGGTCACGGTGCGGAAGGTGTAATTGATAAAAAACGTTTGGTAACGGATCCTGATGAAGCTGCACGTTTTGTTGCGGAAACACACCTCGATGCTTTAGCTGTTGCTGTCGGAACATCTCACGGCGCATATAAGTTTACCCGTAAGCCTGACGGTGAAATCTTAGCCATTGATGTTATTGAAAAAATTCATAAGAAATTGCCGAATACCCATATGGTTATGCACGGTTCTTCTTCTGTTCCGCAAGAGTTGCAAGACTTAATCAATGCTTATGGCGGAGCGATTCCTCAAACTTTCGGTGTTCCGGTTGAAGAAATTGTCCGCGGTATTCGTTCCGGTGTCCGTAAAGTTAATGTGGATACGGATTGCCGTATGGCAATTACCGGTGCAATTCGCAAAATTTTTGCTGAAAATCCGAAAGAATTTGATCCTCGTAAGTACTTAAAACCGGCCATCGAGGAAATGCAAAAAGTTTGTGAAGCACGCTATATTGCTTTTGGTGCCGCAGGACACGCTGATCAAATTAAACCGAAGACAATGGTTTCTATGGCTCAACGTTACGCAGCTGGCGAGTTATAATAAAATTTTCAAGAGTCCCTCTCACCAACTATGAGAGGGACTTTTTTTCTGCGGAGGTAAAATGAGTACGCAAGTTATTATTCTAATGACGGACAAAAACGGGCAACCGGTACATTTTATCAAAGATAAACTGGCTGATGAGCAAACCCCTTCTCAAGGGGCTTTGTATATACTGCAAACAAAAGTTTTACCGGTTTATTCTCATAATTTTATCAGTCATTTGGAATTTTTAGGCTGTTGGAAACAATCCGGTACTCATTATGTTTTTCAGTGCTACACGGACATTCCGGCCGGTAACGGTAATTTTCCGGAAATGATAACCGGTATTATTGCAAAGTATAAGAGGCAAATTACCGATAATAAACGTTTTGCCCAAGAGCCGTTGCAGGAAAAAATAACATTTGACGATTTGATTGACATCAAAGGATTCAGCAAAGGAAAAAATATCGAAGAATTAAAAAACGGTAATGGTTTTTATGAAACGGAAGAAAATTTATATTCTTGCTCTCTGAATTTTCCGGAAAGTATGAATTTTGCCGGTATCAATATTTTTAAAAAAGGACAGCCGCGCGGCAATCATCACCACTTGCGCAAAATAGAATATACCTATGTCTTGCGGGGTAAATTAAAAGCAGAATTTTATATGTCTGATGATAAAAGTCAGACAAAGGAAATGATTTTAGAAGAAGGAATGTTAATTCGTTTTCTTCCGGGACATCATCATACGTTAACGGCACTGACACCGATAGCTGTTGTTTTAGAAGTCTGCCCGCAAAAATTTGATGTGACTGACATTTACCGATAGAAACCTTTAGAATTAAAAAGAACTTGCATTTAGACAAAAAAGTGATATATATGATGATAATTAAATATCATTATGTTTCACTATTAAAAATTATAATTTATGAGAAAAAAGCTATTAACTAAAAGACAGCAAATTGGGATATTCAATTGTCAGGATCCCGTTGCTTTAATGCAGGAGTATGTCTCTTTTACCAAGGCAATTATGGATGCTGCAGAGTGGAAACTCAAAGCTCCGGAGTACAAGACCTATCCTGTCAAGGAAGAAGCTAACTTGTGCGAGAACGAAAAAGCCGCACGCCAGGAGTGCTTTAACAACCTTTCTTTGGAAGATGCCCGTTTCATTTTTGAAAAAAACCACGGGCATGTTTATCCTGAGGTTTTCATGAAAATGCTGGTAACTTTCCCTCAGAAAGTTTCTAAGGAAATTCTCGTAAAATATGCACATGATGCAAAACTTACGGATGAAGTCTTGTTTGAAGCGATTAATATTTTAGGTAAAAATGCCAGAGATATTATTATCGCTAGGGGATTTATGAACATTCGCCTGTTCAATAGAATTGTAAAGATTTTCTCTAAGGAGGAAATCAAGTATATAATCATTGAACTTGCGATACAGGAGGACTTTTGGGGGCTGGATAAAGCCTCAGAGGCAAAAATGTTTCAGATTTTCTCGCCGGAGGAAACAAAGGAGATGATGAAGTTCATCATTCGGAAAACGCCGGGGTTGGATTGGGAAACATATCCTAAAATTTTTGATATTCTCCCCAAGGAGTATGTCAAAGAGATTATTGAGAGATCTATTGAGGAGGATCAGGATATCTTTAATGGTGCTCTCAATAAGATTGTTGAGATTTTCCCGAAGGACGAGGCTAAGGAACTTCTGGATGCTTTCTTTGAAACGTCTCCTGGGCGCAATATGTACTCTGAAAAGGAAATCAAAAAGCTTTATAAAAAGCTTAAAAAGTAAAAAAAACGCCATTACGGCGGTTTCTTTGTTACAGCTTATTTTTCAAATACTTACCCGTATAACTGATGGGCGATTTTGCCACTTGTTCCGGCGTGCCTTGGGCAATAATTTTACCGCCGCCGTCACCGCCTTCCGGTCCCATATCTATAATGTAATCAGCCACCTTTATAACATCAAGATTATGCTCAATCACAACCACGGTATTCCCACTGTTAACTAACGCTTGTAAAACACTTAACAGTTTATTGATGTCTTCAAAATGTAAGCCGGTAGTCGGTTCATCAAGAATATATAATGTTTTACCTGTGGCGCGCTTAGAAAGCTCTTTTGAAAGTTTAATGCGTTGCGCTTCACCGCCGGAAAGGGTTGTTGCCTGTTGTCCGAGATGAATATAACCCAAACCGACACGTTGCAATAGCTCTAATTTGTTCTTAATGGAAGGTATGGCCGCAAAAAATTGATGCGCTTCATCTACGGTCATATCCAAGACATCGGCGATGGATTTTCCTTTGTACTTAACTTCCAGCGTTTCTCGATTAAAACGCTTGCCGTGACAGACATCACATGCCACATAAACGTCAGGCAAAAAGTTCATTTCAATCTTAGTCACACCGTCACCCTTACAAGCTTCGCAACGTCCGCCGGCAACGTTAAACGAAAATCGTCCGGCGCTGTATCCGCGCGCTTTGGCTTCCGGTAAATTGGCAAAGCAATCTCTGATATTCGAGAACACACCGGTATAAGTCGCCGGATTAGAACGCGGTGTTCTTCCAATCGGAGATTGGTCAATATCAATAACCTTGTCAATATTTTCCAAACCGATTAATTTATCATATTTGCCGGTTGGTTTTCGAGAACCGTTCATTTCTTTATCAATGGCTTTGAATAAAGTTTCCAAAATAAGAGAAGACTTTCCGCCGCCGGAAACGCCGGTCACACAAGTCAATGTGCCGAGAGGAATTTTTGCATCAACATTTTTAAGATTGTTTGTGCAAGCGCCTTTAATCTCTAAAAATTTTCCTGATCCTTTTCTTCTCTTGCTTGGTACTGCAATAAATTTTTCACCGTTCAAATATTGAGCCGTCAAACTGTTTTTATCCTTTAAAACTTCTGCGACGGTTCCTTTGGCCGTTACTTCACCGCCGTTTTCTCCGGCGGCAGGACCCATATCCACCAGATAATCGGCTGCACGAATGGCATCTTCATCGTGTTCAACAACGATAACGGTGTTACCGATATCTCGCAAATGATTCAATGTCGCCAGCAATCTGTCATTGTCACGTTGGTGCAAACCGATAGAGGGTTCGTCCAAAACATACATCACACCGGTTAAACCTGAGCCGATTTGAGAGGCAAGACGAATACGTTGTGATTCTCCGCCGGATAATGTACCGGATTGACGGGAAAGTGTGAGATAATCTAAGCCGACATTATTCAAAAAGGTTAAACGGTCAATAATTTCTTTCAAAATTTTATGAGCAATTTCTTGCTTTTGAGGAGAAAGGCTGTCTTCAACTTGAGCAAACCATTCTTTAGCTTTAACAATAGACATTTCTGAGGCATCAATAATATCAAGCCCGTTAATTTTAACAGCCAGTGCCTCCGGCTTTAAACGCTTGCCGTGGCAAAATTCACAAGGAGCGGCAGACTGATAACGTGCAAAATCTTCTCGAACCCAAGCGGAATCTGTTTCTAAAAAGCGACGTTCCATATTTGGAATAACACCTTCAAAAGGTTTATCTGTCATAAAGCTGGAGTAATACATCGGAACACAAACATTACCGGAACCGTAAAGAATAATATCGCGTGCTTTTTGCGGCAAATCTTTCCAAGGTGTTTTATTAGAAATACCAAGGAAGTCACAAAGAGATGTCAAAGCTTGGCTGTGAAATGAGGAATGAAAGCCTTCCCACGGGGCTATAGCGCCTTGACTTAAGGAAAGATTTTGATTTGGAATTACCAAATTCGGATCCATATAAAGCTTAGCGCCTAAACCGTCACAATGAGGGCAGGCACCGAACGGATTGTTGAAGGAAAACAAACGAGGTTCAATTTCCTCAATCGTAAAACCGGATACCGGACAAGCAAATTTAGATGAAAAGGTAAGGCGGTGGCCGTTTTCAACTTCTTCAACATAAATAATACCGTCACTGAGTTTCAGACCTGTTTCAACGGATTGTGACAGACGTTCTATAATACCGTCTTTGACAACAATACGGTCAATGACAACTTCAATATCGTGTTTCACTGTTTTTGATAAACTCGGCAAATCCTCAAAAGTATAATTTTCCCCGTCAATCTTAAGTCGCTGAAAGCCTTGCCGTTGCAGTGTTTCAAATTCTTTTTTGAATTCGCCTTTTTTGCCTCGAGCAATCGGAGAAAGGAGTAAAAGCTTAGTTCCTGCCGGAAATTCTAAGATTCTGTCAACCATTTGAGAAACGGTTTGTGATTCAATCGGCAGACCTGTTGCCGGAGAATAAGGTGTTCCAACCCGCGCCCACAATAAACGCATATAGTCATAAATCTCCGTTACCGTTCCGACGGTTGAGCGAGGATTATGGGAGGTCGTTTTCTGTTCGATAGAAATCGCAGGCGATAAACCTTCAATTGAATCAACTTCAGGTTTTTTCATTAAATCCAGAAATTGGCGCGCATAAGCCGACAAGCTTTCAACATAGCGGCGTTGTCCCTCGGCATAAATCGTATCAAAGGCAAGCGAAGACTTTCCCGAACCGGACAATCCCGTAATGACCGTGAGTTTGTTTTTAGGAATATCAATGTTGACGTTTTTAAGGTTATGCTCTCTGGCCCCTCTGATTTCTATAAACGAGTCTTTCGTCATTTATGCCTCCACTTTGTGAGGCAATATAATAAAAGAGAACCTGAAAAACAATAAAAATTTTATATCAAAGCAAAAGAATTACCCTGCCGATCTTCCGCCGCGAGAAGCTGCCAATGTTTGCGGATCGAGGGTTACTTGTTTTGCACGACGGTGACGAGGCAGTAATCTTCGAATATTAGGCTGATTACGAAACTCCAAATAAGCGCGTAAAGCTTTTCTCTTAAAGCGCCCGATAACCCGCTTTCCTTTAGCGGAATTTCCCATACCGGATAAAGCGACAATTTTTGCGTGATTGCTTAAATCGGTAGAATCCGGTGTGTTGCCGGTATTTTGCTCCGCCGGTGCGGGAGAATTGACCTCATTGTTTACCTGTTGAGTTGTGTTTTGAGGGATATTTTCCCGATGTTGGGAGTTAGTTCGTCCTGATAAGGCGTAAAGATTTAAGGCCGTTGTTGCCATTGAAGAAAGAGTGTTTCCGCCATTCTCGGTATTGGCAGAAGAATTAGTATGAGTCGGATCGGAAAAGGAATTTTGGGAAGATTTAGCATTATCATTTTTATCAAGCGAAGGTTTCTCCATACTTGGCTTTTCCATAGCCATATTTTGCGATATAGAATTTGCATTTGTGTTTACATTTTGAGGGGAGTAACCGCTGATATTTTGATTGGTTACGCTTTTATACATATTGTTTCCCTGTCGTTGCATAGCTTGTCCTACCCGATCCATCGTTTTGGAAACAGCACTTAGAGCATTTGCCGAAAGCGTCATAGCCCCCGCTGCGGTGTAAGAGGCTAAAGCAACCGCTGCAGATGCCGTAGCGGCAGCAACACAACCGGCGGCCGCAGCATAACAAGCTGCAGCACCGACAAGAGAAAGACCTAAAGTATGGGCTGTTGCCGCAACACAAGCATTACCGGCTTGTATACAAGCATTGGCCCCTTGCATTGCAATTTTAGCGGCATTCATTGCGGCTTTCCCGACAATCCTCAGCCCCTTAGCAGCTGCTCTCATTCCCTTAACGACAGCGGATAGTGCTTTAGCACCGGTCGATATACCTTTGCCTGCATAATAAATTGTTTTTCCTAAAATCTTTTTGCCTTGTTTAAAAGCTTTTTTAAAGCGATTCTCTTTTTTCTTATTCTTTGTTTTTTTCTTAGGTTCTTTATTGGCTTCATCGTCTGAGGAATTTTGATTTTTTGAATCTTTTATTTGATTTTCAATCCTTTTCTTTTCGGCAACGGCTTCTTCGTGTTCTTTTTGTGTTTGCTTTATTTCGTCTTGAATCTGGTCTGCTTTAGAACCGAAAATAAAATCTAAAACCCGATCAACTTTTTTGTCGAAGTCATTGGATGATGAATTTTGCTGAGCCTCGGCAACGGCATTCTTATATTCTTTATCAAGAGAACTGAGGCGATTTTCAAAAAGTTTTACTTTTGCACGAGCTTCAACCAAATTTCGCTTTGCCTCAAAAGGCGTAGAATTATGACGGAGCCTTTTTACCGTGCCTTTAAATTTTTCTTTGAGTGAGGATTTATTATTTGTTTCTGCCATATTTTTTACCCGACATCTTTCTGCTCAGAAATATAAATAGAATAGGTTAATATTTATCATATTATAGCAGAATAAGTAAAATTTGTCTATTGTTTAAAACATAACAAAAAAACCGCCCTGTAACAGAGCGGTTTAAATGTGAAAATAAATAAAATTAAAAAGGAATATCGTCATCCAAATCAGCAGGTGTTGCGGCAGATGAATTATCCCAACCGGCACCTGATGCAGAAGGCGCACCGGAGAAGACGTCATTGCCGCCGGCAGGAGCACCGTCACCGCGACCATCCAATAACACCAAATTACCGTTAAAGTTTTGCAAAACAACTTCTGTTGTATATCTTTCTTGACCGCTGTTATCTTCCCACTTGCGGGTTTGTAATTGTCCTTCAATATAAACTTTAGAGCCTTTGCGTAAATAACGCTCGGCAATATCAGCTAACTGCGGATTAAAAATAACGACTCGGTTCCATTCCGTACGTTCTTTACGCTCGCCGGAAAGCTTATCTTTCCAACTATCGGAAGTTGCAACCGTTAAATTGACAATTTTTGTACCATTAGCCGAATTGCTGACACGCGGATCAGCACCTAAATTTCCAACTAAAATGACTTTGTTAATGCTTCCAACCATTATGTTTCCTTACACATCTAAATTAAAACTCCTATCACTATACAAATAAAAAAAACAGAGTCCAACAAGAATCGAAAAACCTGTGCATATTCACAAGAAGTGTAAAAAGAAAAATATTGACAAATATTGAAGAAAATGCATACTGAATGGCAATAAAAAATTATTAATTTATTATGGAAAAGATAAAAGAACAATTTAATCCTGTCTACAACAATGTTGAACAGGTGAAAAAAAATGCAGAATATCTGCTTGGCGAAAAAGTAACGGATGCCAAAATTGCCATCGTTATAGGTCATAACGGTCGCAATTTTGTATCCTCAACGGACTGGCGCATTACAACGGAAAGCGGAAATAAGCGGATTTTGCCGTTCTCAATTCGTCCGCAATATCCGAATTTCGTGGAATGTGTGGCAGGAATGCGTTATGATGTATATAAGGAATTATTTACGATTATTCCGGATTCCCAGAACAAAGTTTCTGTTATGTTAGAGGACAAAGTTTATTCCTTTAACAGGGGAGAGGCTCTCAAAATATACATTGAACCCGATAGTAAGTTTATTGCGACGGATTGTCTGATTGAATATAATGAAAATAGGAATTTTTATCGTGTTCTGACAGACGAAAATACAGCTTACGGCAAGCTGGATAAAAATGGCAATATCTCGCGTCTTTAATAAAAAAAACAGTCAGATTTTAAGATCTGACTGTTTTTTTACATTTAAATGCCGTCTGGAAGATTGTTCCACCATTTGCAACCGGCAGGAGGAACGGAGGTATAACCCCAGAATGTGTCATTGTCCTCAGTCGGAACGGCGGGCATATAAATACCGATTTGATCACTGTTCGGACGTCCGTGTTTGTCAAGCCAACGACCGTTTGCAAATTTAGGAACAAATTTGCCTTCTGTGTGCATACGGCTTAAACAAGAGGCACAAACCAGAGTCTGATGCTCAAGGAACGTGTGTGATTTACGCCACAATTTGACGTGAGTTTGACCGCAAATCCGACACTTGTATGTTTCCGGTGTTTCTCCGCTAACATACGAAAACGGCTGTTTCTTATCAACAATTTTCATAAGCTGAAGTTTTTAGAATTGTTTAAAAATAATATGCAAAGTAAGCCTTTTATAACATAGTTTTTCCGAAAATCAAGATAAATAAAAAAAGAGCCGATGATTAGGGACATCGGCTCCTGAAGTCCTGTCGTTTTTCAGACAGGCTATTCGTGTGTAGAAATATTCCGAACGATCTTGTTATTTGGAGTCAGTTTTTTGTTCGGCAATAGTTTTTCCACAGACGAAATAACGCGCGTGTCACTACTTTTTTGATGTGTTACTTGAAGAGCTTTACCGTATAAGATTTTTTTAATTCCTGCCGGTAGAGTTGCTTTTTGAATTTTACGAATGGTCTTTTTTATAAAAGGAATTCCGATTTCTGCATTTTGGGCGGCTAAATCAAGCATTTTTTCAAAACAATCGGGCTCAGGGAGCAATGCAACAGCCTTTTGAGAAGTTTTTCTTGCTTTTTCCTTGAAACCGAGTGTTAACTGAATATTGGAAATTGAAAGCAAAGCCTCACTTTTTTTGATGTTTGTCGGGGCGTTGAGCGCTGCTTGGCGATAATAATACTCAGCCCAATTCAGAGCACTGATCTGTTGTGAGTTCAGTCCGGAAAAGGCAATACAGCTTTCCCCCATACTCTTTTGATACAGCTGAGCTATTTGCGTATTAAGACGATAATTATCTTCCGGAAAAATGGTATGTTGCTTTTCCAGAACTTTTTTATAAGCAAGGATAAGGTACGGAATATTTTTTTTGAAAATATTATCGTGTGCGGAAAGGCGATTCAGACAACAATCGACCATTCCCGATTCGGAAGTACTTTCCAGAACCATACGTAAACAAAAAATTTCTTTATCACAGGGTTTTGGTTCGTGGTAAATACCCGGAACAATTTGAGCACGGCGAAACAGTTCAGAAGATAAAAAGTAAATGGAAGCTTTTTGTTCATCTTCTAAATTAGGCTCATAATAACGTAATTTATTGTAAATTTTATCGGCATTTTTCATACTTACGGCAGAAGATGCCGTAGCGCTGATTGCATTTGCTGTTTCAACGGTTTCTACAAAATCTAAAGTAAGCATAATGGAGCTTATCTCTGAAAAACGAGTTTTAATATAGGGGCGCATATCCGGTTGCCCGACGCTTTTGTCACTAATGTATTGTAACTCATCCGGAGTGAAACTGGCATAGCTCTCTGCTAAATACCAACTGATTTCCGGTTTACCTTCTAATGCAAAGTTCTGCATTAATTTAAAATTGTCAGCCAGCTTTTTTTGACAAGAAGTAATAAAGGACGCCGGAAGTTTAGCGATGTTACGTAGCAAATTACGAATATTTTCATCTGTTGCTTCGCAGTGAAAAGTCTGCTTGAATTTTTCCGCATCCATTTCTTTAAGACAATCTAAAACAACGATTCGCTCAAACTGCTCATAAGAAAGAGGCTTGGGAGCGGCTGCTTCTGCATCTGTTTTTACAGAAATATTCTGTGTTTCTAAAGAGTTATTGTTATTTTTTTGAACCATTTTGGACTCATAAAACGTGTTTTGACTAATTTTGTCGTTATTGTATAAGTTTAAAAATTTTTGTCAATAAGTATCTTGGCCAAAACAAAAAAACCGCTGTCAGAATAACAGCGGCACAGTGAAAAATAAAATTTTATTCAGACTGCGGACCGCAACGGGTTGCAAACTCCAAATCGTGAATAAAATCCTCAATTTCCTGCTCATGTTCCACTTCTTCCTTTAATAATTTTTCAGCTAAGCGAAAAGTAACATAATCGGTTGTATGGCAGATTTCACATAGTTGCTGATAATGGCTGACAGCGCATCGTTCGGCTGTCAGGTTTTGCTCCAAAATTTTATAGATACAGGGATCGCTGGGGGCTTCATAACGACACTTTGCTATATGGCTCCATTCATCGGGAGATAAAACAGGTGTTCCGCCTAGTTCAATAATGCGATTCGCCAACCAACCGGCGTGTTTGAGTTCTTCATTCGCGTGCTCCAAAAATTCAGCCGTGATATCCGGTCGCATCGGTCCGGCAGCCACTTGAGCGCCTATCCAATACTGGTAATAGGCTAACCATTCTTCGGCATAGGCCTGATTTAATAAATCTATAATTTTATTGAGATGATCTTTAACAATATATTGTGCTGTTTGCGCCATAATTACTCCTCCTTATTGGTTAAAATCAGAAAAGAAGTAATCATTTTTAAGGGAATATCAATAATTGGTGTGTTATATTTCTGCTAAAACAAGGGAGAAAAAAATGGTCCAAATAGCACCCAGCATCTTATCGGCAGATTTTTCAAAATTGAGGGAAGAAATTATTGCACTGGAACACGCCGGCGCAGATTTGATTCACATTGATGTTATGGACGGACATTTTGTGCCGAACCTGACATTCGGTCCGCAGATTGTTAAATCAGTTCGAGAATGTACGAAATTACCGTTAGATGTTCATTTAATGGTTGATAATCCGGATGATATGTTAGAATGGTTTGCCTATGCCGGCGCTGATATTATTACCGTTCATACGGAAACATGCGCGCACTTGGATAAAACAATTGAGCAAATTCATTCTTTGGGGGCAAAAGCGGGCGTATCTCTTAATCCGGCAACATCTGAAAAAGTGTTGGAATATGTTTTAAACAAACTTGATTTAGTGCTGGTTATGAGTGTTAATCCGGGTTTTGGCGGTCAGGCATTTCAATCAGAGCAGCTCAAAAAAATTAATATGTTGAAGGAAATGCGAAAAGCTTTGCCTTATTTGATTGAAGTAGACGGCGGAATTAATCCGATGACAGCTTCTGAATGTACGGCAGCCGGAGCTGATATTTTGGTTGCCGGAACATCAGTATTTTCGGGCGGTGACTATAAAAATAATATTCAGGCATTAAGATAAAAAGGAGAAGACAATGGCTTTAATTATGGTGATTGAAGATGAAGAAGCGCTAGGTCTGATGCTGAAGTATAATCTTGAAAAAGAAGGTTATGAAGTTATTGTTGAAACAAGAGGGGCAAAAGCATTGGGTGCCGTTGAAAAATATGCTCCTTCGGTTATTTTGCTGGATTGGATGTTGCCTGAAATTTCCGGAGTTGAAATTTGCAAACTTATTCGTGCAAATCCTGAAATTAAAAATATTCCGATCATTATGTTGACGGCTAAAGGAGAAGAAGAGGATAAAATCAAAGGGTTGTCTGCAGGGGCGGATGACTATGTTACTAAGCCTTTTTCAATTCCCGAATTAATGGCACGCGTTAAAACAAATTTACGTCGGGCTCCCGAAATTATAAAAACGAAAGAATTGGTTTTTGAAGATATTCGTATGGATTTGGTTACCAAAAAAGTCTATCGCGGAGAAAATTATATCCATTTAGGACCGACAGAATTTCGTCTGCTTAAAATGTTGATGGAAGAGCCGAAAAAAGTTTTTTCTCGAGATTATTTGCTCAAGAATGTTTGGGGAATTAATATTTATGTTGAAACCAGAACGGTTGATGTCCATATTCGTCGGCTGCGCAAATCTTTAAATGAATACGGACCGGATTATATTCGTACGGTTCGGGCAACCGGTTATTCAATAGATAATCAGCCTCAGAATAATGAAGAATAAAAAAACCTCCCTGCCGATGACAGAGAGGTGAAAATTACATTTTTAATCTGTTTAGCAGATAAGCATAATTAGGAAAGCTTTTAGGGTTACCGATAACACCGAAAGAGGGCTTTTGAGCGAAGATTCTCTGCGCGGAAGCATTTACTTCGGCAACAGTTACCTGATTGAACAGCTTAAGCTTATCTTCAATCGGAATAAACCGGCCCAATAAAAAATCTTCACAGTACTCAACAATCAGGTCCGATGGGTTTTCGTGCAGTTCCCAGAGTTCGGTTTTGAGATTGTTGTAAGCACATTTTAGTTCATCCTCGGTAATTCCGTTTTCCCTGATTCTGACAATTTCTTGACAAACAACGTCAACTACGGCAAGCAGATTTTTATGCAAACAAGAGGTGGTAATATAAAAGATATCTCCGCATGCGTAAGAATCAATATTGGCAGAAACAGCATAAACCAGTGATAACTCACTTCTTAATTTTGAGCAAAGGCGCGAGCTGTATGTGTTGCCGATAACCATAGCTAAAATTTCGTCAGCGGCAGAAAACCTCTTTTCCTCAGGAAAGATAAGTGTCAGCTGAACATCTGAGCCACCACGGGAGATGCGGTACGGATTAGCTGAAAACGAATGAACCGCAGAAGTCGATTTATAACCGCTTCTCATTGGCTCAAAGTATTTTTCGGCCATATCAAGCATTGATCCGTTACCATAAAGGCAGAGAACGCTGTTTCCCGCAGTGTAATAAGTTTCCCAAAATTTTCGGGCATCAACAGCCGTCAGATGAGAAACTGACTCTTTTGTTCCGAAAACAAGGGCTTGTTGCTTATCTATTCCAAAGCAGGAATGTAGTTCAGAAGCAAGTTGTTCATCCTCATCGTCATCCGAAACAGCCATTTCCGTTAAAATAACTTTGATTTCTTCTTTAATGGCAACGTCAAGAAACTGAGGGCGAATCAGCATATCAGTCATCATTTGCAGCATCGGTTCACAATGCTCTTTGAGAACACGAAAACCGAATGATGTAAAATCAAGATCGGTATATCCTTCCAAAGAACTTCCAAACCAAGACGGAATGCCTAGTAAATCCTTTTTTGAATAGTTCTGGCTGCCGGTAAATAAAAAATGTTCAACAGCATGAGCTAACCCCGCAGTTGATTTTTTTTCATCTTTTGCACCGGCGTTAACCATAAAATAGGCATAAGCCAGAGGATTGTGCTCATCTTTTATAAAAATGACGGGCAAACCATTTTTGAAATTTAATAATTTTGTTTCCATAATAATAATTTTAATAGTTTTGTTAATTAGAAATCATCTAAAAATATTTTGTCTATAAAGTCAAGATAAAAAGCTTGCCAATTAGTTCAAATTAGGGCAATATCAGCTCAAAATGAGATTGAAGGAAAAACGATGGGATTAAAATACGAAATACTTAAAACATCAGGAAAAAGCCGATTAGGAAAACTTTATACAAAACACGGTGTGGTTGATACGCCGGCCTTTATGCCTGTTGGCACTTGTGGAACGGTAAAAGCGATGATGCCTGAATCCGTGGCTGCGACAGGAGCTCAAATTTTGCTGGGAAATACGTATCATTTGATGTTGCGTCCGGGGTCGGAATTAGTTGCTAAAATGGGTGGGTTGCATAAATTTATGAATTGGGATAAACCGATTTTGACCGATTCGGGCGGCTTTCAGGTTATGAGTTTAACGGGATTACGAAAATTAACGGAAGACGGTGTAACTTTCAGTTCTCATATTGATGGTAAAAAATATTTTTTAAGCCCTGAAGAATCAATGCGTATCCAATATAATCTCGATTCAAATATTACAATGGCATTGGATGAATGTACTCCGTTTCCTTCAACCCATGAAGAAGCCAAAATTTCTATGGAACGCTCTATGCGGTGGGCTAAACGAAGCAAGGAAGCCTTTATAGACAGAGAAGGTTATGGTATTTTTGGTATTCAACAGGGCTGTATTTATAAAGATTTACGAGAATATTCCGCAAACGAACTCAAAAAAATAGGTTTTGACGGATATGCCATCGGTGGGCTTGCTGTTGGGGAAGGACAGGAAAAGATGTTTGAGGTTCTTGACTACGCTCCGCAAATGTTGCCCGAAAACAAACCGCGGTATTTAATGGGCGTTGGTCGTCCGGACGATATTGTAGGCGCTGTTTTAAGAGGGGTTGATATGTTTGATTGCGTGATGCCGACACGCTCAGGGCGAACATCTCAAGCATTTACACGTTTTGGGACGGTTAATATTCGAAATGCCCGTCATAAAGAAGATCCTCGTCCGCTCGAAGAAGGATGTACCTGTCCGCTGTGCACACATTACAGTCGGGCTTACATTCATCACTTGCAAAAGTGTAACGAAATACTTGCAGTTATGTTGCTGACTTGGCATAATATCGCATATTATCAACGCTTGATGCAAGGGTTAAGAAAGGCTTTAGCTGAGGATAATTTGCAACAATTTACTGAACAGTTTTATGCTGATCAAGCCCAAGGGGATATTGAGGAGTTGTAATGAACGAACAAGAAAAAAAGACAAAAGTCGCCGATGAATTTGCCGAGAATAATAAGCAAGACGGTTTGAGAGTGTTTGTTGCCGGCGGTGCAAGATCAGGAAACGATGATATTTACGTTGACGAGGCATATCAGTTAGGTCAACAAATTGCGGCGATGGATTTTAAACTGGATTTCGGATTGTCCAGTGCAGGCATTATGGGGGCTGTTGCCAGAGGTGTGCTCGATTGTTGGAAACAAAGAAAAAATGAAGAGCACCATACTATTAAAGGAATAACCACCAAAGAATATTATAGCTTATACAAAACAGATGAGATTTTAAGTCAAGTAGAAGATGTTATCGTGGCGCAAACCTTAGAAGAACGTAAGCAAAAGCTTTTGAATGCGGATTTTATAGTTTTTGCACCGGGAGGTGTCGGAACTTTGGATGAGTTAGCTTACGATTGTGTGGCAATGCAAGATGGTTTTTTGAAAATAAAACCGTTTATTTTGTATAACATTAATGGTTACTTCCACCATTTAGTCGAATATATCAAAGCGATGAATGCTGAAGGCTTTTCCGATCCGATGCCGTTTATTGTTGTTGATAACAGTGATGAGTTAGCCATTGTGTTCCGTTTACTGAAACGCAGATATAAAAAAGGGAAAACAACAAAAGAAGTTTATGCCTCAACCAGACAGCTTATTTACGAATTACCGTATTTCGTTAAAAATACAGGGGAAAATTGCAGTGTGGAAGAACTGTGTCAAAAAATTACCGATAACAGTTATCACGGCACATCGGAAGAACGGCAGGAAATGGCGAATGATATTGAACGAGCCTATTTGGAAAAAGAAATTGAAAGAATGTATGATCGCTTGGCTAAAACAGGGCGGGATACGGCTATTGTCAGTGATAAGCTGAGTGATTTAAAAAAACGCAAAAAACAAAATTATGATTTTTGCCCGTTGTAAGTTTTATAAAATTTATTTCAAAATATATTTGACAAAATTTTTGGCAAGTAGTATAGTATATCCAACGTCAAATTTTTAAAGAATTATTATGGAAAAAATTAAAGTTAATGATATGGGCTTGCAAGGCAGGTTCATTATCGACCGTGACAGAATTTGGGATTTTTTTCCAAATCAGATCATAGCTGAATCGAAAGATCTCAGCTTAAAAATAAATAAAGGTCAGCCGGTCTGGGTTATGACACTGCGTAGTGGCGAGAAGTGGTACTATGTTCCATACAGCCACGAAATCTGTAAAGCGGAAAACATCCGTTTCGGTCGTATCTTTTTCGGGCGCTTTGCTCGTTACCAGCGAGATGAGTATGAACACAAATCTTGCCTGAAAAAGGTCTATCCGACTTACTTCTGTACCTCAAAGACTATGTTCCTTGTTAAAGAAACGAAGGAATACTGGCCTCAGAATTTGCCCAAGGATATGAAGGATCTTGAAGGAGGCTTTTGCCAAAAGACCAAATGGTTTGATGCCTTCCCGTCTTCTCCGGAAGCCGAGGAATTTAACAAAAATAAACCCTACTGAAATAAAAAAACTCAAAAGCTGATTGCTTTTGAGTTTTTTTATGCTTAAAATAAGTCCGAGTTAAGGAGAAATAAATGCAAAAGGGCGCTCAATATCAAGCGGTTTTAGAGCTGATAACCGAAATTTTTAAGGATAAAATGCCGGCGGATGGCACTATTAATGCCTATCTGCGAGAGCGCAAGTATATCGGTTCGAAAGATCGCCGTTTCATTACTGATACGGTGTGGAATATTATCCGCCACCGTCGTCGCCTGACCTTTGATGCCCAAAGTGATAATCCGCGGAACCTGTTGCTTTATTATCTGAAAAATGAAGATTTTGATGTTTTGTGTGCTGACAGTCCTTATGCGCTTGCCCCTTTGAGTAAGGAAGAAAAAATATGGTTAAAGCAGGAAAATGAGCAACCGTATCCTACTGAGGTAGAAGCAGAAACACCGGACTGGTTGTTTGCAAAAATAAAAGATATGAATTTGCTTAAAGCGCTTAATGAACCGGCCGGAGCCGATTTACGCATAAATATCCCCTCTCGGGAAATTGTTTTAAAAAAATTGCAAACAGAAGGATTATTCTTTCGTCCGACAAAATATTCTCCGATTGGTATTCGAGCCGAGGAAAGAGTCAATCTTCATAATTGTATGACATATCAGGAAGGCGAGGTTGAAGTCCAAGATGAAGCATCGCAAATTGCTTCGTTTTTGGCAGATGTTAAACCGGAACACAAGACCATAGATTATTGTTGCGGGGCAGGCGGTAAAACACTGACAATTGCTTATTTAAATCAAAATAAAGGGCGAATTGATGTACACGATATTAATTGGAGCCGTCTTGAAGCAATTAAAGATCGAGCGGTGCGTTTGAAAATCAGTAACATAAATATTGTGAAAGAACTCAAAGATAAAAACTATGATCGATTTATTGTTGATGCTCCCTGCTCGGGAAGCGGAACGTGGCGTCGCTCTCCTGATGCTAAATTCAGATTATCGCCCCGGCAGTTGACCGAATTAAATCAAACACAATCAGAAATCTTAGAAACAGCTGCCAATCACACAAAGCAAGGTGGCAGAGTAGTTTATTTTACCTGTTCGATTTTACCGGATGAAAATGAAAAAGTAATTGAGCAATTTTTGCAAAAACACAGAAACTTTAGTCCGATTAATCTCAAAAAACTCTGGCAACAAAAGCTAAACGGTAACTATCCCGTCAGTGATGAATTTATGTTGCATTTAAATCCGTTGATAAGCGGAACGGATGGATTTTTCGTTTGTGTTTTAGAAAAGAATTAATCGTTTTTATTTTTTAATTTGCCGTTAGCTCTGTAAATATATGAAATAATCTCGGCAACGGCGCCAAATGCTTCAAGCGGAATCTCACTGTCAATATCCACGGCTTTCAAAATTTGCAATAAATCGGCATCTTTATGGATTTCAATTCCTTCATCTAAGGCAATTTGCACGATTTTTTTAGCAATATGCCCTTGTCCTTTAGCGACAACAACCGGAGCATTATCCTTTTCCATATCATAGCCGAGAGCAACGGCATAATCTGGGGATAACGCGTCATCATCGTTGTAATCAGAGCTAAAAGGTTTATCATTAATATCAGGCATAGAGGGCACTTTCATCGTGTTTGATATGCTGATTGTAGTGCTTTGACGGGAAAATGCAATATCTTTTGGCATATTAATTGCATTTTTATCTGCAGAGGGAAGGTGTGCAGTTATGGATATGTTTGGTTTATCCATTGTCAGTTTAACAAAAAATAAGCTCGACTATTTGTCTGAAAAACAAAAAGTTGTTGCGACCAATATTGCTAACGCCAATACCCCCGGATATCTTGCCAAAGATGTTGAAGAACCCGATTTTTCCGCTCAAGTTCAAAGAAGTATCGCCGCCAGCCAAATGACGGTTACTAATCCGAAACACATTGTTTCTGCACCTTCCCAAAACAGCAGATTCAGAGTTGTTACACCTAAACCGGATACGGCCTTAACCATAGACGGTAACGGTGTTGTACTTGAAGAACAACTCAATGAGGCAAGTAAAACCAAAGCGGAGTACGAAAAAGCACTGACAATTTATAATAAATATAAATCTATGCTACAAACCGCGAATACTAAAATTAACACATAGGATGATGATAAATGGGAAATAATTTATTAGTCAGTTCAGATATTGCCGTTTCGGGAATGAAAGCCCAAGCTGAGCGCCTGCGTATTATTTCCCAAAATATGGCAAATGCCGATTCAACGGCACAAACACCGGGAGGTGAGCCTTATCGCCGTCAGATCGTTACTTTTAAGGATTATGTAGACGCTGAAACCGGAGCACACAAAGTAAAAGTTGCCAGTGTGCAGACAGATGAATCGGAATTACCAAAAAAATATGATCCGAACCATCCGGCGGCAGATGCTCAGGGGTACATTACATTGCCGAATGTCAATCCCTTGGTGGAAATGATGGATATGAAAGAAGCGCAACGCAGTTATGATGCCAATTTATCAATGATGAAAACTGCGCGCGATATGGAAGCAAAAGTTTTAGATGTTTTGAAATAGGGGAATAAAGAATGAATAATATATCAAGTGCTTTGAATGCTTATCAGCAAGCTTTGTCCCGTATCGGTAATGCCGCTAAAGCGACCACAATTACCACGGCGGAAAATACAGCGCCGCAAAATAATTTTCAATCAATGGTGACAACGGCCATTCAAGGTGTTGAAAAGAGCACGCGCAGTGCTGAAGAAGCATCATTGGCAGGCTTGGCTGGTAAAGCAGATATTCAAGATGTTGTTTTGGCTGTTTCCAATGCCGAAGTAGCTCTTGAAACGGTTGTTGCCGTGAGAGATACAGCGATTAAGGCGTATAAAGAAATTATGCAAATGACTATTTAACAATGAAAGTCACTATTCTAGCCATCGGTAAATGTAAAACAAATTCTCCGGAAGCGCAGATTATAAACGAATATATCAAGCGCTCGTCTTGGCGTATTGAAATTAAAGAAAAAGACAATGCAACGCAACAGGAAGAAGCCTCATTTTTGCAGAGCCATATTCCAAGCGGAGCAAAAGTTGTGGTGCTCGATGAACGTGGTGAAAATATGAAAAGCATCGAGCTCGCACACAAGGTTGAAAATTGGCAGTCGGCAGGATGCTCTGAAATTTGCTTTCTTATCGGTGGTGCTGATGGCCATTTGCAGAGCACACGAGATAAAGCAGACTTGATCTTATCTTTTGGTAAATTGACATTGCCGCATATTTTAATGCGTGCTGTTTTAACAGAACAGATTTATCGGATGCAAAAAATTATAGAAGGTCATCCATATCATCGCGAATAATGTACAAAAAAATCCAAAATATACAAAAATAACTTGGATGTTGAATTGTTTTATGCTATAATTTTCTCCGATAGAGGAAATTATGGAAAAGAAAAGATACTTGAGAGATAGTTTATTTGTATTAGGATCAACAGCAATATCGCTGCTTGGCATAGGTTGGCATAGTTTAAAAAAAGCGGAAAAAATCTCTCAAACAGAATTTACCGATAAAGTTGTTTTTCTTAATAATCAAAGAATTCCATTGCAAGAATTTTATGAGAATGTATCTTACCAAGATGGCTATTGGGTATATAAAGATAGAAAAGGTAAAAATCGTAAGATAGATTTCATTTCTGATTTCGTTCATAAAAAGAATAAGATAGAGGCTAAAAAATGGCTCAAAAATCAAAAGTCTTTATATCATATTGTTGATACAATCTATTATCGGAAAGTTAAAAATAGCGGATATGAAACATCACAGGAAAATGTGGAATTTATAAAAGGAAATAAAAAATATAATCATATTTTTTCAGCTGGTTTGCGGACACCGCATGGTATATGTATTCGCCAATTCGAGCCGTTAGAGGGGGAAGAAAGATGCCCTCAAATTGATCAATTTAATACAAATCTTAATAAAACAGAAGAGCACGAAGCTGAACATAATCGCCATGAAGATCCCGGAAAAGACTTAGACAATCCGACATCTATGCGTCAGCTCGGGCAAAGTTATGAGTTGACATTTACAGAAGCGTCTTGGAGTGAGATTTTGGCAAATATAAAACAATTGCTGGCACAACATGATAATTATATGAGAAATCATCAAAATTTAAATAAAATAACATCGCGTTTTAGCTTTTATAGAACGGCTTTACAAAAAGGAACGGTTAGATCCGTGCCGGTAGATCGGTTATCTGAAAAAGAAGTGAAATTTATTGCCGACAGCGTTTATTTTTACTGGATGTTAGATAAATTTCCGATTTATCATCATAAATTAATGAGCAGAACTATTTGGGTATATAATGAAAAATTTGCTAATTATAACGCAACCCGAGAGAATAAAATAAGGCATTTGAGGGTGATGAAAGATAAATGTATTATCGGCGGATATAATTTTTATCCTTATTTGATAGGATATGAAACAGAAATCTTAAAACGTATAACACAGAAAGATAAAAAATTGTTTGTAGCTGATGCTCAGCTCAGGAAAGCCAAGCAAACGCACTTAGATGATTTGGAATCCACACGTTTGGAAAAAGGTTATCAGGCATATAAACAGAGAATAGCTCAAAATGCACAAGCGGCACAAACTATAAAAGCAAAAAATTATGTTGAAGAACATTTTGCACAAATCAAAAAATTCATAGGTCTGTCCAGATAGGTTGAATGATGAAAATTTTAGCGCTCGTCATCATGACGGAGATAGAGATCTTGTCTGTAAATATATGGATTTTCTCGGCGGTGAACAACCGTTTGGCTGATAATATCTTCAATTTGAGATTTAATCCACCACGGGGCGTAAATTTTTTTGAAAATAACCTTAGCTGTCCCTGTGCCGGAAAAGTGAATATCCCCGTAATTTAAGAGCCGTCCTAAAATAGATTGTCTGACGCTGACCGATTCAATACGATCATTAGCCAATTCATCGGTTTGGATATTAAACAGACCGATTTTGTAAACAACGCGATAGTTCGTAACAGCCATTTGAATAGAATAATTGCGGACAAATTGATAAATTAGGCGTAGAGCGAACAAAACAGCAATGACTTTGAGCGAATTTTCAAAAAAACCAACAAAGACAGAAGCCTTTGAGATATAAGCATTTATACATTGGCAGAAAATAACATAAAAAAATGCGGCACTGAAATAAATATCGAAGTAAACAGCCCAATGAAGTTTAGGTTCAAATAAAATTTCCTCATGAATTTGGAGCGTATTTTTAACGTAGTTTTCCATTAAGATTTCCATACAAACCATTTTATAAAAAGATTATAAGATAATACAAAAAAGTCAATAAACAAAAAAGATGAAAAATAATAAAAACAAATTGACTTTCACCAAAAAAGACTACTTTAACGACGCTAAAGAAATTAAAAATAAATAATTATGTTTAAAATTACATTGAATGACATCAGAGATGGTATAAATCTGATGGATACTAAAGGAAGACATCGGGAAATAAGAAATATTCCTGATGGAGAGCTGCTACGGCGCCGTTTTGAAACATTGCATTTTAACAAATGGCAAGCTGTCAATATAGTTAATCGTGTATGCGAACAGCAAAATTTGACGGTGCCTAGAGAAATTGTAGAGGTGATGCCGGATGATACTGTTTCGTCATTCTTAAGCACAGTCAATCAGTACATTGAAGAATATGAAAAGTTACAATATTGATGGTGCCGGTAATTAAAAACACGGAGAAGATAAACTTCCCCGTGTTTTTTTATATGTATGAGCAAAGAAAAAAATATTTCCGATGATGAGGTCAAAGTGCATTTATATATTTTCATTGATGATATGTTGAACTTCTTTCATTGTGGCACAAACGGCAATAACGCCGGCGCTAACGCATTTTTGCCGATATTCAGGTGTATCATTTCCTTCTGCACCGACAAAAGCGATACTTTTCATTCCGGCAGCATTCGCCGCCTTAAAATCGTTCAAACTATCGCCAATTACAATACAATCTTTTGGCTTAAAACCTTTTGTTGTTGCTGCCAGCAAAAATATATCAGGCGCCGGTTTGCCTTGTCTTACCATATCTACCGTAAAATAGTCATTCGGTGACATATATTTTTCAATCCATTTAAATTGCGTCATTTTCCAAGCATGTTGTTCCTTAGTGGCTCCGGTTGCAATACAATGTGTAAAACGAGCATCGCTCATAGTATCTTCAACATTGGCGATAGGTTGCATAAAGTGCATGCCTTTATATTTTTCTCCGGCATCAATTTTTTGCATAAAGCAATCATCTAAGACAAGATGCGGAAAATGCTTTTCAAGATTTATTTTTTTTTCTCTATCAGCAATTCCGACAAGCAATTTGAAAGTTTCTTCTTTGGTCAGAGAAATATTTTTTTCTTTTTGCAGTGTTTCAAGCCAAACGGAAATCCACAGTTTTTCGCTATCGGCAATAACGCCGTCAAAGTCCCAGATAATTAATTTTTTAGCTTTACTGATTGTCACCGTATACCTCCGTATTTCAAATGATGCAGCAAGCATAATGCTAATTTGTTAAAATATAATTTAATGCAATGAGATCTTTTTATCTGTTCGGGGTAAAATTAGAACGCTTACGACGAGCTGAATGTCGCCATCTCCGCAAATTTGTTAAATGGTGCGCTTTTGCTTTGCGATTATGTGCGCGCGTTACACATTGCGCACCGCAAGCGACCGGCTCCGCCGTCTATCTTGCGCCGAACATTTCCGGCGCTACGATTCCGGACAGAAAATTACGATGAATATAGGCAGTTAGGAGATAAATTGACGACGGTTTTTGTAAATCTGTATAAATGTCCATATACATAATACGATACAAGCTACAGCCGAAGGATATGCTTGCACATAAAAATTATGAATAAACCATAAAAGCAGATTAGAAACCAAAGCCCAACGCATTTGCTGTTCGTTTTTTGTTGTATACATAAAAATAGTATAACTGGCAGAGGCAATAATGGGAAATAGGCCGATAATACCGAGATTATTAACATAAAGCCCGATAGCCACGTTTATAATTAGCAGAATATAGGTAATATTTTTAGTTAGTTTGCCTTTATAAGATAAAATATTACGAATAAGGCAAACCACACTGATAACAATTGCCGCATAAGCCGAAAGCACAATGCATGTTGCAATTCCGAAAAGTGGATCTCCGATTTGCCAATACATAAAATCTTTTTTATTTTTCTTGATAACCGAAATGGCAAGGCAAATTGCAGATAATAAGGAAAAAATATTTCCGATGATTAAATATGTTGGCATTTGTTTCAAATCTCATTTACATCAAGCAAAGGAATTATATTTATAACAGGTTCTTCATAAGGGTGAATTTCTTTTATAGCTGAAATTGTTTTGTTTAATTTTTCTTTTAAGCATATAACTTCTACTTTCATTTCCGGCTCTTGACTTATTTTATCGCGTTTGCCTATATATGGTTTTGAACCATCCAGAGGCCGCCATGTCCCGATAACTTCACTATATGATAAACAAGAATCATAATTACCGATATGTCCGGCATCAACTTTTTGCAAAGTTGCTTGTAGTTGTTTCAAATGCGTTTTCGGAATAAAAATTTCTAATTTATATTTTTCCATATTTTGTTCCTTTTCCGGATCATTATAAATTAGCACAAAAGAAAATCAATTAGTTTTTCAAAAAAGTCCGATAATTTAGGCGATATTGCGGTTTTCGAGAACGAGACAATCGGACTTTGTGAGAAGCAATAATAGCAACAAAAAACCCACCTTTTAGGCTGGAGGCAAAAAATTGCTCTTTGATGAGCAATTTTTAACGACAGGCGAAGTTTTATTATTGAGCTAGCGAGAGCAATCGAAGCGCAGCGAAATTAGAAAACGAGTGACCGAAACGAGTTAGCGAATGATAATGAGCTTACGAGTAAGAGGCTTTGTCAAAAATGGTGCACGTTACTGTGCGCGTATCGGACTAATTTTTATGATGAATACAAGCAACTGGAGTATAGATTGCAATTTCTTGACAGGATTTAATACAAATGCTATTATTACCATTAAGAGGTGTGTTATGATTTTCAGAAAACCAGACCATTCAGAAACACAAGAAGATGCGCAAATTACTGAAATTATTAAATCAGCAAAATATTTTGCACAAAAAATAGCTCCGGATAATTGGAAAGAAAACGTTGAAAAGATATATAATGAGTTAACAGTCGTCCTGTGCGATGGAAACAGAACTTTTAAAGCTCTTCAAGATGGAAAACTTAAAGACATCAAATTTTCAGCTGCGGCAGTTAAGTTTTGGGAAAATATTGATACTAACGAATATACGACATCTCAAGGAATTGCTATATTACCAAAGGCAAGTCCACATGTCATAACACACGAATCATTGCACGCCTTTTCTTCTGATGCAGGCAAAACTGATGATGGTGGCGGATATATAAAAGTAGGTTCAAAATATGCCGAATTTGATAGAGAAGGGAGTATTGTTAAAAGAACAAATGATGACTTAAATGAAACTATAACCGATGCCTTAACAAGCAGAGCGTTAGGTCGTATAGGACCGAATGCTGGAGCAAGCTACGCTTCGCAAGTTATAATGGCAGATTTATTAATGGGTGAAAAACTTGAAGATAATGCTTTTATTCAGGATGTTTATTTCGGTAAAAGTGAAAAATTTGCCGAAGATTTTGATAAAACAATAAAAGCATCTAAAGTCAAATTTGCAGATTATTTACAAGGCTTTAAAATCTTAGGCTCTGAAGAAGATAATAAAAAATCAGATAAATTGCTTAAAGGTGCAGTAGAATATAATTTGCGTAAAGCCAAGACAGCCGAAGAAATTGACCATATTTATGCTTTTCAACAAAAAATTATCAATTTTTATAAAGATGGTGGAATTACGACTAATTTTATGGAAGATGAAGATATTTCACGAATGGAAAATTTATTGAAATTTGCTGATAAAATGCAAAAACAATGCAAGTCTAATCTAGTTGCACAACAAATGATAGAGAAACAATTTGTAAACGAAGATTAAGGCTGATTTTATTGGACTGGGATTTTATTTATCAAACGGCTTGATTTATTACCTTTTACGACAAAAGTCCGATAATTTATGAAAAATTGACATTTTCGTGAATGACGAAATCTGACTTTGCGAGAATCAACCCCACAAAAGCAAAAACCGCCTGCATTGAGGCGGTTTTATAAAATGGTGCCTCTGAAGTCGAATGACAATTCGCAAAAAAGTTTGCTCATTGTCGGCTTCATCCGCCTCGCACTTAAAAGGCTCGGCGACTTCAGCTCCGGACTTACGGATTGCTCACGCAATCATATCGTAAGTCCTTTTTTATCTCCGATACGCATTAACAAAAATCCCACCTCTAGGGTGGGATTTTTGTTAATGGTGCCGCTGATAAGAAGGTGCGCGCGTTTCACACGGCGCATCTTTCGCTTACGCTCAAGACCTCGGACGCTTTGCGCCTCGTCCTCCGCGGTTTGAAAATATCCAAACCGCTACGTCGGACTTAACAATGCCCCCGTAAGTCCTTTCCCTATCCCCGATACGCATTAACAAAAATCCCACCTCTAGGGTGGGATTTTTGTTAATGGTGCGCGATACTATACGAGTATCGGACTAATTTTTATGATGAATATAGGAAGCTGAAAGATAAGATTGAATCATTTTGAAATAATTGACAAAAGAAGGAATACAATATACAATAAATTATTATCTAATATATGGAGGAAAATCCCATGGTAGTATTTATTAAAGAAGAAACACTTAAATCTTCAAAAGAAAATGCTCTTCCTGAAACAGATTTACTGAAGCGCTGTACTAAAATGAAAGCATCACAAAATGGAAAAAAAGTAGAACTGCTAACCAACAATGATGAATTACTTGGAACACTAAATAGAGAAGATGATGCTCATTGTAATTTAGATATTACAAATGGTCATAGCTTGATGGGGAGGTATATTACCACTAGTGCAGATAAGAAACCCTCTTGGACTATTTATGAGTATAATGAAGCAAAAACGTCAAAAGTGAAAATCATTGATGAGGAACGCGCTAGAAGATTAAAAGGTCTTTTTAACGATATACGTAATGCGGCAGAGCGTTCATTAAAGTTAGGAAAAGATAGTGTATCTTTTAGAAATAGAAACTTATTAGATAATAGTCGTAAGATGTGAAAAATAAAAAAGTCCGATAATTTGTGAAAAATTGCTGTTTTCGGGAACGGATTTATCGGACTTTGTGAGAAGCAATAATAACAACAAAAAACCCACCTTTTCGGTGGGCTTTTTGTTAATGGTGCCGCTGATAAGAATCGGACTTACGACCCCGTCATTACCAATGACGTGCTCTACCACTGAGCTACAACGGCACTTAATAATAAATTTTATTGTCTGTTTTACCTCTGTGCCCCGCCCGTCATTACCAATGACGTTCCTTCGGCATCTAAGCTCAATGCGGTCGCTTCCGCTTCCCTGTTTCGCTAAGATGTTCCGAAGAACTTGCAGACAAAAATGACATACAGATGTCATTTTTACTTAGCGTTACCACTGAGTTACAATGGTACTTCACAAACAACTTTTGCACCATACCCAAGACTTATCAAAAAATCAAGCATAAAATATAAATTCCTCACTTTTTTTTAAGAGATTGTTGTTAAAATTCTATCAAAATAAAACAGAGGAGTGAGTGATGATAGAAAAAATTCCAAGCCAACGGTGTCGAGAGCGCATAATACGGGAAGGTAAAGCCTTACAAAAAAATTTAGAAAAAAGAAAAAAACAAATTGCCGCTCGTGAAAAGTTAAAAAAACAAAAAGAACAGGAGCAAAAAAATGGATAAAATTAAGATTATCGGCGGACATCAGCTTAATGGCAAAATTTATATCAGTGGAGCTAAAAATGCCGCCTTGCCGCTCATCTGTGCCGGTTTGTTAACACCGGATACCGTTACTTTAACCAATATGCCGATTCTTTCGGATATAAAATCACTTAATACATTATTGACATTATTAGGAACACAAATTGACGAGTTTGATGACTTTTTAGATGGTCACCCGACAAAGACTTATTCTTATCGCACCCTTGAGGCCACAAGTCTGATAGCTCCTTATGATTATGTACGGAAAATGAGAGCATCATATTATGTTTTGGGACCATTGTTGGCGCGCTACGGACACGTTGAACTCTCTCTCCCGGGCGGATGCGCAATCGGTGCGCGTCCGATGGATATTCATTTGGCTGCTTTAGAGCAAATGGGCGCTAAAATTGAAATTAAAAACGGCTATGTTTTTGCTGATGTTGAGAACCGTCTTAAGGGGGCAAACATTATCTTTAAAATTGCTTCTGTCGGGGCAACGTGTAATATTTTAATGGCCGCTACGTTGGCAGAGGGAATAACCCGTATTGAAAACGCCGCTAAAGAGCCGGAAATTGGAGACTTGATAGATTTGCTCAATGATATGGGCGCAAAAATAAGCGGTAAAAATACTTCCATTCTGACAGTTGAAGGTGTTGAATCTTTGCACGGAGCAACGCATAAAGTTATTACCGATCGTATAGAGGCTGGTTCATACGCTGTTGCCGCTGCAATTACCAGAGGATGTATCGAATTAATTAATGCTCAGGCTTCAACCCTGCAATGCCCGATTAATATTTTACGTCAAATGGGCGTTGATGTAAAGGAAACACCAAATTCTCTTATTGTTGATGCTCGTGGCAAAACTTTAGTCGGTCAAGATATTATGACAGACTTTTACCCCGGTTTTCCGACAGATTTACAAGCTCAATTTTTGGCTCTCATGCTGACGGCAGAGGGAGCTTCTTTAGTAACGGAAACGATTTTTGAAAATCGTTTTATGCACGTACCGGAACTTTTGCGCATGGGCGCGAATATTAATGTCCATGGGCATGCTTCGGCAATTGTTCGCCATGTCGATAAACTTTATGGTGCGCCGGTAATGGCAACGGATTTGAGAGCCTCGTTTGCGTTGATATTGGCAGGCTTGATTGCAGAAGGAGAAACAATTGTCAATCGTGTTTATCACCTTTATCGAGGTTATGAAAAATTGGCAGAAAAATTAGCCGGTGTCGGCGCTCAAATAGAAGTCATTCATGAAAGTGATGAATAAAAACAAAGGTCGGATTATTTCCGACCTTTTTTTTCTAGACTGACTTAACACCGTAAGACGCAACTGTCATCTTCAGTCAATGTAGATACGGAATGCAAAGAATGAACATAGTGCATAAATTCGCACTTAAAACTGCCGATATTTCCGTATCCTCGTGCAATATATTCGGCAGCAATAATATCAGCCAAAGATTTTGCATCCGGTTTAATTGACGCTAAAATATTTAACTTTCTGATCATCATATCTTTGTATTTGAAGTTATCCTTACCTAATACTTTAATATTTTTGATTTCATCAATCGTTTTGGCAATGTTTTCAGCGTTACGTTTTATTTGAAATTTAGCAACACTGGCATCATAATTAACTAAGGCATCAAAATTTTTGAGCTGATTTATAATTGTGCTGAGATGTAACTTAGGATGTTCTGTTTGCAAAGTTTCATACAAAAGAGCAAATAATGCTCCTTTGTTGGTACCGGCTTCGGAAACTTCTTTCAAAAAATCCTCACCGGAAGTTTGTTTCGATAGAGCTATCATAATGCAACTCCTCTCTAAAATTCATAATTATATTTATGAATTCATTATACCATAGATTTAAAGTCATAACAACAACAATTTGTAACATTACTGTAACAAATAAACAGATTTTAAAGTCTTTCAATCTAACCGAATGTGGAGAATAGATAATTTTGTTTACATTCGGCTGAAAAATGGTATATCTGTTCAAATAAGGGAGTATTAAATGAATAAAATTTGCTATTCTTCGGAAATATACCATTTGGCGGTTGAAGATGTTATATCTTTGCCGGATTCAAACGTATCTCTCCCTTATACACCTAAAGATCAAGTTATCATTTTGATCGGTAAACGACAATTGTGGAACCCTGATTTTCCGGTACAACAAGATGCTTTGCTTAAAGGTCGTAAAGTCGTGGAAAAGGCTATTGCTCAGGGAGAGGATTATGTACCGGTACGTATCGCTTTTGAGTCCCGAATTAAATCGTATGATATTATCTCACCGATTATTCGTAAATTGCGCTATAAATATAATTTGTTCGGTAGCAACATATATCATATGCGCACACAAGAAATCAGAGAAAAAGGGCTGGAAAGAAATTTAAGAACAGCTGAAAATGCTTATAAATTTTCTAATCCGAAATATAAAATGAGTAAGGCTCAACGCCGTGCGACATATGAAAATCTGCTCAAAAGTATGAGAGAAAACGGATATGACGATGCATTTCCTTTGGATATTATGTTGTGTCGTAATATGGGCATACAAGATACTTTAAATCAAGGGCATCATCGTATGAGCGCTGCAATTGAATGCGGTATAGAACGGGTATCGGTTGAATTTTGTGCGGCGGGGCAATCGCCGAAATTTTTGCATTTGCTGTTTTATATGGTTGCAAAAATGAATATGTGGATTAAACACATCATAAGTGGTTTGAGGACATAATGAAAAAAATTATTCATATTTCTAATTTTAATTTAATTCGTCTGAAAGGGTGTTTTCAAGTCGGATTTCCGTTTAAAATTTCAAATGGTCTGATTCGTAACGGATATGCCGTTTTTAATTATCCGGATCGTGATTTGTGTCGTATGTTCGGTTTTGGTCATCAAAATTGGTTTGCTAAAAGAAAATTAAACCAACACTTAGTGGATTATTGCAAAGTAATGGAGCCGGATGCGTTGTTTATCGGACACGCAGATCTGATAGAAAATGAAACGATTTTAAAAATCAAAGAGATGTTTCCTCAATTAAAAGTATTGCAATGGAGTTGTGATTGGATTGTCCCGCAAATGGCGGAAAGAAACATTAAGGCCATTCAAAGTAAATTGGACGTGGCCGATGTTAATTTAATCAGCACCGGTGATAAAAATCTGTTGAAGCAATTTAAAACAGGCAAAAACCGTGTGGGTTATGTTCCGAATATGGCTGATGATGCCTTAGAAACGGGCAGGGCATTTGAAACTGAAAATTTACCCTATGATATTATGCTTTGTGCCAATACCGGTCGCCGACAGTTTTGCGGAAAAGATGAGGAGCTTGAGGATATCATTACTGAAAGCACAAACAAAATAGAAAACTTACGCTGGAAATTAGCCGGACTAAACGGTCAGCCGCCATTAAACGGATTTGAATATATTCGGGCTTTAGGACAAAGCGCTATGGGCCTCAATCTGAGCCGTGTTAATGACGTTTATTTGTACAGTTCAGACAGATTGATTCATTCTTTGGCAAACGGACAGCTTGTCTTTTTAGATAAACGGAATGGTTTTCAAGATATTTTTAGAGATGACGAAGTCGTATTTTATGAAACAAAAGAAGAATTTTATGAAAAGGTGGCTTATTTTAAAAATAATTCTCGGGCAAGGATGAAAATTGCCTCAAAAGGACATCAAAAAGCACATACGGAATTTAGCAACGTAGCTATAACAAAGTATATGGCAGACGTTCTGTTTGATGAAGATTACAAACCGCAAAAGATATGGCAGATTATAATCTGAAGAAAATGCTTTACTTTTTTACGCTTTTACATTATGTTAGCCTTGTTTTGAGTCATAACGGAAGGTCAATAAATAATTAAATTATGTTACTCCTATGTTTTTATGCCGGTCTGGCAATTATCATATCATTTATTTGTTCTGTTTCAGAGGCATCACTTTTATCTATTACGCCAAGTTATATTGCACAATTGGAAGAAAAAAATCCGAAGTGGTATAAACGTATTTCCCATCTAAAACGGAATATGGATACTCCTTTGGCGGCTATTCTTACGTTGAATACAATAGCCAATACGGTTGGTGCGGCAGGCATAGGTGCGCAAGTTACATACTTATACGGTTCTTCTTATTTAGGATTGGCATCAGGATTGATGACAATTTGCATATTGATTTTCTCGGAAATTATGCCTAAGACAATCGGCTCAAAATATTGGCGTCAATTAATACCGGCCGTTTGTGTTATGGTCGGTATTATGGTCGTTGTCTTAAAGCCTGTTTTGTATATATCAGATTTTATTATGGGCCTTTTCGGGAAATCAGAGGCAACTGATGTGAAGGCAGAAATCAAGGCTTTAGCTAAAATTGGTCGAGATTCTAATTTGCTGGATGATACAAAATTCAGAATTATCAATAACATTATAAAATTACAAGAGGTCAGTGTCGGAGATGTGATGACGCCGCGTACGGTTGTTCATAAAGTAAAACCGGGTATGACGATTAAAGATTTTGATAATTTTTTGTGCAATACGCCATTCTCTCGTTTTCCGATTATTGATGAAAAGGAAGAAAATTTTTTAGGGTATATTCATAAGTCAAGTTCTTATGAGGCATCCAGCGATGATGATTTAGTTGATAAATATGCACGTCCGATGCGTTCTTATTCTGATGAAGCGCACCTAGAAGATGTTTTAAATTCTATGCTGGAAGATCACAATCATATGGCGTTGGTGATAGATGCTTTTGAAAATTGGGTTGGAATTATTACTCTGGAAGATATTATCGAAACAATCTTGGGTAAAGAAATTGTTGATGAAACAGATCAGGTCGCCGATATGCGTTTATATGCAAAACAAAAATGGATAAAAAAGCGCGAACAAAAGGGTATTCAATAGCCTATTGACTATATGGAAGAATTAAAAGTCAGGATTATTTTCTTCTTTGAACCATAAGTATAAAGGAGAAAATAAATGAGAAGTGAATTATCTAATACTGAAAATTTAGCAAAAGGAAGTCGAAATATTCCGATTCATATTCCGGCATCAAATGAATTAAAGCATTTTTTGCAACATTTTTGGAATACAATTGAAACACATCACAATTCAGAAACAATGGAATTGGAACCGAAAATAGAAGTTTCAGAAAATAAAGATGCTGTTACCGTTTCTGCCGAATTACCGGGAATTGATGCAAAAGATTTGGATTTGCAAATATCATCAGACGGCTATCTGACAATCAGTGGAGAGAAAAAAAGTACTAAAGAGAGTACAGAGTGTGATAACTACTTTTCAGAAATTTATTATGGTATGATTAAAAGAACAATCCCTCTGCCGTGGGACTTAGATTATAATAAAGCTGATGCAAAATATAACGATGGTTTGTTATCTATTTCTATTCCCAAAACACAAGTCGAAAAAGCCAAAGTTAAAAAAATTAATGTCAGTAAAAATTAATTTTTAAGCCTCTCGTTATAGAGAGGCTTTTTTTAGTTTACAAATTCTTTAAACCCAGCTGTTCAAGTTCTTTAATTTTATCACGATAGACCATTGCCTCTTCAAATTCGAGGTTTGCAGCGGCAGTTTGCATTTTTTTCTTATATTCACGTAAGAGCTTATCAATATTTTTAACATCTTCAATTTGCTTTGGGTTACTTTCATTTTTAACAAAATCTGTTTCGGTCATTTCGCTTAGTGTTGCAGAAATAGATTTCTTGATTGTTTGCGGTGTAATGCCGTGTTCAATATTATATTGAATTTGTTTTTGGCGTCTGCGGTTTGTTTCATCAAGCGCATTTTTAATAGAATCAGTTATTTTATCGGCATACAAAATAACACGCCCATGAGCATTACGAGCCGCACGGCCGATAGTTTGAATCAGAGAACGCTGGGATCTCAGGAATCCCTCTTTGTCAGCATCTAAAATAGCAACCAAAGAACACTCAGGAATGTCCAACCCTTCACGCAATAAATTAATTCCGACCAATACATCAAAAACACCAAGCCTCAAATCTCTGATAATTTCAATACGTTCCAATGTGTCAATGTCTGAATGTAGATAGCGGACTTTAATCCCGTTATCGTGAAGATATTCGGTAAGATCTTCAGCCATTTTCTTGGTCAGTGTTGTCACCAAAACACGTTCTTTTTGCTCAATAACTTTACGGCATTCTTCCATTAAGTCATCAATCTGGTTGTCAACAGGTCGGACATCACAAATCGGATCTGTTAAACCGGTCGGACGGATAATCTGTTCGGCAAAAACACCTTTGCTTTGTGTTAATTCCCAATCTCCGGGGGTGGCTGAAACAAAAATGCTTTGAGGACGCATTTTATCCCATTCTTCAAATTTGAGGGGACGGTTGTCCACGCACGAAGGAAGTCTAAATCCATATTCTGCCAAGGTGCTTTTACGATTGTAGTCACCTCGAAACATTCCCCCGATTTGCGGAATGGAAATATGGCTTTCATCAACAAAAACAAGAGCATTCTCAGGTAAATATTCAAATAGAGTAGGCGGAGGTTCACCCGGATTGCGTCCTGTCAGGTATCGTGAGTAATTTTCAATTCCTTTGCAATGACCTGTCGTTTCAAGCATTTCTAAATCAAAACGCGTACGTTGACCGATACGTTGCGCTTCAAGAAGCTTATTTTCTTGAGTAAAATAGGCTTCCCGCTCTTTTAATTCTTCTCGGATTTGTTGCATTGCTCGAGAAATGGTCGGGCGAGGAGTAACATAGTGGCTGGCCGGATAAACCGTAGCCTCCTCTAAGGACATCATTTTTTTTCCGGTCAAACTGTCAAATTCATAAATATCCTCAATTTCATCGCCAAAGAAGGAAATTCTCCAACCGACATCTTCCAAATGTGACGGAAAAATATCCAGAGTATCTCCTTGAACGCGAAAGGTTGAACGGACAAAGTTGCTTTGGTTTCGCTCATATTGTAATTCAGCTAAACGTCTGTATACTTCAGGAGGATCGATTAAATCACCTTTTTTTAATTTTAACGTCATATTGCTGTACGATTCAACGTCACCCAAGCCGTAGATGCAAGATACTGAGGCCACGATAATGACATCATTATATTCCAGCAGACTACGTGTTGCCGCATTGCGCATTCGATCAATTTGCTCATTAATAGCGGAATCTTTTTCTATATAAATATCTGTTTTCGGAATATAGGCCTCCGGTTGATAGTAATCATAATAAGAAACAAAATATTCAACGTGGTTATGGGGAAAAAATTCTTTCATTTCACTATAAAGTTGAGCGGCAAGAATTTTATTCGGAGCCATAATGAGGGCAGGTCGTTGCATTGTTTCGATAATTTTTGCCATAGTAAATGTCTTACCGCTACCGGTAACACCAAGTAAAACCTGACTTTTATCGCCTCTTTTTAAGCCGTCACATAATTCTTTAATAGCCTCGGGCTGATCGCCTGATGGCTCGAAAGGGCTGCTTATTTGTAACTTATTGTGAATCATTTTGTTTTTCGGTTATATTTTCTTTTAAAAGAGACTTTGTATATTCTTTCGCAAAATTGCTGAACGCCTGAACGTTTTGAATTGTTCTATCTATATCTTTAATGCTTATCGTATCATTTTCAAGAAAATCAGTCAGTAAATTAAATATGCTGGCATAAGATGTTTTATCAAAATAGGGCTTAAATGTATTTCTTACCCGAACAATAACAGTTTCTTTACCGGCTTGCTTTAATGCTGTCAACCAGTCTAAAATGTAACGGATTTGTTCTTCGGATAAAGGTTCTCCTTTTTTCGGTTTTTTAACCAAATATCTGAGCATATCAGAAGCTTTATCCCATTGCTGAGAATCCCAATAAATTTCCGATTTTAATAAAATAGCATTACGACTGGTATTATCTTTCAGCAAATCAAGAGCTTTTTGAGGCATTCCCTGCAGAACATAAGCTTTGGCTTCTATAATTTTTCTTTGTGTCGCCAAGGTTTCAGAAATATCTGGGTAATCTGTTTTTTTCAAATTTTCCAGTGCAGAAATTTCATCTTTTCTAAACATATTGATCAGCGCAAGGCGACTACCCATAGCACTTATTTCCTGATGAGATAAGGTTTTAAGATGTGTTTGCATATAGCTGTCCAGTAAGTTATATGCGCGATCAAGTAAATCTAAGGCAACCAGTCTGTCTGACAGTTTAATAATGATAGCGGTTTGATATGGACTGCGATTAATCAGATAGCCAAACTCATCAAATAAAGCCAGAGCTTTAATGGGGTCGAACTGATTATCATTGTTGTAATAAAACAATTCTTCCATAATTTGTACCATACGTTGCTCTATAACGGGTTTTTGTTTAGCAGATATGAGGCTTATTAAGTCCAAAGTTGTTAAAGCCATATAAAAATTATTTGTTTTAAGATAAAGATCAACCAATTTGTTTAAAACTTGAATCTTGAATTTCTTTTCACCCCATGCAAATTTTAATCGTTCAAACTCTAAGATGGTCCTATTTTGTTTTACATCTGCCAGATTGGAATTAAAATCGGCAATGCGGAAACGAGCCAACGCCGAATATTTAAGAGATGGGCTCATGGCTGCTGCTTTATACAAAGGAAGAGCCGACTTAAAATAGCCTTGCATACGGACTTTTTCTGCTTCGTAGTAATTGATGGCTGTCCGCATCTCTGTATCCATAGGTAATTCTTTTATAATATCAATGAGTTTTTGGGTTAAATTATCGTTTTTTTGAGAAACAGCCAGTTCAAGAGCTCTCATTAAAAGGATCTTTTTTATCTCAATAGGATAGGGATGAAATAAACTGAGATCACGCATAATACTAGGCGTATGATCTTGATTAATATCCGTATCAGCTAAAGTCCGCCAAAAAACAATTTCATTGTTTTGGGAAAATTCTTCACGGGCAAAGATATCAAAAGCTTGATCATATCTTTTCATTAAAAAGGAAGCAACCCCGATGAGGCTCCTTAAACGAGGTGTCATATCTTGTTTGTTTTCTCTAAGGTTTCTTCTGACATCTCTTAACAAACCAAGAGCATTAGATCCGAGCCCATGAGAAAGATAAAATCTGGCTAACTCAATTTTAAATTTATTTTTATCCGCTTCCGGAGCCAGTTTAATCTGAGACTGAAAATATTTTTCACTCTCTGCAAAATTTCTGCGAATAATCGGAATGGTTAAATCTTGTGTCAGATTGACACCGCTATTATCTGTTTCACGAATAGCGCGCTGTTTCAAAATATCCAAATTTTGAGAAATATTCAGAGGGTGTTGCGTTGTTTGTAAAATGAAACCGGATGTATTTCGAATAATGCCGATACCAAAATCATCACTGTTAATGGCCATACCTTGAGAGGTCGGTAAAAATTCAAAATCAGGATATTTGTAGCCGTTAATAAAGGAATGTCCCGCTTCCGAACTCGTAATCGCCATCAGCATATCCCCGACTTCTGGATCAAGAAAACTGAAAATATCCTCGGTATGCGGTAATGTTACCACAATAGACGGTCTATCAGGAAATGTTTCATCCGTTGTCACTTTTATAGGATTTAATTTACGTTCAGCTTGATGGTTGTATAAATCAATGATCCACAATAAGCCTTCTTTTCTGACTTCGCTATATAATTCGGCCGTTGCTTCCAATCGCAAAATAGTGGCCGCATTATGCGGTAATTGTATAATGTCTTTAACCATATGTCCGGCATTTTTGCTTAATTCTGTAATATCCATTTTTTGATATTGATTAAAGACAATCCAAATATATTTATCTCGTTTAAAAACCGCTAAAGCAACCGGTGTATTCCACGAAAAACTTAAACTTGAAATCTGTAACGGAGTGATGCGTTTGGGCTTTTCAGATGAAGAAATTGTCCCCTGAGGTGCTAAGTCCAAAATGACGGAATTAAGGTGTTCAACAGATGATGCTAGAGGTTGAGGAAACGAAATTTCCATTTGTCGAGCAGAAATTTTTCTTTGTGTAATTTGCTGATATTTATCAAAATTTGTTAAATTTAGCGTTTCGAAACGAAAAACACGAGAAAAAACAATAGTTGTTGATTTTTCATCACTTTTAATATCATAAGATATTTTACTCCCTTCCGGAAAATCAAAAGTAAACCGATCTTTGTTGTTTATCTTTGAATATTTTAAAACGGCCGATTTAATAGGGATAACGGAAGAAGAATTATTATCATAATTTTGTTGGGCATAGACGATGAAAGATGCATCTGTTAAAAGACAACATAAAAGAATAAAATAAAAAAGAAAAAATTTATGCTGTTTCAGAATATTCAAATCAAAACCCTTTCTCTAAAATGCATTGCCTATAATTTTATCCGTAATGGCTTTTGCGCGGACAGGTGTAATCTGTGCTAATATAGCAGAAGAGTTTGAAGGTTTCATTTCCTTTAAAAGAGCAACGGCAACTTCCAAATCCAATGTTTCAAATATACGAGCTGCCTCTTTAGGTTTCATACTGGCATAGACTTTAACCAAAGACATAATTTTAGCTTTTTCTTTTTCATTGTATTCTCGAATCAACTGCTTTAATTTTTGCTCATATTCTTGCATTTGTTTAAGACGTTTATCAATTTCCTGCTCGGATACTTTCAGTTGAACTGCTTTTTTATCAATTTCTTGACTCCGTAAATCTAAAGCTTCTCGTCTTTCGGCCAATTCTTGAAGAATTTGGATTTCTGATTGGGTAAATTGATTTTTCTTTTCATCATCGTGATTGTCGGAAGATGCTTGCGCATCTTTCTGCATATCGGAAGTTTGCAATGCTGTGGTTAGCGCCGCCGTTTCGGGAGTCGATGTTTCTGCAGCCTGCAATTCATTTAAACTCAATTGAGGGATAGAGTGTTTTTGTACCATCTCAAAAACACTTTCTACCCGAATTGTCAGCATCAAAACGGAAAGAAAGATAATCAAAGGAAGAACACGTATATGTTTTGCTATCATTTTCATCAATACCTACTTAATTGAACGCAATGCTTTTAAGAGTTCCATTTCCGCCGCTGAACGGTCATCAGCCGGGGTATCTGAAAAACGGCTTTTTTTATCAAGAGAAATTTCTTCTGCGGAAATATCATTTTTTATTTGCCGTCCATCGTGAATAACATTCTCCAAACGGTCAGCCAAATTATCTGCCCGTTCATTGATGAAAGTTAAGTCATCTTTTAATGATTTTGCGCTTTCAACAACATCTTGCAAATTCTGAGATGATTGCTCCGTGACATTTCTTAGTTTTGGAATGGAACTTTCAGCTTTAACCGTTGCTTCATTTAAAGAAGAAATAAGACGGGATAGACTGCTCTGATTCTCTCTTAAAATGGTTAAGTTCTTATTTAGGCGATAAGCATAAATAATTGTCGGAATCAATAAGGCAATAATCAAAAGATTTATAACTAATTCAAAACTACCCATTATCGTGTGCCTTTCCGGTAACTTTAATAACAATATTATCGCCTTTTCGTCCCATTAGTCCCGAAAACAAATCGACATCGCCGCAAATCAAATTAATTTTATCGTGCGGGGACATATCCAAAGGCAGAAAAGAACCGGGCTCCCATTTGGCTATTTCTCCCAGCGGAACTTCAAGTTCTTTGAGGATAACTTTTGTATCTAAATCTGTATTCCATAGTCTTTCAACAAGATGATTTTCCCAAATCATATCGCGACCGTAGCGTTCTCCCATAAACATCTGCAATAACAAATCACGGATAGGTTCCAGTGTTGCATAAGGAATCATTAAATCAACCTTACCGCCACGATCTTCCATATCTACACGGAGTCTGGCAACAATAACCGCATTGGATAAACGAGAAATGGTGGCAAAACGAGGATTTGTTTCCATTCGATCATAGGTAAAATTAACGGATGTAACAGGATCAAAAGCCGTAGACAAATCAGCTAAAATAATGTCTAGCATATCTTTAACAAGGTTCAATTCAATGGTTGTGTAAGGCCTGCCCTCAATTCTGACAGCCGCCGTTCCTCGTCGACCGCCTAATAAAACATCAACAATAGAATAGACAAGGGAAGAATCAATAGAGATTAACCCATAATTATCCCACTCCTCAGCTTTGAAAACACCTAATAAAGTAGGCAACGTCAGAGCATCAATATATTCTCCGAAACGCATTGATTCGATACTGTCTAAAGAAACGTCAACATTATCCTGAGTAAAATTTCTTAAAGATGTGGACATCATACGAATAAGGCGGTCAAAAACAATATCTAACATCGGCAGCCGTTCGTAAGAAACCATCGAGGAGTTCAAGATAGCCTTTACCCCTGTTTTTTCAACTTCGGAAGAGTAACGATTCTGTTCACTGTATCCGAACAGGGCATCAATCTCTTCTTGATTCAAAATTTTTGAGCTGCTGTTAATTGCGGCAGATTGATCCAATCCGCCTTTGGCGGCAATTATATCTGTCCAGTCATTGTTTTTCTCTTGAGAGGCTGCAGACTGATCTGTCGTTTCAGTATCAACTTTTTTAGATTCAGCATCTACAGTTTCTGTCTCTTGGGAATTTTCGTCGCTCACCTTTTAATCCTCTTGTCTTTCCAAAGCATCCGTAATTTGAATATCTAAATTTTTAATATTTAAATTCAAAATGGTAACGGGTGATGCCATTAAATTAATGCGATGAAGTAATTCTGTTTTCAACGCATAAAAACCTTCCGAACCACTGATTTCTTCTGCAGTAATTTCAACTAAATGCCCGATAATAATATCGTTAATTCTGGAAGACATACTTGTAATCATAGAAATGTCTTCTACAGAAGATAATTCCAGATTAAGCTGAATTCTAACGGTTTCAAATACACCGCTGCTTGTTCGTAAATTGGCAGATAACTCCGGTAAAGAATAAAAAACGGTAGACGTTTCACCTGATCCGTCTGCATTTTTGCGTGTAATAATGTCATAAGCTTGAGATGTGTCTTTATTTACGCTTGTAAAATAAGTAACAATACCGCCGACACCGGCTCCAATGACAATAATTGCCAAAATGAGATAAATCAGAATTTTCTTTTTCATTCCTTTTTCAGGAACAATATCGCCTTCTGTTTCATCTGCTTCGATATCTTTATCTTCTCTTTCTTCTTCAGCCATTTATTTATGTCCTACAAACACTCAATACTATACTATATGATTTTTTACATAATAAAACCCTAAAAAGTGACTTATCACATAAAAAAACAAGCTTTGGGTAAAAACAAAAAAGCCTCCCGAAAAAAGGAGGCTGTAAAGAGTTTTTATTTGGAAAAATTCAGAGTATTCCAATTATTTTGAGGTCGGCTCTGAGAATTATCGGAACTCCAGCTTTTTTTCGGTTGCGCTACCGGCAGAAGTTTACTTCTTTGCTCTGCTGATTGAACGACACCGATGGGCAAAAGTTGATTTAAAACTGCCGGAGAAACAAATTTTGTCTGTGTCTTTTTGAAAGCATCTGTAACAGTTGTCAACAATTGTGCCGCCGGTTTCATATTATATGTTCTGACCGAACCGCCATAAAAAATTGAGATAGAGTAACAAGGCGACGAAAGTAAAATATCAACATTATCTACACCACGAACAAATCGAAGAAGAACACGAGGCTGAATAGTGCAATTTTCAGTCGTCAAAAAATCAATATTTTTTTCTTCACTAACAAGTTGATTTAACAACATTTGTCTTAAATTGTTGTCGATAATGCCGCAAAAACCGGTAATGGCCATATTGTTAAGAGTATATCCGGCATAAGTTGGCGATTTAGGGGCTACTTGATAACAGAAAGCCGTTTCTGAATTTTCAATGATTTTAGCCGCGGTATCTCCAATTCCTGAACGAATTTGAGGCAGAACAATCTGTGCTGAAGCCGGAAGTGCGAAAAAACATCCCAAAGCAATACAAGAAAAATATTTTAACAACTTCATTTTAATATCCTTTTCGTGAAAATTATGATGATTATAGCATAAAAAAGATTATTGTTGAGTTAATTTTAAAAATTCCACAATTGAAAATACAGAAATAAATTGCTCTAAGACATCATTAATGGGGCGGCGATCAGTAGAAGATTTGAATAAAGATGCCGGTTCAAACATATCTTTTGATGTGTTTATGGCAATGAAAAGTTTGCTGTCAAAAAAACTGAATTGAATTTTTTTACCCTTAAAAGCGTTGCGGACAAGCAACATTCGTTCCATAAAAGCGGTTGTAAGTAAATATCTTGCTTCAATTTGATCGGTTCCGTAAACTTCAAATTCTTTTTCAAAAATAATATCTTCTAATTTGATACGTTCCAGCTTTTTTTCGGTTGTATGCAAAAAATTAAAGTGCCCCCAATCCTTTAAAACAACGGTTTGACCATTAAATTTTTTAGGAAAATCCAATAGAATGATAATTCCTTCAAAAATTGTCGATTCTCCCTTATTATGCTTTTTACTGAGATGTTCTTCGGAGATAATCATTCGGACATCTTTGTAAGTTCCGCAAAAATAGTCATCGCCGCTATGCCGATTAAATCCGCTTATCAGCTGACTTTGTGTTATAATATTGTCATCAATTTTCTTAAAAAAATAATGTTTGAAAGAACCAAAAAAACCGATGAAATCGTCAATAATGGAGTCTTTGACATCGGTGTGATAAGCAACAATCGGTGCACCGATAACGGAAACGATAACAGCTCCGATGAGCAGAATAAGCTTAAGCAATCCTTCTATGTCTTTAGAAGATCCCTCCGTAAATACAAGATACATCCATTCACCGAAAGCCCATAAACAAAATAACGGGAGCGCAATACCTAATAAAAAAAAGAGCAACCAAAAACGATGGAGATGTTTTATTCTGTTTTCTTCAAGTGTTACCAGCTTATACCAAAGATTTTTATAATAAAAATCATCAAAATCTGCACGTAATTTAGAGAAATAGTCAGATTGAATCATTATTTAAAATAATCCCCGGCTTGAATGGATTGCTTTTCATTTTCAGGAGTTTCAAAAAAGACAGCTTGCTTGATATTGAGCATATTTGCAATAAGACTGCTTGGAAAAATTTCAACGGCATTATTCAGATCATTAACGGCTGCATTGTAAAATCTTCGAGCAGCGGCTATATTTTCTTCAACATCACTGAGGGAAGACATCGCTTGTACCATTGGTTGACTTGATTTTAAATCAGGGTAGTTTTCAACGGAAACATTAAATTCTTTAAGTTTTGAAGATAATTTATTTTCAAGTTTAACACTTTCTTTGGGATTTTTAAGAAAAGAAGTTTCCATAGCTTGTGTTCTGAGTTGCGTAATTTCTTTCAATAAATTTTCTTCAAAAGACATATATTTAGAAGCCATAGAAAGTAAATTAGGAATAGTATCGTAACGTTTTTTCAATTGCACATCGATTCCCGAAGAAGCTTCTTTAACTTTATTCTTTTTTTTGATTAAAGAAACATAAATAAAGTAAAAAACAGCCATAATAGCCAGTAATGCAAATATAATGACAGTCATAATTTTTCTCCTCCGATAGCAAATGTTATATTAATTGCTTTTTTATTAAATAAAGATTAGCAAATTTTTGTTATTAATCAAATAAATTTTGGGAGAAAAAGATGTTGAACGTGATTTGGTGCGGATTTTTTATGGTCGCTTTTGTTTTGGCTTTCGGACAAAGCGTATTTAACGGGGATATTCAGATATGGTCAACATTGGTCAACGCAATGTTTGAAGCCGCTAAAACAGCCTTTGAAATAACCTTAGGTTTGACGGGAATGATGTGTCTGTGGTTGGGGCTTCTGAAAATTGCGGAAAAATCAGGATTAACAGAGTTATTGGCGAAGCTTTTGATACCGTTATTTAAAAAAGTTATGCCTGATGTGCCGTCAAATAGTCCGGCTTTAGGATCCATTGTTATGAATATGGCAGCAAATGTTTTAGGCCTTGATAATGCGGCAACACCGATAGGAATTAAAGCTATGGAACAGTTGCAAGAACTTAATCCTCATAAAGAGAAAGCTTCTTCGGCACAAATTTTGTTTATGGTTATTAATACCTCTGCCGTGACATTGATTCCGGTCAGCATTTTAATGTATCGTCACCAATTCGGATCATCTGAGCCGAGTATGGTCTTTTTACCTATATTATTGGCAACATCGATGTCAACTCTGGTCGGTTTTATCAGTGTTGCCTTGGTTACAAAAATTCCTTTATTTAATAGGGTTGTACTTGCTTATTTGTCGGTGTTTTTCTTATTTATAGGAGGAATTGCGTTTGGTTTTAATGCTCTCTCCCCACAGGAAAGGATACAATATGCGACACTGATCGGAAATGTTGCCATTGTGGGTATCGTTACATTATTTATAGGATTCGGGATTATAAAAAAACTGAATATTTATGAAACATTTATAGAAGGCGCGAAAGAAGGATTTGAAACGGCTGTTAAAATTATCCCGTACATGGTTTCTATGCTGGTCGGCATTGCTGTGTTTAGGGCATCCGGAGCTTTAGATTTTTTATTGCAAGGATGTGAAAAAGTCGTACAAATTTTTAATGGAGATACAGGTTTTATTCCATCTCTCCCGACAGCATTCCTTAAACCTTTATCCGGAAGCGGAGCCAGAGCAATGATGCTGGAAACGTATCAGCAGTATGGTGTAGACAGTTTTCCTGCATTTGTGTCTTCTGTTATTCAGGGGTCAACGGAAACAACCTTTTATGTATTGGCTGTTTATTTTGGAGCTATTAAAGTAAGTAAAACGGGAGCCGCCTTGCCCTGTGCTTTGTTGGCTGATTTAGCGGGAATAATAAGTGCCATCGTTTTAGGGTATATGTTTTATCAGGGATTTTAAATAAGGAAAGAAAATTAAATGCGTGTACTCGTTCAGAAAGTATTGCAAGCCGAGGTTGAAACAGAGGGACGAATTGTCGGCAAAATCGGAAAAGGATACCTTCTGTTTATAGGTGTTCAAAAAGATGATACAAATGCGCAGGCTGAATATTTAGCGCATAAAGTGAGCACTTTACGAATTTTTGAAGATGAAAACGGCAAAATGAATTTGGCACTTAAAGATGTGGATGGAGAAATTCTTGCCGTTTCACAATTTACATTGGCGGGAGATACATCAAGAGGAAATCGTCCGGGGTTTGAAACAGCGGCTCGTCCGCAAGAGGCTAAACCAATATATGAATATTTTGTCGAGCAACTGAAAATCTGCGGACACCATGTGGAAACAGGAATTTTCCAAGCTGATATGAAAGTAACACTAACCAATGACGGCCCAACAACATTTATATTAGAAAAATGAGGTAAAAATGGAAACAGAAAACAAACCGCAATTAGCCAGAATGCCTTTAGCAAATTATAACAATGTTTGGGAATTTATTCAAACATTGGAATATAATGATTCTGATAATATCATTTTTTTAGAACAACAGTTGTATAATTTACTTCAAAAACAGCCGGAAGATATTTATTTGTTAGTTCTTTTGATGCACGAACAAATTATGAATAATCGAGGTCAACGGGCGCGCTCTATTGCATATAAAATATGGGATTTAGGCGGAAAGCTTGAGTTGAAATTGGAGAGAATGTATATTGATGACTTAATGAATCTCGGCCTGATGGATATGGCAGGAGCCGCATTAACACCGTATTTATCCGAACTTGAAAACAAGATACAAGCATATAGTGATTTGTTCTTGAAATATGCCGTGTTTACGGGAAATATGGGATTGTTGGATCGCTTTTTATCTTATTTGCCGGAAAATAATGAAACGAAGATATTGAAAGACTGGATTAATCTGGCTTCTGAAGCTAAAGCGACAACGCATCTTGGCTCTATTTTAACAAGAATTACGGACAATGTTCGAGAATCTTTATCCGGTTGTCGGTATAAATTATTTGATGACAGGGAGTTTCCGGAAATAGAATTTGTGTTTTATGTTGACGAAACAATCAAAAATTATCAAGAAATGCGCGGAAAAATGCATTTGCAAATAAGTTCATATTGCGCCGCTCACAAACTTGAAGATTTGGTCAATTTGAGTGCAACTATTGTTCCTGTGCAACGTCGGCCCCGGCAGGAGTTGTGGCTCGAGAAGCGGTAGAACTTGCTGATAGAATAGGAGCTGCTTGTTGCTTGAAAATTAAATTATCGCTTTTAGCCGCAATATTCAGAACAGAAATACTTCCTTGCTCCATTAAATCCTTGAGAAGCTGTTTGGCAACGGCTTGCTCGTCATCTGTGTTATTAAAGAGAACAAATTTGTTTTGATGCTCTGAAGTTAAGCTGTTTTGATTGCGATCAAACGTATCAAGGGCAATAACCATCTGCATACGATTTGTTTCACTATTCAATGATTCTATTTTTGCCTTAAGAACTTTAGGTGTAACAACAAAATTAGCTTCTTCTTCATTGTTAACAATTTTAACATTTTCTGCTTTTGACAGAATATCTTTTAAAAGAGCCGAGTGACTGTTTGAAACCGTATTATTGTAAAATTCTGTCGGTTTAACAAAAACGGTACTTAAAATAACAACATTAGAAGGCATTTCTTCCGGTGCTTCCTCGGCAATAACAGGTTCTTTGTTTTCACTAGGTGTTGCAGTCGGTAAAGAAGGTGTATTTTCATTTGTAATATTATTTCTGTTTTTGATGGAATTTTGAGGCGACTGTATCGTTTCGTCAATGGCTTTTCCTATATTTTCAGGGGTGACATAGCCGGTAACTTCAATACAAATCTGTTCACTGTCTTGTTTTGTTGTTTTGGTTGTCATATCTTCAATATACTCATCAACCAAAGTATAGATAAGCATATTATAATCGTGCTCGTCAAAGCTGTCTTTTATATTAACAATTTCCGATAATGAACTAACAGCGCTGTAGCAGGCTTTGTCTGTGGCTTTCAGCCGGGTTGAGGCATTTTGTTCATTAGCACTGACCGGTTCGCATGCTTCTCCGTAAATAGACAACGTATCGTCATCTGCCTCAATAACCTCTGCAGAAGCAAAAGATGTTCCAATCATACAAAAAATAATTGCCAGATTAAATAATCTCATTACCACCAGCTTTTATCTTCAGCCATTTGTTTAATAACAACATTCCAAGCTCTTATCGGTTGATCGTAAGCATCGTTCAAACTAAGCTTAAAAACAATAGCAGGGAGGTTACCAATCATCATTTCATTGACGCGGCTGTCTAAAATATAATTTGCATCATCAATATTGTCGACAACAAGATAAGCACCGGCACCTCCCGTAATTTGTTTTAGGGCTTTACGTGCTGTATAGAAACCGTCCGGAAGATTCGGACTTTCCTTAATTGTTTGCTTAATGTACAAGCGGGGACGATTCCAAGATTCATAGATATCGGCAGTGTCATCAAGCATTTTATTAGCGGCACGGGTGGCGGCAGTTTCGTAAGCTTTTGTCATATAAATTTCTTCAGTTTCAAAAATTGAAGGAATTTGTTCGATTGCAACCGGCTTTTCAACAACAGTTTTTTTGTTGTCAAAAAGAACACAACCGGTGAGTAACAGAATGGAAAATAAAGCAGTTTTTAATTTCATTTTATACCTCAAACTTATTCTTTAATATATATCATAAAGTTTTTTTTATAAAACTCATTATCTTTTTTGAGTTATTCACTATTTGCGTAAAGACACTTTTTTTTGTGGAAAGAATATGATAAGAAAAACACACGGAGGTAAACTTAAATGACTTTGACTTCAGCCGTTGTTTTGTTTGGTATATTGCTTTTTCTCCCCCCCTTGCGCAGAAATATGTTTTATATGTTGCATGCGTGCACAATCGTTTTATTGGCTCATTGGGTGGAAACACATTACTTTAAAGTATCATCATTTTCTTCTAAAACGCTTTTATTGTTACTTGCCGTTCATTTTGTCTTCATTAATATTTTTACATTTTTGGCATATTGGAAAGATAAACGAGCAGCAGTTAACGGACAATGGCGTATTCCGGAAAAAGATTTACATATGTTGGAGCTTTTAGGCGGATGGAGTGGAGCCTTGCTGGGGCAAAAAATTCTCCATCACAAAAATCGTAAGCAGAGTTATCAGTTTGTATTTTGGCTGGTTCCTCTCGTTCAGCTTTCGTTTATTTTAGTTGTCTTGCAATATCTGGGATTGTTACATATATAAATATTAAAGAAAGGTGCGGGAAAATATAATGAATGATAACCTACCGGAATTAAGAGATATTCATATACCTGACGGTGTGTCGATGTGGCCGCCGGCGTATGGTTGGTTTGTAATAGCAGGCAGCCTTTTTTTTGTATTTATGATGTATAAAATATATAAATCTTGGCAACTTAAAAGCCGCAAAAAATATGCTTTGCGTTTTTTGTCGGCATTAGATGAAACACAAATTATTACTTCTGCCGTCAAAATATCCGAATTGTTACGTCGCATCTGTATTTACCGATACCCTGAAGCTGTTTCATTGAAGGGGGGATCGTGGTTTGATTTTTTGCAAAAGCACTGCAAAATAAATCTTGATCCGGATAGTGTGGATTTATTATTGCATGCGCCGTATGTTAATCCTCAAAAGGAAAAATATACAAAAAAACAGCTCGAAAGTTTGATTCTCTTTGCAAGGCGTTGGGTGGGAGATAATTTATGATTCATTTTGCATATCCGGAATTGGGCTTGGTATTGCTGTGTTTGCCGGCGTTTGTTTACTATTTTTTACCACCGGTAAAAGGGATTCACGGCGATGCGCTGAGAGTTCCTTTTATCAATGATTTAAAAGCAATTACACTGAAATCAGGTCACTTATGGACGAGTCACGGTATGACTTCCGGACGATTGTCAAAAGTATCAAAATATTTGCTGTGTATCACATATATCTTATTAGCCGTCGCGGTCGCACGTCCCCGCTGGGTTGGAGAACCGATTAAAATAAAAAATGAAGGACGAGATATTTTATTGGTGTTGGACATTTCAACATCTATGTTGGAAAGAGATTTTACTTTAAACGGTAGAAGAATGAGCCGTCTTCAGGCGGTTAAAATAGCAGCTTCGGAATTTATAGATAAGCGTCGAGATGATCGTATCGGTTTGATTCTGTTTGGAACAAGGGCTTATTTGCAATCTCCCGTGACTTTTGATAAAGAAGCCGTCAAAAATATTTTAGTTTCAATGGATGCCGGTATGGCCGGCAACTCAACATCTATCGGTGATGCTCTGGGGTTGGCTCTTAAATCTCTGAGAAAAGATAAAAATAAAGATAATAAAATTATTATTTTACTTAGCGACGGCGAAAACAATGATGGTAGTTTAAGTCTGCCTCAGGCAATAAATTTGGCAAAAAATGAAAATATTAAAATATATACGATAGGTGTCGGTAATTCGGCGAATTTTATCCAATCTATTTTAAGCTATAAAATGCCTTTACCCGGAGGCGTCGATGAAACGGGATTAAAAGCTATTGCAGAGGAGGCCGGCGGACGCTATTTTCGTGCAGAAAATACGGATGGCTTATTAAAAATATATGAGGCAATTAATCGGCTGGAGCCTCAAAGCCATGAAGATAGTTACGTTCAAGAAATAAAGGAATATTATTATGTTCCATTGCTTGGCGCATTCATAATAAGCCTGTTGTTAATGATTATAAAGAGGAGAAAGGCTTAAAATGCAAGAGTTTATTGAAAATTTTCATTTTTTAAGGCCTTGGTTTTTGTTTTTATTGATTGTGCCGTTGGTCTTGTATAAGTACTGCTACAATCGTTTAAATACCGTATCTTCTTGGGAAAAGGTTTGTGATAAAAATTTGCTGGATTTTTTATTGATAAAAGGTTCGTCTTTGCAACGTCGGTTGATTTTTTATATTTGTGAATTAGGCTTGATAAGCAGTATAATAGCGGCATCCGGTCCAAGTTGGATAAAGCAGGAAGCAGAAAGTCTGGTTGCGGAAAATCCGTTGCTGATTTTGTTGAATATGTCATCGGATATGATGGAAAAAGATGTTACCCCGAATAGACTTACCCGTGCGAAATACGCAATATCCGATTTATTGTCTGATGTTAAACAGGGCCAAAAGGGATTGATTGTATATTCCGGTGAGCCGTTTTTGATTACACCGATTACGGAAGATGCACAGATTATTGAAAATATATTGCATAGTATTGATTTTAGCATAATGCCCGAAAACGGTGATCGATTGAATTTGGCTGTCGATTTAGCTTTGGAAAGTTTACAAAACGGAAATTGGCAACAGGGGCAAATTATTATTTTTGCTGCGGATGTCGGGCAAAATTTTTCACAAGCCCTGCAGCAAGTTTCAAAAGCTGCATCACAAGGATATACTGTAAATGTTGTCAATGTCGGGACAAAGGAGAGCAACAAGTTAAAAAAAGTGGCAGAAAAAGGGAAGGGCACATACTATAAGATAAACCAAATCAATCTGCTGGCGCAATATATACAAAAACAACAGATTGACAAGGTGAAAGCTTCTCGAAATAAAATAACTCAATGGCTCGATGAGGGATATTATTTAAGTATTATACCGTTACTTTGTTGTTTATACCTGTTTCGTCGCGGTATTTTTTGTATTTTGTTTTTATTAATGATGACCGCGCCCGCCTCGGCCGGATTCTTCTTAAACGGTGATCAGGAAGGATTAAAAGCGTATCAACAACAAGATTATAAAAAAGCGGTTCAGTCTTTTCAAAATTCGGCATGGCAGGCATCCGGCTACTATCGTCTGCAGGAATATGATAAAGCTTATCAAAAATTTTCCGAAAAAAATGATGTTGAAAGCCTGTATAATCAGGGAAATGCCTTAGCTAAAATGGGAAAAATAGAAGATGCAATTAAAAAGTATGAAGAAGTCTTAAAACAAGTTCCTGAGCATAAAGATGCTAAGTTTAATCTGGAATATTTAAAGCAACAGCAAAATAATTCATCAAGTTCATCTGATAACGAAAATAAAGATGATGATGATCAGAATCAATCTGAAAAAGAAAAATCATCTTCAGAGTCAAGTGATAAAAATCAAAGTAAAGAGCAAGAGCAAAATTCACAATCTGACCAAGAGAAAACGCAGAATCAAGAGCAAAATCAGTCTGATCAACAAAATCAAACAGACCAAGACGAACAGCCGCAAAACAGTCAAACGAACAAGCAGGAACAAAAAGAAGCAGGACAAGAACAAAATAAACAAGATGAAAAACAGCAAAATTCAGAAGGGACCTTGCAAAACAATAATGGTGATAATAAATATAATGAAGAAGTGCAAGCAAGAGAAATGCAATACCGTGAAATTCCTGAAGATCCGGGAGGATTACTGAGAATTTTTATTGCCAAAGAATATCTTAAAAACAGATACGCAAAGGACAAGTAAGAATGAGAAAAATTATTAAAATTCTGGTCTGTATTCAATTGTTATGGAGCAGTAATGTTTGGGCACAAAATCTCAAGGCCTACGCAAACAGGACAGAGGTTCCGCAAGGAGAAACATTTATACTTACCTTGGAAACAGATGATGATAAGACAAGTGATTCACCTGATTTAAGTGTTTTAGAAAAAGATTTTAACGTATACTCCGTTGGTAGTGCTTTTCAGAGTAGTTATGTTAACGGAAAAACCAGTCATTCTCGCCAGTGGCAAATTGTATTAATGCCCAAAAATTCGGGAAAAATTGAAATTCCGGCCATCAAGGTCGGTTCAATGCAGTCAGAGCCGATTGTTTTAAATGTTGCCTCAGCACAATTGGCAAAACAAGCACAAAAGGCTGATGAAACAGCACAAAAGCCAAGTTTTGCCGTTGATTCGGAAATTGATAATAAAAATCCGTATGTTCAGCAACAAGTCAATTATAGCTTTAAAATCTACGACACCGGTGGTTTGAACGGAGATGCTCCGGTATTAATGGATAACGGTCACAATGATTGGGTTGTTAAAAGTTTAGGTTCACCGGAAGTCAAAAGCAAAGTTATTAACGGCAGACAATTGCGAGAGATTACCTTTAAATACGCTTTGTTTCCGCAAAAAAGCGGCATCTTAAAAACACCGGAATTCGAATTTAACGGATACTATTTAACACGGAGTCGTAGAGGCAGTGAACCTTTTGATGATATATTTAACAGTGGCTTTTTCAAAATGGGCTTTACGGATATGTTTGCAACGCGGAATCCTGTTGTTTTGCGGACGGAATCAATTGATGTTGAAGTTAAGCCTGTTCCTGCGGCAAACGGTGGCTATTGGTGGTTGCCGGCCTCTCAAGTTTCTTTAAGCGCGGAATGGGAAAACAAAAATCCGATATTTCGCGTTGGAGAAGCTGTCAGTCGATCAGTTTATTTGAAGGCATCAGGCGTGATGGAAACGCAATTGCCAGATGTCAAATTTGAGGAAATTGCAGGGGCAAAACAATATCCTGAAAACCCGGTGGCTATGAGCTCGGAAAACAACGGCACAATAATTTCCGTTAAAAAATTCAGTAATGTCTATATTCCTGAGCAGAGCGGAGAAATGATAATTCCTGAAGTGAGTATCGATTGGTTTAATACCCATAGCGGAAAAATTGAAAAAGCGATCTTACCGGCTCAAAAAGTTATGGTCTTTCCTGCCGTAGCCGGTGCAGAAACTTCAATGACGGAAACTTCTGAAATTGTGCCGATAGAGCCAAAGGAAACTGATGTTCCCGTATCGTATGAAAATTCTCAGAAACAAATAAACGGAATGCTGAAAAGTCAATGGCTGACAGGATTGTGGATTGCTTTAGCTTTTGTCTTAGGCTTGTTATTCAGTTACTTATTGTTTGGTCGTCGTGTTTCGTCAGAAAAGCACCATAATGTTTCTTTTTATGTTAAGCAAATAGAAAAAAATGCACGACGTGAAGACTATAAAGCATTGAGAAACAGCCTTTTAGAATGGGCAAAAGCGGTATATTCCGAAGTTGTAATTTCAAATTTGGATGATGTAACGGCTCAAGTAAAAGAAAAAGAATTGAAAGAGCAGATAGAGCAAATCGGAACGGCGCTCTACTCGCCAAAAAAGAGTGATTTTAAATCAGATGCTTTTATTAAAGCTTTTCAGTCGGAGATGAAAAAGCAAAAGAAAAATAAGAAAAAAGCAGAGCCTTTACCGAAGCTGTATAAATAATAAAAAATCCCTTGGCAGAAACCAAGGGATTTTTTTCTCGGATCTATTTTTTCTTAACCGTATAAGCGGCATTAATAATTCTCTCCCGACGGGATTCTGATAAGTCATTATTAGCGGGCAAATTTAATTGTGGGGCAATGGCCGTGATGATTTTTCCGGCCGTCGGAACCGTGTTCCAACCGGAGGTGACAAATCCCCAAGTTTCTTTAGTTGCTTTAGGTTCATCCATCATTAAATATAAAGCATATTTCGGGTCTGAAACAGGAAATGTCGCTAAAAAGGAAGTCATAACTTTCTTATCAATATAACGCCCGTTAATTAACTTTTGAGCCGTTCCTGTTTTGCCGGCAACTTCATAACCTGCAATATTTGCACGTTTACCGGAACCTTCAACCACAACACCACGTAACAATTTACGCATTTGCATAGAGGTGTTATAAGACATTGTTCGATGGGATGCTAATTTTTTATGGTTTTTAACTAAGGTCGGTTGAAAATAGGTGCCGCCGTTAACAACGGAAGCAAAAGCCGAAATCAAATGCAACGGGGTGACGGAAATGCCGTAACCATAGCCGACGGTAGCGGTGGTTGATTCGTTCCATCTCTTTTCACTCGGAATAAGAGGAATCCCTTTTTCTGTCACTTCAATAGAGGAAATCGGTTTGAAAAAGCCCAAATTATCAAGAAAACGACGTTGCTCATTTTTACCAACTTTCAAAGCAATGCGGGCGGATCCGATATTTGACGAGTAAATTAAAATTTCAGGTAAATCAAGCCAACGATTTTCACCGCGGTAATCTTTAATGACGTTATAGCGCAATTTCAAGGGCTGCGTAGCATCGAATTTATCCGTAATTTTTACTTTTCCGCTTTCCAAACCAAGTGCGGCGTTAAAAATCTTTAAAACGGATCCGGGTTCATAAACGCCTTTCGTTGTAAAGTTAAATTGAGCGCGCTCTGAAATGTTATTAAAAGAGTTAGGATCATAATCCGGCAAAGAAATCATTGATAAGATTTCACCGGTTCGAACATCCATCAAAATAGCCGAAGCACCTTCCGCATTAAATTTTTTGACAGCCTCGGCAAGCTCGGTGCGGATTGTATCTTGCAAACCGGCATCAATTGTTAAAGTTAAAGGAATGTCCGATTGGCTTAAACGAGAATCCAATTGTTTTTCAATGCCTGAAATTCCTTCATTGTCAATATTGGTGGCACCGATGATATGAGCAAACAAATTCTTATGCGGGTAAATGCGTTTTTCACTTTTTTCAAATTCTAAACCGGGGATACCTAAGGCATTAATCTGATATTGCTGAGAGGGTGTCAGGTTGCGTTTAAGATAAACAAATTTATTTTTTCGATCTATTTTTCTGAAAATTTCATCATAAGACATATCTGTTAAGATGAGAGCCAATTTTTGGGCAACAAGCGCTTTTCCTCTGATTTTATGGGGTTGCGCATAAAGATGAACAGTCGGGAGTGATGTGGCGATAATCGTGCCGTTACGATCTAAAATATCAGCACGTTTAATGGGGTTTGATGTATATTTAAGAACATCCTTAAAATCATTATCATCAAGAGCGTAGGAGGCGGAAGGAGTCAGCTCTTGCGCTTGTAAAACGCATAAATCAAATAATCGAATTGTCAAAACAGTATAAACAAAGAAAAACGCGGCAGATGCCAAGGCAACACGCGCTCTTACCGAATTAAGCGAATCTTTTTCATAAAAATGATTGCTACGATCAATGCGTATCTCTTCACCGGGGTGATAGAAATGCGCTTTTTCTCTATGGAACAAATACTTTCCCAACATAGTGCTTCTTTGCCTTAATAAATAATATGTCTGGCTTAGCGCTGGGCTTTAACTAAATGTTTCAGTTCCTTATTGCGTGCAGCCTGACGGTTAATATTCTGTTGAGCAACGATTCGGCGATTCTCCTTACGATTCTCATAAGAGAATGGTAACTCAGAATAGTTAATAATTTGTTCAGCTCGCACCGGATTTAAAGAAATATGTTTGGAAGCCAAGCTACGCAACCTTTGCGGAGAGTTCAAATGGCTCCATTCGGCTTTTAAGACGTGAATCGACTTAACATCTTCCTGAATAGAAGCATTAATACGATTAAGTTCGCCCTCTAAGGCCTGCACCTGATTTTTTAAAACAAACATTCCAACGCCAACGAAAGCGGTCATTGTAATCAGAATGCTCAGTTTTGCTGTATCGGTACTATTCATCAAGCGTTCCTTTCTGGCTCGTTGTTAGTTTTGACAGCGCGGCGCAATTTCGCAGAGCGAGATCTCGGATTAACGGATAATTCTTGTTCCGAAGGTGTTATCGCTTTAGAAACATCTGTCAGCGCAATACTGTCGGTTACGGTGTTTTGTGGTAAATAACGTGAGACATTTGCGTTATTTCCGGATTGTTCTCTGAAGAAGTTTTTAACAATTCTGTCTTCAAGAGAATGGAAAGAAACCACCACAATTCTTCCCTGTGGTTTTAAAAGCGAAACAGCAGATTTCAGACCGTTTTCCAACTCATCAAGCTCGTGATTAACAGCTATTCGTAAAGCTTGAAAAGTTCTGGTTGCCGGATCAATACTGTTAGGTGTTTTATGTAAAACCGAATAAATGATTTCAGCAAGCTCCGTTGTCGTTTCAATAGGTTTGTTGCGACGATAAGCGGCAATTTTAGACGCGATTTGACGGGATTTACGTTCTTCGCCGTATTTATAAATCAAATCGGCCAAATCTCGCTCATCCGTTTGATTGACAATATCAGCAGCTGTTCGACCGCTGCAAGACATTCTCATATCTAAAGGAGCTGTTTTAGAAAAAGAAAATCCGCGTTCCGGCTGATCCAGTTGCATAGAAGACACACCAATATCAAACATAAAGCCGTCAACCGAAGATTGTATTAAATCGGAAATCTGCCCGAAACATCCTTGTTTAAATTCAAAACGTGTCCCGTAAATATCTTGTAATTCTTTTGCTCTCGGTAAAACGGTCGGATCCCTGTCAATAGCAATAACCTTACAATTCGCAGCCCTCAGAACGGCTTCGGTATAACCGCCGTTCCCGAAAGTAGCATCAACATAAACTTCTCCGTCACGAGGTGCCAAATTTTGCAAAACTTCAGGCAACATAACAGGAAAATGTTTTTGGTAAGATGCCTGCATTAATTATTCTCCTTCGCAAATGTCAGAGAAGGACGATTTTTGAGGGCATCGTTACGAATCCGAGCTTCTTCTTTTGCCCAATTTTCAGGGTTCCAAATTTGAAATTTTCTGCCTTTACCGACAAAAACGGCAGAATCGGTAATTTGAGCGTGTTTTAATAATTTTTCGGTTAAAACAATACGTCCTGTAGAATCAAATCCAAACTTACGAGCATCGCCAAAAATAAGATTGGTAAGATTGTCTTGTGCTTGAGAAAAAAAGTCGAGAGAATTTTCCATCTCAGAGGCAAGTTTTGCCAATAAATTTTCTGTACACCCTTCAATGCAGGGGGCTGTAAGACTACGGTAGCAAACAATATCGGTTGATAATTCTTTAACGATTTCACGATAATCTGCAGGCAAAGAAACACGGCCTTTTGTATCGACCTTGTTGGTTATTGTATCTAAAAAGAGAAAAACTTTTCCCATTTTTTGCCACCTGTTTATGAAATCCTATGTTTTATGGTATAACATGGGAAAATATGGTAATCAATGGATTTTTTTAGTAATTTGTTAACAGTTCTTGTTTTGTTCTTAATGAAAAACGTTAAAGACGGAACTGGTAAAGGGTTATAAAAAAATAAAAATTTTTTAAAAATATCTGAATAATTATTGAATTTATTTCCAAATGTATTAATCTCAGAGCCTAAGGCAGTCGGATAGCTGCGCTTTGGAATGGAAAATCCAAAAGTGAGGAAAGTCCGAGCATCAAAGGAACAAAACACCGGATAACGTCCGGCTGGAGCAATCCACGGGAAAGTGCCACAGAAAAGTACCGCCTGTTTACAGGTAAGGTTGAAAAGGCGAGGTAAGAGCTCACCGCGATAACTGCAAAGTTATCGGCAAGGTAAACCCTGTTTGATGCAAGACCAAGTTAGGGGAGTATTGCTTGCAATATTATACGGAGTGTTCCTAATCCACCCCAGAGGTAGGTCGCAACAAGCCGAATGGAAACATTCGGATCAGATGAATAGCTATCCCCTGTTTCGGCAGGGACAGAACTCGGCTTACAGACTGCCTTATTTTGCCAAAGGAGAATCAAATGCAACACACGCTTAAAAGATCTTTAGAAATAGAAGGAATTGGCTTACATTCCGGTTGCTCGGTTAAATTGGTTATTAAACCGGCTTCCGAAAACAGCGGTATTATTTTTAAACGGGTTGATTTAACCGCTCAGCCGGAGATAAAAGCTCTTTATTCTAACGTGGTAGATACTCGAAATTGCACTTGTTTGGGAGATAAAGAAGGTCATTTGGTCAGCACAATAGAACATTTAATGGCAGCTTTGCGTGTGAGCGGTGTTGATAATGCTCTTATTGAAACAAATAATCAGGAATTACCGATTATGGACGGGAGTGCCAAGCTGTTTTACGAAAAACTTTCTGCCGCAGATTTGGTTGAACAAAAAGCACCTCGCCAAATTTTAAGAATAATAAAAAAAGTTGAATTTAAGGACGACAAAGGGAATAGGGTTAGTTTATCGCCCTTACCGGAAGATAAATTGCATTTAAAATTCAGCATAGATTTTCCGTCTCCGATTGTCGGACATCAGGTTTTTGATGCAGAATTAACGCCGGATGTTTTTGCATCTTCAATAGCTCCTTGCCGTACATTTTGTGAAAAGTATCAGGTGGATTATCTTAAATCTATCGGTTTGATTAAAGGCGGAAGCCTTGATAATGCCGTTGTTCTTGATGGCGATAAAATCTTAAATGAAGGTGGTTTTCGTGTTGAAAACGAGTGCGTTAACCATAAAGTTTTAGACGCTATTGGGGACTTATATACGGCCGGTTATGTAATTTACGGTCAATATCAGGCCGACAAGACTGGACACTGGCATAATAATGAGTTATTAAAATTATTGTTTGCAGATTCTGCGAATTATCAAATAGGATAAGGAGAAAATATGAAATATTCTAAGCTGTTAATGATTTCTGTCTGCGTGAGTTGTTTGCTTTCGGCTTGTGCCGGAGATAAAAAAGAGCCGGAAAACGTTGAGGAACTGTATAATAAAGCCTATACGCAACTTGAAGATACGTCATATAAAAAAGCGGCCAAGAGTTTTGAACAGGTTGAACTGGAATATCCTTATTCAAAGTGGGCCGTTAAAGCTAAATTGATGAGTGCCTATGCGTATTATAAAGATAACGCTTATGATGATGCTATTATCAGTTTGGATAGGTTTATTCAATTTCACCCCGGCAACAAAGACATAGCCTATGCTTACTACCTGAAAGCATTATGTTACTACAATCAAATAACCGGTGTTGAAAAAGATCAAAGCATTACGGCAAAAGCTCTTGATGCTTTAAATAATGTTGTTATGCGTTTCCCTGATACGGATTATGCAAAAGATGCACGGGCAAAAATTGATTTGACTTTAGATCACTTAGCCGGAAAAGAAATGGATGTGGGACGCTATTATTTGAAACAAAAGAATTATTTGTCAGCACTCAATCGTTTTTCTGAAGTTGTTACAAAATATCAAACAACATCACATATTGAAGAGGCTCTCTATCGACAAGTCGAAATCTATTCTATCATGGGCTTGAATGATGAAGCAGGAAAATCAGCACAAGTACTGATTTATAATTATCCGGATAGTCAGTGGAGTAAGAGTGCCAAAGAGTTAGTCGCTAAAAAATAAGGTTTTTTGCCGATGCTGCTTTCTTTATCAATTCGCAATGTGGTATTAATAGATAAACTGGACTTGGATTTCAAGTCCGGTTTAAGCGTTTTGACGGGAGAAACCGGTGCCGGAAAATCTATTTTGCTGGATTCTTTAGGGCTGTTACTTGGAAATAGAGCAGAAACAGGATTAATCAGACAAGGTGAAGACAAACTGAGTGTGACGGGAATTTTTACAAAACCTGCCGATAAACAGTTTTCTGAACTTCTTGAAAATTATGATTTGGAAGCAGATGATGAACTCATTATAAAGCGTTTACTGAGCAGAGACGGCAAAAATAAAATATTTTTTAACGATCAACCGCTATCTGCAAAGGTACTTAAAGAAATAGGACATTTTTTGGTTGAGGTTCACGGTCAATTTGATAATCAGGGACTTCTCAATCCGGCTAATCATTTGGATATTTTGGATTCATACGGCCGTTATCAAGAAAATTTGCGAGTTACGGCAGAAGCTTTTGCAAATTATAAGCAGGCCAAAAAAGAGCGAGTGACTGCCGAACAAAATATAGCCCAAGCTAAAACGGATGAAGATAACTTGCGCCATTGGGTTGCAGAACTCAGACAACTGAATATCGTTGAAAATGAAGAAGAAAATTTAATGCAACGGCGGCAAGAGCTGATGAATGCGGAAAAGATCGTTGACAGTATAAATTATGCTTATGGGGCTTTAACACAAGGCGCAGACGTGTCTGGAGCATTAAGGCAGGCTCAAAATGCCGTCGATAAAGTTAATTTGCTGGTGAACGACAAATACAAATCTTTGGCCGAAATGCTGGAACAAGCGGCTATTGATGTGAATGAAAGTATTAATGAATTAGAAGATTTGGCTTCTCATATTTCAATGAATCAAAGCGAGCAGGAAAATATTGAAGAACGTCTATTTGCTCTGCGTGCAATGGCAAGAAAGCATCAGGTATCAATAAATGATTTACCCAGCGTGTTAGTTGATTTTGAAAATAAATTATCAGCTATTGAATATGGTGAAGACAAATTGAAAAAACTCAGCGCAGCCGAGGTTGAAGCTAAGAATGAGTACATAAAACAAGCGAAAGCTTTAAGTTTGAAAAGACAAGAAACAGCTCAAAACTTAGATGCACAGGTGATGGCTGAATTGTTACCTCTTAAAATGGAAAAAGCCAAATTTGTCACGATGATTTCGCAGACAGAAGAAGATAATTGGAGTGCAAAAGGATATGATACGGCTGTTTTTACGGTATCAACAAATCCGAATTCTCCGCAAGGACCTTTAAATAAAATTGCATCGGGCGGAGAATTAGCACGCTTTATGCTTGCTCTAAAAGTTAATTTAGCGCAAAGCGCATCAATCGGAACAATGATTTTTGATGAAGTTGATGCCGGTGTCGGTGGCGCAACGGCACAAGCGGTCGGTGAAAGATTGGCCCGTTTGGCTGAAAAAGTTCAAGTTTTGGTCGTAACACATTCGCCACAAGTAGCCGCCCGAGGAAACAACCATTTTAAAGTGGCAAAACACACAACCGATAATATAACAACAACTACCGTAACGGAATTAAACGAAAAAGCCCGTCACGAAGAAATTGCACGCATGCTGGCCGGAGAGGTCATTACCGATGAAGCTCGTGCCGCTGCAAAAGTTTTGATAGAAAAGTAAAGGAAAGACAAATGAAAGTAAGAACCAGATTCGCACCAAGCCCGACCGGTTATATGCACATAGGAAATTTAAGAACGGCACTTTATGAATATCTGATAGCGAAGGCATCAGGTGGTGATTTTGTGTTGCGTATTGAGGATACAGATCAAAAACGCTATGTTGAAGGGGCGACAGATATTATATACGCAACATTGAAACGGGTCGGGATGTTATGGGATGAAGGCCCTGATATCGGGGGTGAATACGGACCTTATGTTCAATCTGAGCGTAAGCCGATTTATGCGGAATATGCTCATAAATTGGTAGACTTAGGCGGAGCTCATTATTGTTTTTGCGCCGATACCAGTGATGAAGATGAAGAAAATGGAGAGGAAGATTTAGCCTCTAAGTTTGCTAAATTTAAGGATCCGTGTAAATTTATCAGTAAAGAAGAAGCCCGTGAACGAATAGCCAAAGGTGAAAAATTTACGGTTCGTCAAACCATTAATAAAACAGGTAAGTCAAAATTCCATGACGTCGTTTATGGTGATATCGAAATTGATTATGATGAATTAGACGAAGGTGTTTTGCTTAAATCTGACGGAATGCCGACTTATAATTTTGCAAATGTGATTGATGATCATTTAATGGAAATTTCTCACGTTGTTCGCGGTAATGAATATATTTCATCAACACCGAAATACAATTTGATATATGAGGCTTTCGGGTGGACACCGCCGATTTATGTACACGTTCCTCCGGTTATGAAAGATGCTCAACACAAGTTAAGTAAACGCAATGGTGATGCTTCTTTCCAAGATTTGGTCGCTAAAGGATACTTGCCTGAAGCTATTTTGAATTATATTGCCTTGCTTGGCTGGAATCCGGGAACAGAACAAGAAATCTTTTCTCTTGAGGAGTTGAAGAAATGTTTTACGGCAGAGCGTTTGCACCAATCTCCTGCTATTTTTGACGGAGTTAAACTAAAGTGGATGAATGGCCAGTATCTGCGTAATTTAAGTGCTGATGAATTTCATAAACAAGCATTTCCTTATTATAAAAAAGCCCTAACACGTCAGGTTAACCTTGAAGCTTTAAGCAAAGTTTTGCAACCGCGTATTGAAACTTTGCAGGATATTGTAGACAATGTTGATTTTATAGAAAACTTGCCGACCTATGGAAATGAGTTGTTTATCAATAAAAAAATGAAAACAGATGAAACCGTAGCCAAACAAGGTTTAGAATATGCACTGGAAGCTTTGAAAGAGCAAAAAGAATGGACTAATGAAGCCTTGTTTGAATGCTTAAAAGGATTGGCCTCGACTAAGGAGATGAAAAACGGTCAGATTTTATATCCGGTGCGGATAGCCCTGAGCGGAAAAGAAACAACCCCCGGTGGTGCAACGGAATTGGCTGTTGTTCTTGGTAAAGAAGAAACTATTCGCCGCATAGAAATGGCTCTCAGCCAGTTGTAAAATAAAAGAAATCCCTCTTGTTTCAGTCAAGAGGGATTTTTTTATTGAGCCGATTGGATATATGGAAGATTATGCCTCGCATATTTGGACTGGGTCATCTTTAAAGATAGCCAATGTGAGTTTTTTCTTATATGCATTATTTTGCACATCGTGTTTTAATCTCAAAAAAATATATTTGGACTACTTAATAAAAAATTTTTTGCTATTTTTTGAAAATTTCCATGCATTTATAGCAGCTTAAAAAGCAGAAACAAGACGTATGAGGTTAGTCACATAATAATATGAAAGATAAAGATAGAATTTTCTGCTCTTTAAGCTAAATTTAACATAACATAAATGAATCAACTGTCAAGATATATTTTAAACACAATACATTTATAGGTTGTATTGCTGCCAAGATGCAAAAAAAAGACCCGCTGTACGCAGGCCTTGTAAATTTTTGGTATTACGTTACGCGTTTTTACCGATTTTTGTTTTTCCGCCCATATAAGGTTGCAACTTAGCCGGAATATTAACCGTACCATCAGCATTTTGATGACATTCAATAAACGGAACCAAAGCACGAGGTGTCGCAATACCCGTGTTGTTCAACGTATGAGCGAATTTAACTTTACCGTCTGTGTTGTCACGATAACGCAAATTCGTGCGTCTGGCTTGCCAATCGGTAATATTAGAGCAAGAGTGTGTTTCGCGATAGCAGTTTTGAGAGGGTACCCAAGCTTCCAAATCGTATTGACGATATTTAGGCGCGCCCATATCGCCGGTGCAAATATCCAAAACCTGATAAGGCAATTCCAAATCTTGTAAAACTTCTTCGGATAGACTGAGCAATTTTTGGTGCCATTTTTCACTTTCGTTAATGTCATTTTTGCAAATAACAAATTGTTCGGTTTTCAAAAATTGGTGAACACGAACTAAACCGCGGGTATCTTTACCGGCGGCACCGGCTTCACGGCGGAAACAGGGAGAAAATCCGGCATAAGTAATCGGTAAATCGTTTTCGTTCAAAATTTCATCAGCGTGTAGAGAGTTCAAAACCAATTCTGCCGTCCCTGACAGATATAAATCATCGGCAGGCATATAATAAATTTCATCACCTGAAAAAGGAAGATATCCCATACCATACAAAGGTTTTTGCTTAGCTAAAGACGGAACGGTAATGGTGGTAAAGCCGTGAGCGGCGAGTTTATCCAAAACAAGCATATGAATAGCTAATTCTAAGCGAGATAATTCGTTTTTAATGGCATAAGTACGAGCACCGGAAACTTTAGTAATACGTTCCATCTCGCCCCAATCATTAATTTCCATCAACTCAATATGATCACGCGGGGTAAAGTCAAACTTCGGCAGGTCCCCGACTTTGCGGATAACAACATTACCGCTTTCGTCAGGACCTTGTGGGGCTTGCGGACTTGGTAAATTCGGCATTCTGAGCATCATATCATCGAATTTTGCTTGCAAGTCATCTAATTCAGCGAGCTCTTTTTTTAATTCTTCGCCGACTTCTTTACTTTTAGCAATAATAGCCGGACGTTCTTCAGCAGTTGCAGATTTAATAGAGTTGCTGAGTTTATTTTTTTCTTCAGCCAATGCCTGAGAAGATGTCTTGAGTTTCGTCAATTGGGAGTGTACTGATATTAATTTATCCAAATCTATATTGGTGTAACCTTTCTTGTCCAAGCCTTCACGGACAAGTTGTTTATTTTCGATTATAAATTTAATATCAAGCATTTTTATTTTTCCTATTTTATTACTATAATTTAATATGTTTCAAAACTGCGAAACATTAGTGAATGTAGCAGATTATCTTAAAAAGACAATCAAATTTTTTTAGAAGTTCCCTGAATTTTCGGGGTATTTGATTTTTCTTAAATATCTCGGGTTTTTACCAAGACGAGAGAGAACTTCATAACTGATGGTTTGGGCATCTCTTGCAATATCATCAAGTGTGTAATATTCAGAGATAATATCAGCCATATCGCCCGTTTGTAAATTATCAATATCCGTCACATCGCAAATGATATTGTCCATTGAAATACGTCCTAAAATTCGCGCTTCATGGAGTTTATCACACATATTAAAAAAGACTTTTCCCGTGTTGGAAAGTGAGCGTGGAATTCCATCGCCATAGCCGATGGAAACAATCGCAATTTTGCGGTTAGAGGTAGCTCGATAAGTTGCAGAATACCCCACAAATTCGCCCTTAGGCAAGGAGGCAATTTCTAAAACCGGTGCCTGCACTTTGACAACAGGCATCATCTGATTTTCACGATATGGTGCTGTGTTAATCCCATACATCGCTGCCCCTAAACGGACAATGTCAAATTGATAATCTTGACCTAAAAATGTGCCGTCGGAAGCGGAAAGGGTTGCCTCAGATTTAGGAAAATAAGTATCCTTAAGATAAACAAACATATCCAACTGATGTTGATTCATAAAATGATCTTTCTCATCGGCACAAGCTAAATGTGACAGGACGACTGAAAATTCGTATAAATCTTCTTTACTCATCTGTGTTAAATCGGCTTCTCTGAAGCCAAGACGATTTAAGCCTGTTTCAATCTGAATAGCGGGTTTGATACCGCTGATACGATGTTGTTTCCAAAATTCAAACATTTGCGGAGATGAAATAACGGGAATAAGTCGGGCTGAAACAAAATCTTCCAAACTGTCTTCGCCAATTCCTTGTAACACAAAAATACGTGCATCCGGCACAACTTTACGAATTTTTGCGCCCTCAACGCCGTGAGCAACAAAAAAGCAACGACATTTTGCTTGCTCATAAAGTGTTTGAGCGACCAAAACGGCACCTATTCCATACGCATCATCTTTAACAACCGCAGCCGCCTCAGCTTTAGGAGCAATTTGTTGTAATAATTTGTAATTAGCTATTAAATTATCAAGATTAATTTCTAAAATGGGTCTTGTCAAAATAGTCATTGCGCCTTATTATCCTTATCAAAATGAGATGGAACAATAGATGCAGTTTATCGATACCCACATTCATTTGCAAGACGATAAGTCAAATAATGCAACAGATATTATCAACGGTGCCGTTCAACAAGGGTGCCGTAAAATGATTTGCGTATCTGCGGTTGAGGAAGATTGGCTTAAAATCATACAGATATTGGAGAAAGAGGGCGATAAAATTGTACCGGCTTTCGGAATTCATCCGTGGTATGTTACCGATACGACCGGAGGGTGGCAGACTCGTTTGCAAGATATTTTGCGCCACTATCCTCAGGCATTAATAGGAGAGTGCGGTCTTGACGGTTTGAAACCGAACTCGGAGCTGCAAAAGTCTGTTTTCAGAGAGCAGATTGATATGGCTTGCCAATACCAAAGACCGATGGTGATTCACGCCGTGAAGGCGGTTTCTCTGATGGATGGTTTATGGCAAAAGTTGCCTGAAAAATTTGTGTTTCACTCCTTTAACGGCAAAAAAGAATTTTTACAAATGATTATTCAAGCCGGCGGGTATGTCGGAATAGGGGGCAGTTTACTGAAAACACCGAAAGCAAAAGAACTGCTGCCGCTTATTCCCGCAGATAAAATGCTGTTTGAAACCGATGCGCCTTTTCAAGCAAAAGACTCGGGGCAAATTTTATCTTATCTGGCGACGGCGGCAAAAATACTAAATCGGGATTTAAAGAGTTTTGCTGAACAGATTTACAATAATTCAGAAGCATTTATTATGGTGAAAAAGAGATAAGAACAAGGAGATGTTGAATGGAAGTAACACCTAAATCATTACGGTTGCATATTGCTTTGTTAGGGAGAGTAAATGCCGGAAAATCAAGCTTTTTGAATTTAGTAACCGGACAAGATGTTTCAATTACTTCCGAAATTGCCGGAACAACGACAGATGTGGTTGAAAAGGCTCAGGAACTGTTGCCCATCGGTCCCGTGGTTTGGTTGGATACGGCAGGTCTTGATGATAATACGGAATTAGGCGAACAACGCCGCCAAAAAACCAAAAGGACACTTGATAAGGCAGATGTTGCCGTTTTGGTGTGTGATGGAGATAAATTCGGTTCGCCCGAACAGGAAATTATAAAAGAATGCGAAACGCGCAGTATTCCAATCATTAAAGTTTATAATAAAGCAGATACAACGCAGACGAAGGCAGATGGTTTGCATGTTAATTCATTGGATAAATCAAGTCGAGATCAAGTGCTTAATGAACTCAAAGCCGAATTACTTAAAATTGTACCGGAAGATTTTATTAAAGCACCTGCTTTATTGGGAGATTTGGTACCGCCGCAAAGTACGGTTATTTTGATAACGCCGATTGATAAGGAAGCCCCGAAAGGACGTTTGATTATGCCGCAGGTTCAAGCCATCAGAGATGCTTTGGATTATGATAATATAGTGCTTGTTGTCAAAGAAAATCAATATGAGCAGGCTTTAAAAAGTTTGAAAAACAAACCTGATTTGGTGGTTTGTGATTCACAAGTGGTTGATTTTATGGTCACCAAGACACCGGCTGATATAAAATGCACAACGTTTTCCATTTTATTTGCCCGTTTGAAAGGCGATTTGTTGAAACAGGCAGAAGGGGCTAAAATGATTGCCAAACTGGGGGACGGAGATAAAGTTTTGATAGCGGAAGCTTGTACACACCACGCTATTGAAGACGATATCGGTAAAGTCAAAATACCGAACCTGCTAAAAAAGAAAACAGGGAAAAATCTGCAGATAGATTTTTGCGCGGGATGTATGTTTCCGAATAATTTAGATGAGTACAAGTTAGTTGTCCAGTGCGGCGGGTGCACGCAAAACAGACGAGAAATTTTATCAAGAATCCAAAAGTGTGAAACAGCGAAGGTTGCCATAACAAATTATGGTATCTGCATTTCTGAGCTGAAGGGGGTTCTTGACCGTGTAATGGAACCGTTTAAGACGGAAAAATAGTTATTTTTTTTGTGTTCTTTCTTTTGCTTTCTTTTCTATTGTGACAATGGGCAAAGAGCAGTTTGCCCATTGCCGCCAGTCCCATTTGTTCTCCCTATGCCTATCGGCATCCGAGAACATCCACTGGTCACCCTCGTGCTTGACACGAGGGTCCACCACCACACACACCGTCACCCTCGTGCTTGACACGAGGGTCCATTATTATATTGATTCTTTGTTTGAATGGATACTCGGGTCAAGCCCGACAATGACTTTTTTTAACGTCACCCTCGTGCTTGACACGAGGGTCCATTATTATATTGCCTCCTTATTCGAATGGATACTCGGGTCAAGCCCGAGTATGACAGGAGAGAGAAATGGTCAAGCCCGAGTATGACGAGGGAAGGGGAGGAATATATTGAAACATAAAAAAAGCAGTCGGGGAATTGCTCCCCAACTGCTCTTATAGAATAATAAATTACAAGCCAATAGTCAAGCCAAGCTCCGCTGTGACGCGAATGCCTGACCACGTGAACGTGTTACCGTCCACTTTGGGCTTACCAATCTCGGTTGTACCAATTCTACCTTTCACGAATAACTCGATTGGGGTCTTGGTTGTTCCCTTGATGGTCTGCCCTTTGACATTGTAATTCTTAGAGTGTTTTACGTAACCGATAGTATAGCTGGCTTTCACCATACCACCCAGATAGAGAGGGTTAGACTTAAAGTCAACGTTGCCTGAGATGGCATCGTTCTTCACAACCTCCTGCGAAACGCTGTTTAAGTAGGCAATTGTTCCGGCTGCTGTGAACTGGAATTTTCCGCATGGATTAACGATGATACCAGCATCCACCAAAAGACCATAGCTGTAGGCCTGCAGGTTCTCTATAGTTGTCTGCGTGCTTACCTGTGCAGAAAGGGCTCCGTAGAACCCGATAGCTGCATCCTTGCCATCCTTAGCGTGGTATGCACGGTACTCCAGAGTTGCCTCTATTGTACCGGAGCTTGCGCTCTGGCTGCCGAGGTCGTCAGACTTGCCACTGATTGAGCTAAAACCACCGCCCAAGGATACGGTTACGCGCGGGTGCTTGTAGCCGATTACTTCTGTTACTACGCTTTTCTCCACTACCGGAGTAAACTCCAGACAGTTGCTGCGTCCCTTCATGGCACCAGCAACAAATGCTACCTTTTCCCTCTGATCTTGGATATAATCCTGATCAGCCTTGGTCAGCTTCTGCTGGGCATTAGCGTTTACACTTGCAGCGAACATGGCTACTACTACGAACACACTCTTCAATACGATATTTGCAGTTTTCATAATCTTATTTTTTTGTGCCCGTTGGAATGTGTTTAGATTTTTTTACACTCCTCCGGGCGATTTAACTTTTTTTATTAATTCTCTTTTTTTTGGCGGGTTTGGTTAAAGTCCCGTCAACAACTTTACTTCTTAAGAGCCTCGTCTGCGACAGTACGGCTCAAGGTATGAGTCGTTGTGTGCCAAGTCACGGTGTAGAAATTTGCACCGTTATACTTGGCATTGCTCCATGTGGAGGCAATCCAAGGACTCGGCGTCGCATTATCACTTTCAGAGAGATTTTTTACACCACTGGCAACAGCTTCCTCGCGTCCGTGACGCTTGGTTACTGCCGTGCCATCAGCGTAGCGGGTTCCAAGCGACCAACCATCTCCGTCTACAGAAAGCAGACAGGGAACAGGCTGATTTTTGTTAGTGTCCCACATTACCGCATTGAACGGTTTTGTGGGGGTACCCAACTCACTTTTGGCAATACTATGCATCTTTATTTCACGCAGTTGTTCCTTTGTCTTGTCGTTGTTCAACGTAAACGTTGCGACAAGCATGTAGTACTTATCTGCTGATGAGAAAAGAATTCCGTCACACCACTGACTACCGTTATAAAAACGGTTAGCCCTGTCAGCGTGCCACTCCAGATTGTTAATGTAATCTTGTGCAGTCGGAATCGTTGTTTCCTCGTGCTTAACGACATCTACAAACGAAATGACAGTAACCGTTGCGGTGCGCTCCCATGACCTCCAAGTGTAGTTCTTGGCGGTCACCTTCAAGGTGGCTTTATAAGTTAATTTTACGGTCTCTTTGGCGAAAATTCTGTCATTGCGCACGAAGTGCGTTGTGTCAGCAGCAGTATTGCCGGAAACGTTAATCAACTCGTAATAAAGGCCATCTTCTGGGAGATAGCTTTCCTCTTTGCCATTGCCATACAACACCCTACCGGTTGTCCACGCACATGAAATGGAGTGGGTGAAGTTGTTGAACTTGTAAGGTTGGGTGTAGCTGTGACGCTTCACCATATTGCCCAACTTGTCCTTAACTTCCTTACTGGTCTCACGCTGGGCATCCAGCGTAATTCCAGACTGGCGGCTTTCTTGATATTCGTTACGGTAGACAGTCATGTCTTCCGTGTTAATATCAAGTTTCCAAGGCTCCATTTTGCAGGAGTCCTGGGTACCGTTGGTGCACGCCCAATAAATAACCGGATGTGCCATCATCTCAGCATCGATAGGCAGAGCCTTATCGATAACTGATGACCACTTTACAGAGTCGTTGTCGGTGGGGTTGTTTGGGGTGTTGTCGCTGGGGGTGTCATCGTTAGTCTGAAGACCCATACCCTCTGCCTCATATTTTGAACAAGAGGCTAAAACGACCAAACCCATCACTAATAAAATATAAATTTTTTTCATAATCTTATTAAAATTTGTGCTCTTGCGAGCGGTTAAGGCATCAAATCAGTCCAATCATCTCCTGCAAAATGCAACCAGTGAAAGGATATGTTATCAGCCAAAACAAGCATTACCAATCTTGTGTCGATAGACCGGCTAGCTTAAACTGAATTTCGCAGACAAGGGGTCATTAGCCTTCTTGCGGAAACTCTATATAATGAGGAAGATTTGCTGTCATTCCTCTAATGAAAAAAATGGAATAAATTTTGACTTGGCACGAGATAAACGTCAAAGTACCAAGGTATATATTTTTCTATTCCAGATAATTTATATTTTACCCAAATAAAGTTGTTTAAGAGAAATAACTGTAAAAGTTAAAACTCAAAAAAACATTTATGAAAACTTGGATAATAATTAACATTGGAAATAGAATAGAATAGTATTTTGTCTATTATTAATATACCATATTTTTGCTTAACAAACAATAAAATTCGACATAAATTTTTATTTTTTTTTTGCTTTTTTTGAGATTTTTTATTATTTGAATCCGCTATTAGAATATTGATTCATTATTCGAATGGATACTCGGGTCAAGCCCGAGTATGACGGGAGAGAGAAGAAGCGCCCGGGTATGACGGGAGAGAGAAAAGAGGGTACGGGTATGACTCCTTTTTTTTACTAGTCACCCTCGTGCTTTCTTTTCTATTGTGACAATGGGCAAAGAGCAGTTTGCCCATTGCCGCCAGTCCCATTTGTTCTCCCTATGCCTATCGGCATCCGAGAACATCCACTGGTCACCCTCGTGCTTGACACGATGGTCCACCACCCCATACACCGTCACCCTCGTGCTTGACACGAGGGTCCATTGTAATTAACATATCCTTATGAAGAATATGTATGTTTACATCTTAGCTAACAAACCATATGGTACACTTTACATTGGTGTAACCAATAATTTGATTCGCCGTGTTTATGAGCATAAGAATAAAATAACCGATGGGTTTACAGCTAAATACAATCTCGATAGATTAGTTTATTATGAAATCTATGAAAGTGAAATAGAAGCAATAAAACGAGAAAAAACCTTAAAAAGCTGGCTCAGAGATTGGAAAATTGACTTAATTAATAAATTTAATCCGGAATGGAAAGATTTGTATTCTGAAATTACTCTGTGAATAATAAGGCTTATTGTTTGAAAGGATTGTCGGATCAAGTCCGACAATGACCTTTTTTAACGTCACCCTCGTGCTTTCTTTTTTTAACGTCACCCTCGTGCCCCGACACGAGGGTCCATCACCCCATACACCGTCACCCTCGTGCTTGACACGAGGGTCCATTATTATATTGATTCTTTGATTGAATGGATACTCGGGTCAAGCCCGAGTATGACAGGAGAGAGAAGAATCGCCCGAGTATGACTTTTTTTAACGTCACCATCGTGCCCCGACACGAGGGTCCATCACCACACACACCGTCACCCTCGTGCTTGACACGAGGGTCCATTATTATATTGATTCTTTGTT
>JAFUSU010000029.1 GCA_017467515.1 Alphaproteobacteria bacterium
CTGAAGGTTTGGTTTTGGTTTGGTATTCTATAAGGAGGTTGGTGCCTGAATCATTATAGATTATATTTGCCTTTGCAATTTTGGTCAGAAAAAACATTCCCAGACCATATAGCAATATAACTACCGCATACAGCAAATAATTTTTAATTTTCATATCGCACCCCCAGATAGGCTGAGCCAAAATCTATACTTATGATAGCATACCGATTCTAGTTTGTCAAACTATTTTAGAGGTGCTTCTTTTTTATGGATAAAAGGTTATTCTCCTAAATGCAGAGGAAGATAAACCGTAAATGTTGTTCCGGTATAAGCGTTAGATTTTACGGTTAAATTACCGCGATGACGGATAATGATTTGTTTAGCAATAGCAAGACCTAAACCGGTTCCCTTGATGTTTTTATCTTTATGCTCTTGCATCCGATAAAATCGCTCCGTCAGACGGGCTAATTTTTCTTCAGAAATCTTAGGACCTTTATTGGTGATGGAAATTGCAGCGGCAGCACCAGACTCTGTTTTAAGATTTGGAGCAGACGGAATTTCATCGGCTTTTTCAAGTTTAATAATAATATCATTATTGGGCGTACCGTATTTAATTGCATTATCTGTCAGATTTTGAATGACTTGCTTAATTTGATTGTAATCAGCCGTAATTTCAGGAAGTTCATCATCAATGAAAACTTGAATATCGGAAGAATTTTCTTTTGCACGCAGAGCCAGAGCCTGAGCAACATCATTGAGGAGTTTGGGTAAATTTACTTTTTGATTAGGTAAATTATCCTGCATTAATTCGATTTTTGATAAAGAAAGTAAGTTTTCAATCAAAGCGGACATATATTCAGCCTGCTCTTTCATAATACTTAAAAATTTATCTCGGGCATCTTGATCATTTTTGGCAGATGTCTGCAATGTTTCAATAAATCCGGAAATAATGGCTAACGGTGTTCTGAGTTCGTGGCTGGCATTTGCCACAAAATCAGACTGCATTTTTTCAATTTTTGTTGCCTTGGTTAAATCGTAAATAGAAATAACCGCAATGGCATTTCCTTTAGAAACGTAAGGAAGTTTTTTAATATGAGCGTATAATTTTTGCTCTATCGGCTTGGTTAAATAGAAAACCAAAGCTTCACTGTCAGATTCGTTGTTTAGAATACGTTGAATCGCATTGATAAAATTGTTTGAATTAATAATTTTATCAATATTCTTTTCCCGTATTTTTTTCCCGAACAGACTTCTTGCGGCCAAATTGGCGCCCAAAATGATACCATTTTCATCTATCATCATTAAAGGGTCAGGCAGAGTGTCTAATACGGCAGTATCAGACAAAGCTTGCGCTTCCAATTCATCAGTCTTTTCAGACCAGAATTTATGCATTGCATTGACAGCATTGATGATTTCTTTAGAGTCGTTTTCTTCCAAAGCCAAACTTAAGGCATCAACGTCCGTCCCTTTGGACATTTGCGTGATATATTGCTTAAGTTGCTGAAGCTCGTAAGTCACGGGAAAGAGAAAAATAATATTGAAGATGACACAGGTTGCATAAGATATAACAGCAAGAGAAGCCGATAAAATACCCGTTGCTACCATAAAAATAAAAATAAAAGCAATAGGCAAAGAAAGTAGCAAAACACGGTCGACAAAGCGTATGTTCTTTTCTAAAGTTAAAGGCTTTTTTATTGAATTTGTCATTATTTACCTTCCGAAATCTAAAAAAAGTCTGGACTCATCTTAAAAATATTCTATGATACAATAAGTTTAAATTTGTTAAAAATTGCGAGATATGACTGAAAAATCTGCTTCTGTTCTTACCCCGATGATGCAACAATATCTTGAGATAAAAGCTCAACATCAAGATTATTTGTTATTTTATCGTATGGGCGATTTTTATGAAATGTTTTTTGATGATGCGGTTAAAGCATCTAAAGCATTAGATATTGCCTTAACGAAAAGAGGGCATCTTGACGGAGAAAATGTTCCGATGTGCGGCGTTCCTTTTCACGCTTATGAAAATTATTTATCTCGCTTAATTCGTCAAGGCTATAAAGTTGCTATTTGCGAACAGACAGAAGATCCTAAAGAAGCTAAAAAAAGAGGCAGTAAGTCGGTTGTAAAACGTGAAGTTATTCGTCTTGTAACAGCCGGAACGCTGACGGAAGATAATTTATTAGATGCCAAGCGCAATAATTTTATTTTATGCGTTGCTAAAATTCAAAATCATTTAGGCGTGGCATGGGCAGATATTTCAACCGGTGATTTTTATACGCAGGAAGTGGATGTTACCGCACAAAATGAAGCAGAGGTCCTTAATTCCATACTGGCCAGATTAAATCCGGTAGAGATATTAATCTCAGATAATTACTTGCAAACGCCGTCCATTTTCGGAATTTTAAATGAGTACAAAGAAAAGCTGTCTGTTCTTGCGCAGGCTCGGTTTAACAGTGAAAACGCACGTAAGAAAATTCAAGATATTTACGGTGTTCAGACCTTAGATGCTTTCGGCGCTTTCAGTCGAGCCGAAATAACTGCGGCAGGCTTGGCGCTTGACTACATTGCCAATACCCAAAAAGGGCAGTTTCCTCATCTGGAAAAACCGATTAAGATATATGATCATAAAGTGATGGAAATTGATAGCTCGACCAGAAAGAGCTTAGAATTATTAGAAAGTGTCAGAGGAGAAAAAAATAACAGCTTGTTGGCTGTTATCGATAAAACAAAAACGGCAGTCGGCGGCAGATTGTTGGCAAGCTGGCTATCGAGTCCATTGCTGGATATTCAGGAAATTAATCGCCGTTTGGACGGAATAGAATTTTTTATTAATCATACACGTTTACGCCATGATATTGAAGATATTTTGAAGAGTTTACCCGATATAGAACGGGCTGTATCAAGATTAAGCGCCGGCCGCGGTGGTCCGAGAGATTTATCAAATATTGCGACGGCACTCGAATTACTTCCTCGCTTAAAAAATCTGATTTACGGACAACAAAATACGGATACTATTGATGCGGTATGTCCGGCTATAGAATGCATTATTAAAAAATTTGGTCATTATGAACAATTGGTTTCTAATTTGAAAAATGCTTTGCTGGAGGAATTGCCTTTATTGGCGCGTGATGGCGGTTTTATCAAACAAGGGTATTATCCGCCTTTGGATGAAATAAAAGAATTGCAGAATGACAGCCATCAGGTCATTTTAGCATTGCAGGGTAAATATGCTGAACAGACAGGTATTAGCAATCTGAAAATCAAATATAACAATGTTATCGGATATTTTATTGAGGTACCGAGCAAATTTGCAACGGAAATGCTTGAAAATACAGCTTTTATTCATCGACAATCTGTATTAAACGCGGCTCGTTTTACAACGGTTGAATTAACCGAATTAGAAAGCAAAATCAGAGGGGCTGCTGAAAAATCTTTAGCGATGGAACTTGAACTTTACAATAATTTTATAACAGATGTTTTAGCAATGTCGGACAGCATTTCTCAAACAGCCAAAGCCTTAGGTGAAATAGATGTTTTGTTGTCTTTAGCAAATTTAGCCGTTGAAAATAATTATTGCCGTCCGCAAATAGATGACAGCTTGATATTTGAAGTGGAAGAAGGACGTCATCCGGTTGTTGAAAATGCTATTCAAAAAGAACACAGCGGTGCTTTTGTCGGAAACAATTGCTATTTGAATGAAAGCGATCGTATTTGGTTGTTGACAGGTCCGAATATGGCCGGTAAATCAACCTTTTTAAGACAAAATGCGATTATTGCCGTTATGGCCCAAATGGGGGCCTATGTTCCTTGCAAAAAAGCACATATCGGATTGATTAATAAGATTTTTTCTCGTGTCGGTGCCAGCGATGATTTAGCGCGCGGACGCTCAACATTTATGGTTGAAATGGTAGAAACAGCCAGTATCTTAAATCAGGCTGATGAACGTTCTTTTGTGATTTTAGATGAAATAGGTCGCGGAACCGCAACTTTTGACGGGTTGTCCATTGCTTGGGCCGTCGTTGAACATTTGCACGAAAAAAATAAATGCAGAGCATTATTTGCAACACACTATCACGAATTAACAAGCCTATCTGCAAAATTGCACAAAATGAGCCTGCACTGTATGAAAATTAAAGAATTTAAGGAAGAAGTTGTTTTTTTGCATGAAGTTATTTCCGGTGCGGCTGACAGAAGTTACGGTATACATGTTGCTAAGTTAGCCGGCTTACCTCCAATTGTTTTAGAAAGAGCAGAGCAGGTTTTAGAAGGGTTAGAACACAGCGGTAAACAAAAGAAAATCCACGAATTGGCTGAAGATTTGCCTTTGTTTGCAATGCTCAAACCAAAAGAAGCGGAGATGTCGCAGAATGACCAAATTGAACAGGCTGTTAAGGAAATAAACCCTGATGAGTTGACTCCTAAACAGGCTTTGGAAGAATTATATAAGTTAAAAAGTTTACTTCAATAGGAATAATTGAAAAAATGGAACAAGATAATCAACATAATTATGAAAATAATTTCAAAATCTCAGAAGCAAAAAATATTATCAGAATTTTTGTTTTTGGTGATATATTGAAATGTAATAATGAAGTTCCTTTACAAAATATAACGAAGAATCTTTCAGAAAAAACAAAAGAAATAAAATTTGTGAATGATGGCTTGAAAGAATGGGATTCTTCTTTTGTTTTGCTCGTTTTTAAGACGATTGAAGAGGCTCAGGCACGCAATATAAAATATGATATATCGGAGTTGCCTGAAAATTTACAGGAGTTGATACGTTTGGCTTTTGCGGTGGATAGGAAACCGACCGCAAAAAGCGGAAATAAAATGGATTATCTTGAAAATATCGGTTTTAAGACGCTGGGTGTTTTTAAACTTATTCGAAAAATATTCAGTTATTTAAGAGATGTGAGTTCATCAATCGGTCGCTTTTTTAGAGCAAAATCGGATATTCGGGGGATTGATTTTTGTTCAGCTTTAGATGATTGCGGACCAAAGGCTATAGGAATTGTTGCTTTAATAAGCTTTTTGGTTGGTTTGATTTTGGCATTTGTCGGGGCTATACAATTACGAACATTCGGTGCGCAAATCTATGTAGCCAGCCTAGTAACCGTCGGAATGTGCCGGATTATGGGTGCTATTATGGTGGGTATTATTATGGCCGGTCGGACAGGTTCCTCTTATGCCGCTACGATAGGAACAATGCAAGTTAATGAAGAACTTGATGCCCTAGAAACAATGGGTTTATCTAAAATAGATTTTCTTGTTTTACCGCGTTTGTTAGCGTTGCTGGTGGCAATGCCGATTCTAACGATGCTTTCGGATATTATGGGAATGCTCGGTGGTGCCTTTGTCGGTGTTTTTTTAATGAATTTGCCGTATATCGAATACTGGAAATATGCTTTGGATGCTTTTAATATGACTAATTTTTGGGTTGGCATTCTGCACGGTTTTTGTTTTGGTTTTATTATTGCTTTATGCGGATGTTACAGCGGTTTAACTTGCGGGCGTAATGCTGATAGTGTCGGTGTGGCAACGACACGTTCTGTTGTTAATGCCATTGTCAGTATGATTATTGTAACCGGTATTTTAACTGTTATTTGTCAGGGGCTCGGCTTATGAAAAAACAAGTAGCAATAGATGTTCGAAATTTAACGGTCGGCTATGGCGATTATGTTTTGCTGCACGATGCCGACTATCAGGTGAATAAGGGTGATATTTTTATCATTATGGGAGGAAGCGGTTGCGGCAAGAGCAGTATGCTTCGTGTCCTGACCGGATTATTGCCCCCTAAAAAAGGAGAAGTTATTATCGGTGGGGTAAATATGGCAACAGCCCCGCAGGAAGATATTCAAAAAATAAGAGAGAAATCAGGCATATTATATCAAAGCGGTGCTCTTTTCAGTTCTATGACCTTGGCTGAAAACATAGCGCTTCCGCTACAACAATATTCAAACTATTCACCTGAAACGATTCGTGAATTGGCCCATTTGAAATTAGCACTCGTCGGATTGAAAGGATTTGATGATTTTTATCCGTCTGAAATCAGTGGCGGAATGAAAAAAAGAGCCGGATTAGCGCGTGCTCTGGCCTTGGATCCGGATATTGTTTATTTTGATGAACCTTCAGCCGGACTTGATCCGATAAGTTCTCATAATTTGGATGAGCTCATCATAGAACTCAATCGCAGTTTGGGAACGACAATTGTTGTGGTGACACATGAATTGGCCTCAATTTTTGCAATAGGTAATAATTCTATTTTTTTGGATGCCAATACCAAAACAATTATGGCACATGGAAATCCTAAAGAATTATTGAAAAATCCTCCTAATGAGGAAGTGTATCAATTTTTAACCCGTGGAGAGAAAAAATAAAATGCAACAGAATAAAACATATAAAAAAGTCGGCTTATTTGTCGTGATCGGATTTGCCTGTTTAATAGGTGTTATTTTTCATTATATCGGGAAAAAATTTATGACGGACGAAAACGATTTGGTCGTAATGTATTTTGAAGAATCAATCCAAGGGTTAAGTGCCGGTTCATCTGTCGTTTTACAGGGGGTTGAAATAGGACAGGTAAAAAAAATAAAATTAGTGACGGATTTAAAGGAAGGAACATTTAAAACACCGGTCTATGTTTTATTTGATAAGAAAAAAATAACATCCAGAAAAGGGAAATATTTCAGTCGGCAGGTTTTGTTGGAAAAACTCATAGCTAAAGGGTTAAAAGCCAGATTGGCCAGTGCAAATTATTTGACGGGACAGTTAATGATTGAATTATTTATGGATCCGGATCAGCCTGTTATTATGAGAGGTCGTGGTGAAATAAGAGAGATTCCGACATCTTTATCGGAATTTGCTAAATTCTCAGAAGATTTGAAAGGTATTCCGCTTCATGAAACATTGACAAAAATGGGTGATGTTCTGGTTGATTTGGATGAAAATTTGCCAGCCATCTTAAATAATGTGGCACAAATAACGGCAAAAGTTGATAAAATGTTGAATAACAAATCAGGAGAAGTTTCTAAAACATTAATGAATGCCAATACAACAATGGAAGAAATTTCAAAGGCCAGTCGTTCTATTAAAAATTTGACTGATTATTTGGAACGGCATCCGGAAGCGTTATTAAGAGGAAAGGAAAAATAAAATGAAGAAATTAGTATTTGCTTTAATTTTATTTGTCAGTGCATGCAGTTGGCGCTCACCTAATTCGCAATTTTATATGATGAATAGTTACGGTTTAAAGCCGATGTCGGAGAAAAGCTTGAATATCGCCGTTGCAAAAGTCAAAGTTCCTGATTTGTTGGATCGGTCGCAAATAGTTGTATATGATGCCAAAAACGGACAAGTTGACATTTTGGAGTTCAATCGCTGGGGAGAAATTTTTCCTGATGTGTTACAAGCAACGGTTGTTAATGATTTAATCAGCTATTTACCGAAAGCCTATGTCCAACGGACTTACTTTGACAGTGCTGCGGCAGGCTATAATGTCAATATTGAAATAAATAATTTTCAGGCCTATAAGGGTGAGAAAGTTTTATTGTCTGCGTGGTGGCAAATTGTGAATGGCGCGGGAAAAACACTTGTGAAAAAACAAGGAAAATATGAAGCCGCTGTTGATGGAAAATCAATAGAAGATTTGGTTAAAGGACAATCATTAGCTGTTCATCAATTATCGGCAGATATTGCGCAGGAAATATTAAAATTATAAATTATATGGAAAAAAAGGATCCCTGTTGAGCAAAGACTCAACAGGGATTTTTTTGTGTGTGATATATACATTTCGCTACTGAGGAGATAAATCCTGTTTACTACTTTGTCTACATAATAATATGGGAAAGGTTTTATTTAAAACTTGATTCAATTGCTGCAGAGGTATCACCTGTAGCATATTCAACGATAGCGCCTGCTGCGGCTAATAAAGCCAAACCGACAGCCAATCCTGCAAACCAAGACCATTTAACTTTACCGATAATAGCTTGATAAGCAATACCGACTAAACCGAAACCACCCAAGATGAAGGTAATGGTTCTAACGCTTGTGAAAACGTTTCTTGCTTTAGCTTGTGCTGTTGACATTAAATCTGCAGCAGTTGTAGTAGTTGTTTGAGCAAATGCATTGCCTGCAACTAAAGCGAAGACAAAAGCCCAAGAGCAAATTGTCCAGATGTTTTTCTTAAGGAATTTCATAATTTTTCTCCCGAATAAAAGTTAGACAGATAAAATAAATACGTTTAATATTTATAGATATATAATGACATGTAATTCTTAAAAATGCACTAATAATTTTATGAATTTTTTGTTACAGGGGATTATTGTTTATAAAAAAGCACCCTTGATTTTATCAAGGGTGCTTTTTTTACTTCGGAGTTGAAACTCTGTTATTCATCATCTCTGAGTGTTTCCGGTTCGTAAATGTTGTCCGTATCATCTGAATCGGCAACATTTTCACCTAAGACTTCACTGCCGGTTTCATCTTCAATTTCCTCCTCGTCTTCAGCATCAGCATCCAACCAAGTGACAGAAACAACTTTTTCGTTATCTGTTAAACGGAATAAAATAACGCCTTGTGTCTTACGACCGGCAATACGAATATCTTGAACCGGCATACGAATTAATTTACCGGCATCGGTAACCATCATAATCTGATGAGTATCTTCAATTGGGAACGAGCTTGCCACTTCTTTGTTCCGGGCAGACATTTCCATATTGGCAATACCTTGACCGCCACGACCGGTAACTCTGTATTCATAAGCTGATGAGCGCTTACCGTAACCGGTTGTTGTAACAGTTAAAATAAATTCCTCATTTTCTGCCATTTGACGATATTTTTCCGGTGTCAGAACAGAGAGCAAACCGGTTTCTTCGGCTGTTACTTCAACACCGTCATTTCTTTCAGCGGCAATACGTTTGATAGCAGATGTAATTCTTGAATATTCATCACGTTCTTCGGCACTGGCATCACAATGCTTTAAGATTGACATTGAAATAACTTCATCATCTTTCTGTAACCGGATACCTCGAACACCGGTTGAAGCACGTCCGGCAAAGACACGAACATCATCAACAGGAAAACGAATGCATTTACCACTGCGAGCCGCTAATAAAACATCATTATCTTCTGTACAAATGCGAACATTGATAAGTTTATCACCATCATCAAGCTTCATCGCAATTTTACCGTTAGCGTGAACATTGACAAAGTCTGCCAGTTTGTTACGACGAACATTACCCTGAGCTGTTGCAAACATAACGGACATATTTTCGCACTCATTCTCATTTTCAGGTAATTTCATTATTGTTGTAATGGTTTCGCCATCAGCTAAAGGTAATAAGTTAATGAACGGCTTACCCTTAGAAGTCGGAGAGCCTAAAGGCAATTTGTAGACTTTCATCTTATAAACAATACCTTTAGAGGAGAAGAACAGAACAGGCGTGTGTGTGCTGGCGACAAACAGACGTGTCACGAAATCTTCTTCTTTGGTAGACATACCGGCGCGTCCTTTACCGCCACGTTTTTGTGCTTTGTAAGCATTGAGCGGAACGCGCTTAATATATCCGGCTTCCGTTACGGTAACAACCATTTCTTCACGCTGAATTAAAGATTCGATATCGGTATCGTATTCAATATCTTCAATCTTTGTTAAACGAGGCGTTGCATATTCGTCTTTAATTGCAATAAACTCATTACGCATAATTTCGAATAATTTTTCACGGCTGGAAAGAATAGACAGACACTCTTTAATTTCTTCACCGATAGAAATTAATTCTTCGTGTATTTTATCTCTTTCCAAACCGGTTAAACGTTGCAATCTCAAATCAAGAATGGCTTTTGCTTGAGCTTCTGAAAGATGATACAGTCCGTTTTCAACCTTGCGGTCCGGCTCATCAATTAATTTAACCAACGGCTCAACATCACCGGCAGGCCATGCCTTAGCAAGCAAAGCATCTTTAGCTTCTTGCGGATTCGGGGCTGTCCGAATAAGTTCAATAACAGGATCCAAGTTTTCAACGGCAATAGCCAAACCGACCAAAGTATGAGCTCTGTCGCGAGCCTTGTTTAAATTAAAGATTGTGCGACGACGGATAATTTCTTCTCTGAAATCAACAAAGGCGCTGATGATATCGCGTAAGTTCATCATCATCGGGCGGCCGTTGTTAATTGCCAGCATATTCATTGAAAAACTGGATTGTAAAGGCGTGAATTTGTAAAGCTGATTCAAGATGACATCAGCTTGGAAATCACGTTTAACCTCAATCACAACACGAACACCTTGACGATCGGACTCATCGCGGATTTCAGAAATTCCTTCAATTTTCTTTTCTTTTACCAATTCGGCGATTCTTGCGACTAAAGCGGCTTTGTTTACCTGATAAGGAATTTCGTGAATGATAATAGCTTCACGATCTTTATGCAATTCTTCAATTGTTGTTTTAGCGCGCATCATAACGGTACCGCGTCCGGTCAGATAAGCTTGACGAGCCCCGCCTTGACCGAGAATTAAACCGCCGGTCGGAAAGTCCGGTGCGGGAACATAACGAATTAATTCTTCAGCGGTAATGTCGTGATTGTCGATATAAGCACAGCAAGCGTCTAAAACTTCACCTAAGTTATGAGGCGGAATATTGGTTGCCATACCGACAGCAATACCGTTACCGCCGTTAACCAATAAATTCGGATACGTTGCCGGCAAAACGACAGGTTCTTGTAAAGACTCGTCGTAGTTAGGCATAAAATCAACGGTATCTTTATCAATATCTTCAATCAGCGAGTGAGCAACTTTAGCCATACGTGCTTCCGTATAACGCATAGCAGCGGCACTGTCACCGTCCATAGAACCGAAATTACCTTGTCCGTCAACAAGCGGAACGCGCATTGAGAAAGGCTGAGCCATACGAACCATAGCTTCGTAAACAGAGCTGTCACCGTGCGGGTGATATTTACCTAAGACATCACCGACAATACGGGCAGATTTACGGAACGGACGATTATAATCATAGCCGTTTTCAAACATTGAATAAATAATACGGCGGTGAACCGGTTTCAAACCGTCACGTGCGTCCGGTAAAGCTCTGGAAACAATAACGCTCATAGCATAATCAAGGTATGAACGGCGCATTTCCTCAGAAATATCAACCGGCGTAATATCTTCTTTAACTTCAACAACAGAATTTAATTCTTCACTCACTTTAAACACCCATTTCTATTATTTTAAACTAGCAAGAATATAGCAAAACACCGTATTTAAAGAAAGTTTTATTTGTTACTTATCCCCTAATCCGGTAAAAGAAAAAAGTCTTATAACAAATCGCTTGCTAATCAAAAATATTTAGAATAAACTGCTTATATTATCGAATTGCTCGGTAATGACTTGTATTAACCTGTTTGTGAAAAGGATACGAATATGGCAACAGGAACTGTAAAATGGTTTAACAACCGTAAAGGATATGGCTTCATCACTCCTGATGAAGGCGGACAAGATGTATTTGTTCATATTTCAGCCGTTCAAAAGGCCGGATTGAGAACTTTAAATGAAGGCGCTAAAATCAGCTATGAGCTGACCAGCGAAAGAGGAAAGACTGTTGCCGGAGATTTAAAATTAGCTGACTAATTGTTCAGTATCCCAATAAAAAAGACAGGTTTTTATAAGAGAACCTGTCTTTTTTGATGAATGGAAAAGGTCTATTTGTTGATTTCGCTTGAGGTGGCTTTACCGAATGGTAAGAACTGACCAACTCCGCCAAAGTATTTTTCAAAGAAACCGGCTTGACTGCCTTGAGTTTCTGTCTGTGTTTCATTAATAGCCAAATTCTGACCTTGTTCTTTATTCAGACGATCAATTTCAGAAACCTGATTATATTGATTAAAACGAATGGTTAAAACATCTCTATTTAATTCTTCGGGTTTAAAAAAGGCGACTCTTTTAATTTCAGATGACATATAAATCCAAGTATTTTGATCAAGAGAAACAATACTTGACGGTGTTCCCAAAAGACTAAGGACCTCATCTTTGGTCTGCCCTTTTTGAAGCTGAGCAATTCGTTCTTCTGTCGGCATATTGCCGCAGTGAGAAACAAAAGTATCGCTGGAACAAGCGGCCAAAGTACCGCAGACAAATAATAGATTAAATAAAATATGTTTATCGGTTGACATTTTTTTATCCTTATCGTTTATATAAACAGTAGATATATAACACCAAGGAAAAATAAATGCAAAAAAATTTTTCATATCCTTTGTTTGTTGATGATATTTCAACGGCGCAAAAGGAATACAAAATAAAAGCAGATGAAGAACAACGCCGGCAAATAGCAGATATTCTCAAGGTTCCGGCAGTTAAAGAATTTACGGCAGATATTTATACCAAGCGCCATAATAAAAGTACATTAATTGATGTATGGGGAAAAGTAGCCGCCCTTATTACCAGACAAAGTGTAATCAGTTTAGAAAATTTCGATAAACACTATCAATCCGATTTTTCCTTGCAATTTGATATTCATTTAACAGAAAACCAGGTGCGGGAAATGGAGGAAAACGGCGAAGAAAATATCCCCGATGTCGTTATGAACGGAAAAATCGATTTGTCCCAATTGGCAATGGAACAAATAGCCTTGGTATTAGAAGATTATCCACGGCAGGAAGGAGAGGAATTTATTTTTAAAAGCGAATTTGACGAAGAAACAACCGTAAACGCAAATCCTTTTAAAATATTAGAGAAATTAAAATAAGGTTTTTTTCTTCTTTTTAGCATCATACATATAACTTCTTTTTTATGTCACTCTCGTGCCCTCTTTTTTCTCTGTCACTCTCTTTTTTCTCCGTTACTCTCGTGCCTTCTCTCTTACCGTCATCCTCGGACTTGATCCGAGGATCCATCATGTCCACACATCGTCACTCTCTTTTTCTCCGTCATCCTCGGACTTGATCCGAGGATCCATCATAATAATATCGCTTTTTCCTCAATGGATACTCAGGTCAAGCCTGAGTATGACGTCGTGGTGAGGACCGGATACTCAGGTCAAGCCTGAGTATGACTGTAATAAAAAAACGTTACCCTCTTTTCTCTCCGTCACTCTCGTGCTTGACACGAGAGTCCATTCTGACAAGAAGTCAAAAAACATCCCAACCGTGTTTTTAAAAACACGGTTGGAAAATAGGTAAAGGGTTAAATTGATAATTAAAAAGCAAAGACACAACGGACATAGAAGTTACCCCCCGCCTTAAGGCCGCTGCCCGCAGTGCCGCGGATCGGGTAGAAATACCACGCGTTTGACGTATAATTCTCAAGCTCCGTAGAAGACCAATAGATGTCATTTTTTAACTGTGTTGCTCCCGATATTTTTGCCAGCCCTCTATTAATAGCGCCGGAACTATTTGCTATTTTCAGCCCTTCATCAATTGTCGGCAAACGAGCTGTTTTACCGCCTCTGGAAACACCTTTGCACGCATTTATTGCTGGCTCCCATTTCATACTCTCGCCTGTTTCCTCTATATTCACAATAAAACCTTCTCCTGCAACCACTCCGATAACAGTTTTACTACTATTATATTCATCACTACAGGTATTATCGCTGTAATAAATATCTCCGGCTTTACATTTTTCTTTTCCGCAGAATAATTTTGTTTGGTCAAAAGGACACTTTAATGCCACATTTGAGCCACAATTCGTTTCTGTATATCCCAACTCTGCACAAGTCGGAACTTTAGCACAAGTTTGGGCATTGGCATCGGTTAAGCATAAGGAGAAAGTCATTCCTAACAGGCTTGCCCCTATCATCATTCTGTTTGTTATAGTCGTTCTCATTTTCTTTCTCCTTTTTTAGATTAATAATTGTTGTTTTTATAACATTGTTTCCTTCTATTCCCTCCCTGTTTGAGGGAGGGTTAGGGAGGGTAGTTTCCTCAGAACTTTTTCACCCCTCCTAACCTCCCCTTTGTCAAAGGGGAGGAATAATAAGATTCTTTCTATTTTTTACCGTCATCCTCCGGGCATCAGACAACGCCACGCATCACTGCACCAATAGGTGTAAATGTTTATCTGTCCTGTCGGACAAGTAATGACCTCACATAATCCGCTACCATTCACGCCATACCCGCTCTGACAAGAAGTGCATTTATAAACCTTAGTGCTTCCTTTCTGGCACCTTTCAGAATTATTACAGTGCGCTATCGTCGCCGTGCCGCTGCCATATCCGCTACACTCATTCTCAAGACATCTTGCTCCGGATAACGTCCAACCTTCATTACAGCTCTTATAGCCCCAATACGTATCCTCTCCACTCTTACAGCTTGCCACAACTCCCGCATTGGAACTCGGCTGAACATCATAAGGATAAACACTTCTGTCACAGCTCTTGGACGTACAATCACCTCCCGCCGGACCACTGTATCCCTCATAACAAGAGGTGTAATAATAGCACACATTTGAGCCGTATTGATGACTCGCAACCATACCTTTACTGTCACTCGGTTTTTCATCATACGGACAATTATCCGGACGCTTAATCTCTATACAAATACCATTTTCCAAACCATAGCCCTCAGGACAAGCCGTACATTGATACATATACGAACTGCCTTTCCTACAGGAATTAAATGCTGAACATAATGTCGATGTTGACAAAGGATACCCCTCGCAACTGTTTTCATTACAAGAACAACCGTTTTGCGTCCAACCGTTATTACAATTTACATAACAATATCTCTCACCGGAACCACAGCCTGCTGAAATATAGCGTCCGACATTTGCGGAAACAGATGTTAACGGATAAGTGTTTTGACATTCCGTCTTGCTCATACAAACGCCGTCTACAAAAACCTCTCCTGACGGACAGTTTGCTTCCCTAATTGAATTATCTAAATCAATATTGTTACTATCCTGAGTAATTTTGCTCGTTTTGGCGATAAACTCAACCGCCGCATACTTTTGATATGAGGATTTTGGCCCAGCTGAAGGTTTGGTTTTGGTTTGGTATTCTATAAGGAGGTTGGTGCCTGAATCATTATAGATTATATTTGCCTTTGCAATTTTGGTCAGAAAAAA